>JBGTCT010000053.1:0-56463 GCA_041748695.1 Aquaticitalea sp. | reverse complement strand
CGTTTTTCCATCATTTCTGTTAAAACAACTTCCCTTAATTTGTTGGCAGTTGCCGTTTTTTCGAGTAAACTGGCCTTTCTGATTAATTGGATGGTGGCGTTTTTTGCAGCGGTAATGATGTTCCAGCAATCATCACTAACATAAATTTGTTGAGATAAATTATGCTCAAACTCTTGTTCAATACTTGATATAAGTAAGGATTCATAATCATCTTTATTTGAAGAAGTTGGAGCTACTCTTATAAGTAATTTAGCAGGTGTTATTCTCTCTAAAAAAATAGCCATCCGTTCGTAGGCTTGAAGTCGCAGAGGCATTGCATTGATCTGCATATCTTTGTGAAGAAGAAAACGTCTACGGCCATCTTCATTCTTGGTGTGTTCCTTAAAAAAGTAGTAGGCTATCATTCCTGTGATCAATGCTGGAATGGCAAATAAGAACAAATCGATTATTCTGTCGGAATCCATAAGGCTATATTATTTTATCAAACATAAGATGTTTTTGTAAATTGAACAAATTGCCATGCATGTTTGTGAATTTCTGTATGATTAATTTTAGATTCTTCCGCCCAAATACATGCAATCTTTTAAATGTTGCATGCTTTCAAAAGGTACTGTTGTCTTTTCGTAAAGAAATGTTTTGTCCAATTCTTTAGACAAATAAGAATCATCAACATTGATATCCACATCTGTCATTTTGAGCTGGCATGGATGCTCATAACCCGTAGCATGGGTGATTTCCAATAATTCCTTTCGAAAGGTTTTAAAATATTGTGCCAAGCGTTCGGATTTTAAAGGTATGTTGATTCCGTTTTGAAGCCATTTACTCTGTGTTGCTACGCCACTCGGACATCGATTGGTGTGGCATAGTTGTGCTTGAATACATCCAATACTCATCATGGCTTCCCTAGCGACATTAATGACATCGGCCCCCATGGCAAATGCCATGACTGCTTTACCTGGCAATCCAAGTTTTCCGCTGGCAACAAATACAATCCGCTCTGTTAAACCACGTTTCCGAAATACTTTATATAAATCACTAAATCCATAGGACCATGGCAAAGACACATGATCGGCAAAGCTTGGAGGTGCTGCCCCTGTGCCGCCTTCGCCACCATCAACGGTAATAAAATCCGGCCCTTTGCCTGAAGACAGCATCAAATCGGCCAATTCTTCCCATTGTTCCAATTTACCGATGGCGGCTTTTATTCCCACTGGCAATCCTGTGTTTTCGGCAATGTCTTCTATCAATTGCATCAATTCCGGAACACTTGAAAACGCGGAATGCGTGGGAGGGGATATGACATCACGCCCCAATGGTACATGGCGAATTTCAGAAATTTCTTTTGTAATTTTTGCTGCTGGAAGCACGCCTCCTTTTCCAGGTTTAGCACCTTGAGAGAGTTTGATTTCTACAGCCTTGATAAATGGGTTCTCGTTGACCATTTTTACCAGTTTTTCCAATGAAAAACCACCAAATTCGTCTCGGACACCAAAATATCCTGTTCCAAAATGAAACACCACATCGCATCCGTGACTGTGGTATGAAGAAAGTCCACCTTCACCTGTATTATGATACGCACCTGCAAGCTTTGCACCTTTATTCATGGACTCTACTGCCTTTGCCGATAGTGAACCAAAGCTCATGGCAGAAATATTAATCACTGAAGCCGGTCGGTATGGTTTTTTACGTTTATTGTAAGCTCCCATCACTTTTGCACATGGCAAAAAACTATTGTTGAGATAATTGGGATGGTCTTCTTTAATTTCAAAGCCCAACATCGCATTATTGATAAAAATATGTTGAGGCGAATGAATGTCAGTGTCAGTGCCAAAACCTTCATAATTATCCTCTTTTTTTGAGGAGGCATAAATCCATCCGCGTTCTATTCTGTTGAAAGGCAATTCTTCACGGTTATTGGCTACCAAATATTGACGTAATTCTGGTCCAATTTTCTCTAGCATATATCGGATGTGTCCAACTACTGGATAGTTGTGTGTTATAGTATGTCTTTTTTGAAGAAAAACATCGCGTATCGCAACAACCACAAGGACTATAAGAATCCACATCCACCAACTAATGCCTTCTAGAAAACTTGAAAATTCGACCATATGATTATATTTTCAGTAAATATATTTAAAATCATGGTCGTTCGGTAAACATTTTTATGAAAGCATAAATCTCTCAATTTTGAGCCTATAAGAGTGATTCGTAGAAAATGACCTTGATTTTGACAGTTGTTTAAATTATACTAACATATATAATGCTCCAAATAATTTATATCTTAACCACTTATAAAATGGCTAATCAAATTTGGTCTTGGATCTTGGTTCTTGCAGTTACTATCTTGGCGAAACGATATAGATTCTTTACCCGACGATATTGATTTAAATCATATATTTATATTATGGGAAAAGGTCTTAAAATAACCCTGATAATTCTGGGTGTAGTTTTGTTTTTTGGATTTGTGGGCCTTATAATAGCCCAAAAGATGGTGGCGTCAAAAATTGAAAGTTTTCTTTCAAAGGATTTGCCAGAAGATGTGAAGTTGAAATATGACCATTTCGATTTTAGCCTCATACATTCAAGCTTTAAAATTGTGAATCCACAGTTGACAAGTTTTAGAAAAAATACCGATAGTATTGAGGTTACTGTCAACACTAACCGATTGATTATTGAAGGCATTGGTTTTTGGGATTTATTAGTGAATGATGAAATTAACATAGAAAATATTGTCATTGACCAACCTAATATTGAGTATTTCTACAAAAAAGTACAAAAAACCAAAACGGATTCTGTTAACAAACCTAGAAGTATAAAGCAAAACATTCACGTCAAAAACTTTCAAACTGAAAATAGCTCGTTTTCAATGGTCAACGTAAAGAATGATTCGCTGATGCTAAAATTGAAAAATTTTAATTTGGAGTTGACCAAAATAGAGATTGATAGTACCGTTGTAAACGAAACAATTCCGTTTAGGTTCAAATCATATGAATTTTCGTTTGAAGATTTTTTCTATGTACTCAATGACTATGAAAATATAGAAGTAAAAAACATTGCGGTTTCCAACGAAAGAATCAACTACAAAAATTTAAGATTATATACTAAATATTCCAAAATTCAATTGTCACAAATGATTACTTCGGAACGCGATCATGTTGATTTAACCATTGAAGAAGTGTCATTTGACGATGAGGAATTTGGCTATCATAACGATTCGATTTTCTTTTTCAAAAGCCCGAAAGTTGAAGTGATAAATCCTGTATTCAACATCTACAGAGATAAATTGGTCAGTGACGATTTGACCATTAAAGCGTTATATAGTAGAATGTTAAGAGATCTTAAATTCGACTTGACTTTAAGTAAAATTGCAGTAAAAAACGGAACTATAAATTATTCTGAAAAAGTTAAACCAGGAAATACTGCAGGATTAATATCATTCTCGCAACTAAATGCTGATATCAAGCATTTAAGCAATACCTATGTGGCAGGTGAAAAAACGACCATAGACATTGATGCTATGTTTATGGAATCAACTCCCATAAAGGTCAATTGGTATTTTGATGTTAACAATGAGAATGATTATTTTATTTTTAAGGCCGATATGGGTATTTTAAATGCTGAAAACCTGAATCAATTTTCCCAACCCAATCTTAAGATAAAGATGGAAGGGGAACTGTCTAGAACCTTTTTTACCATTGAAGGGAATGCCCTAAAGTCAAGTATTGACTTTCGAATGAATTATGATGATTTTAAAGTCATCATACTCGATAAAGAGGGCAAGGAGAAAAATAGATTTTTATCGGTAGTCGCAAATCTCTTTATAAAAAAAGGCAGTAAAAAGGAGACCGATGAATTCCGTGAAGGTTCAAAAGCTGACGTAGAACGCGATAATACAAAATCGGTCTTCAACTATATCTGGAGTAATGTACAAGCAGGATTATTGAGCGTAATGACTGGCAATGGTAAAAAATAAGTCATCGTTGCTGCTTCAAATTGTTTATAATTATTGATAAAATCTACCCTTAAAAACGGCAGCTTTGGTTAATTTCACAGCTTAAAAATTGTTGCGTTTTGGAGAAGTATTTAAGTCAGTTGAATGAAGCACAGTTAGCGCCAACCTTACAGAAGGATGGCCCAATGATTATCATCGCGGGAGCAGGTTCTGGAAAAACAAGGGTTCTGACCTTTCGCATCGCTTACTTGATGAGCGAAGGAGTAGATCCTTTCAATATTTTGTCCCTGACTTTTACCAATAAAGCGGCCCGAGAGATGAAATCCCGAATTGCGTCCATCGTGGGAACGAGCGAAGCCAAAAATCTGTGGATGGGTACGTTTCACTCGGTGTTTGCAAAAATACTTCGAATTGAAGCCGACAAATTGGGCTATCCTAGCAATTTTACAATCTACGACACACAAGATTCCCAACGCCTTATTTCGTCGATTATCAAGGAAATGAACCTTGATAAGGACATCTACAAATACAAACAGGTTTATTCCCGGATTTCCTCTTACAAAAATAGTTTGATAACGGTCAAAGCCTATTTTCAAAATCCTGAATTGATTGAATCGGATGCCATGGCAAAGCGTCCTAGGTTAGGAGAGATTTACAAAAATTACGTCGATCGCTGCTTTAAGGCGGGAGCCATGGATTTTGACGATTTATTGTTAAAAACCAACGAATTGCTTACACGCTTCCCAGATGTGCTGGCGAAATATCAGCATCGATTTAAGTACATTTTGGTTGACGAGTACCAAGATACCAATCATTCTCAATATTTGATTGTACGGGCTTTATCGGACCGATTCCAAAATATTTGTGTTGTTGGTGATGATGCGCAAAGTATTTACGCCTTTCGAGGAGCCAACATCAACAATATCCTAAATTTTCAGAAGGATTATGACGATGTAAAATTGTATCGACTGGAACAAAATTACCGTTCCACAAAAAATATTGTCAACGCCGCAAATGCCATTATAGACAAGAATAAAACGAAGCTCGAAAAAATTGTTTGGACAGCAAATGACGAAGGTCCCAAAATAAAGGTAAACAAATTGATGACCGATGGCGATGAAGGCCGTTTTGTGGCGAGTTCCATTTTTGAGAATAAGATGGAGCAGCAAATGAAACATTCCGATTTTGCGATTTTGTACCGTACCAACGCACAATCAAGAGCGATGGAAGACGCGTTGCGAAAAAAGAATATTCCGTACCGAATTTATGGAGGTTTGTCATTTTATCAACGAAAAGAGATCAAGGATGTACTTTCCTATTTGCGATTGGTCATTAATCCTGCCGATGAGGAAGCCTTAAAACGTGTTATCAACTTTCCGGCGCGAGGTATCGGGCAAACCACCATTGATCGCTTGATCGTGGCTGCAAACGATCATGACCGGTCAATTTTTGACGTCATGAAACATATAGGCTCATTGGATGTCAACATCAATTCGGCCACCAAAAATAAGTTGCAGAATTTTGTGACGATGATAGAGAGCTTTCAGGTCATCAACCAAACGGCCAATGCCTTTGAATTGGCAGACCAAGTGACCAAAGTAACCGGAATCATTCGCGAATACAATAACGACGGTACGCCAGAAGGTGTTGCCAAAATGGAAAACATTGAGGAGCTGCTCAATGGTATCAAGGATTTTGTTGAAGGCCAAAAGGAATTGGCGGATACTACGGGTAACATAGCTGAATTTCTGGAAGATGTGGCCTTGGCAACCGATTTGGACAACGATAAAGGGGATGATGACCGTGTGGCCTTGATGACCATTCATCTTGCCAAAGGATTGGAATTTCCATATGTGTATATCGTAGGAATGGAAGAAGATCTCTTTCCAAGTGCAATGAGCATGAACACGCGAAGCGAATTGGAAGAGGAGCGACGTTTGTTTTATGTTGCGTTGACCAGAGCTGAAAAGCAAGCTTATTTAACCTATGCCATGTCGCGCTATCGCTGGGGAAAATTGATCGATGCAGAACCAAGCCGTTTTATAGAGGAAATCGATGAAGAGTACCTTGAAATATTGACTCCTATTGATGATAGACGTTTCAATCCGATGCTTTCGGCAGATATATTTGGTGATATTGAACCGAATCAAATTCGATTTAAACCACCTATTAAAAGAAAATCGGAAGCCGTTCCTCCTAAATTTATTCCACCTGCTAAATTGAAGCCAATAGGGAAATCGGTAGGAAGCCCGAATATTAATTTGTTTGATGGGAAACTTGCTATTGGCAATGTGGTGGAGCATATGCGCTTTGGCAAAGGGGAAGTCTTAAAAATTGAAGGCGTTGGCGCAGATACCAAAGCAGAAATCAATTTTGAGCATGGTGGTGTCAAGAAATTATTGCTACGTTTTGCGAAATTGGATGTTTTGGGTTAGAAAATCATTGCAAAATACACTCTTTTCATGTTTCTTCTAGGTTTCATCCGATATACAATTCAGCTGAAACACTCATTCTAAATGTATCTGTGTGAACAATTTTAATTTTGTCCAAGTATCCAACAATTCCTGTCCACCCCAACCATGACCTGCATTTGGATACAATGTGAATTGATTGACGACACCAAGCTGATTCAGCTTATCGCGCATATCAGTGCCTTGTGTAGTGGGAATCAATGGATCTTGTCCTCCATAAAACAAAATTGTTGGAGGAGAAGATGCCGTGGCGCGATGGTAAGGACTGACCTCTTCTAAAAACTCGGTTGAGGCATCCATACCATATAATTCCATCAGAGCTTGTACATTTGGATTTGAGTTTTCTAAATAGGCAGGATCCGTAAAATTGGTAGGTCCAACTATGCTTCCCACCATTTTGGCATTATTTTCAGCATCAAATGCATAGCTCCAAAGTAATGATAAGTGAGCGCCGGCACTTACACCAATAAAGCCATAATCGTCAGAGAATACATAGTCGTCATCAATGGTTTTTAAATAATTGACAATAGAGGTGATGTCGTCAATCTGCATCGGATACGGATTATTATTGGCATCAGCCAATCGGTAATTAATATTCACAATCGCCATGTTGGGTAAATCTTGACGTATGATGTCCCGAAAGGCATTCATGTCTGCTTTATCCCCACTTGTCCAACCGCCACCATGAACTAAAATGAGTACTTTTGTGTTGTTGTTTCTATTGGCAGGTAAATATAGGTCCAGTTTTTGGTCGTCATCCATTCCGTAAGATATATTCAATTCCTCATAATATTCTAACGGATTTAAGGTGTTGGAATCTTGAATAGGGTTGTCGCTCTCACTACAAGACATCAAGTTGATGACAAAAAGGAAGATACATAGATATTTTGCTATGGTCATGATAAAAAAATTATTTACATTGTAAACGTATTGTTGAAGATACATATTATGGCTGAATTTATAAAAATTTACGAGGAGAACCCAAACCCGAACGAAATAAAGAAAGTAATTAAGGTACTTAAAAAAGGTGGATTGATTATTTATCCAACCGATACGGTCTACGGACTCGGTTGCGACATTAACAATATAAAAGCTTTGGAACGGGTGGCTCAAATTAAAGGTGTCAAACTTGAGAAATCTAATTTTTCTTTCATTTGTCACGACTTGAGCAATTTAAGCGATTACGTAAAGCAGATTGATACAGCTACTTTTAAAATTCTCAAACGCGCATTGCCTGGCCCATACACCTTTATTCTTCCGGGAGCCAGTTCTTTGCCGCATCCTTTTAAAAAGAAAAAAACGGTCGGTATTCGTGTTCCAAAGAACAATATTGCTTTGGAAATCGTTCGTCAACTGGGAAATCCTATCATTTCGACTTCCATTCATGATGAAGATGAAATTATTGAATACACCACAGACCCGGAACTTATTTTGGAAAAATGGGACAATCTTGTAGATTTGGTGATTGATGGTGGTTATGGCGATAATTTAGCTTCAACGGTCATTGATTTGTCGGAAGATGTGCCTGTGATTGTTAGGGAAGGAAAAGGAAGTGTTGAGATATTTTAAACCGATTCTTTTTGGTGCTTAAAGAATAACTGGGATATCGGGATGAGCATTAAGCCAGAAAACAGAAAGATTACAAAAGCAATTTTTAGATTAAATGCATGGGCAATATATCCAATCAGTGGCGGTCCCAATAGCATACCGACAATGGCATAGGTTGCAATAATCGATACAGCCATACCCGGAGCATATTTTTTGGTTGTTCCTGCCAACATAAAAGTCATTGGGAATATAGCTGCAACGCCAATACCAGTAATACTCAATCCGATAATGGCTGGCCAGAAAAAGGGAAATACAACCAATGTTAATATTCCAATTGAAATGAGAGACGAACTGATGAGATACATTCGTTGCATTCCCAATCGTTCTATTAAATAGTCTGATAGAAATCTTGAAAGCGCCATGAACACCATAAATATGAGAAATCCTAATGTGAACAATTCCTCTTTTACAACTTCTTTAAAATAGACACCACTCCAATCAAATATACCACCTTCACATACAGCAGCAAAAAACACCATCAATCCCAATAACAAAATGGTTTTATCGGGTTTTCCAATGATAAGTTTATTGCCAACTGGTGAGCGATCATTTCTTAAAAGAAATGGATAGGCCGCGAAACCAATTACTATTGAAATGATAGCCGCCGCAATGGTGTGACTTTGGATTGAAACATCCATTTTGACCATAAGCGTTGAAAAAAGAACCCCAATTAAGCCTCCAGAACTCCATAACCCATGGAATGAACCAATAATTTTGCGCACAAAATTCTTTTGAATGCTAATGGACTGTGTATTTATGGCAATATTGAGGATACGCATACTGAATGAAAAGATGAAAACCGCGATGATCAACATACCGATGGACTGTGAAATTCCAATCAATGCAAGTGACATTGAGAGCAGTACAAACGATACCATCAAAGGGTTGCGACTGTTGAATTTGCCCACTAACCATCCAGAAATCGGTAGTCCCAGCAATGAACTGATAGGCAAGGTCAATAGCAAATTACCTAACTGGGCATCATTGAGTTCATAAATAGTTTTAATAGTGGGAATACGAGAAGCCCATGTTGCAAAACAGAATCCTGACAAAAGGAAGAAGGTGCTCAATGCTATCCGTTGTTTCCGTTGTTCTGTCATTAGTTAGTTTTATTGAAAAGGCAAATATCCATCTAAAATTCCTATTATAAAGTTTTTTGATGTTTCAAAATTTAAAAAAATAAAAAGCCCAATCGTCTGATTGGGCTCTTTTATAAGTATGATAAAATAAATTATTTTTTACCTTCGACAAGGTTTTTCATTTCTTTCTCAACCATTTCATAGAACTGATCGATTTTTGGAAGCACCAAAATACGGGTTCTTCTGTTAGTTGCTCTGTTTTCTGCAGTATCATTACCAACCAATGGCACATATTCCGCACGTCCGGCAGCAACCAATTGCTTTGGATTCACTCCCAAATCTTCCAATACTCTTACGATAGAAGTAGCACGCTTAACACTTAAATCCCAGTTGTCTAATAAAACGCCACTTTTGTAAGGAACGCTGTCTGTGTGACCTTCAACCATACATTCAAAATCTGGCTTGCTGTTGACTACAGTGGCCACTTTACCAAGAATTTCTTTAGCTCTAGAAGTCACATTGTAACTTCCGCTTTGGAATAACAATTTGTCAGCAATAGAGATGTAAACAACGCCTTTTTCAACATTGATTTGGATGTCTGGATCGCTTAATCCTACATCACGCTTAAGACTAGTAACGATTGCTAATGTTACACTGTCTTTTCTTGTCAATGCATCTTGCAAACGAGTAATTTTTAAATCTCTCTCTTTCAAGCTTTCTAATGACTTTTCTAGGTTTTCCGCACCTTTTTGAGTCAGGGTGGTTAAATTACCTTTGGTGTCAATTAAATCCTGATTTGTTTTACGCATATCAGCCAATTGCTCTTGCAATCCTGCAAGTCGTGCATCAGATGCTGCTTTGTCAGATAAACAACTATTTAATTTAACAGTTGCAGTGTTCAATAAATCCTGTGTTTCTTTTTGTTTGGCTTCAAGTTCAGTGTACTGTTTTTTGGAAACGCATGAACTCAAAACTAATACTGAAAACACGCTTAATAAAATAAGTTTTCTCATAGTTGTTGTGATTAGATATTACATAATTTTAACATTCCAAAAATATACAAAAAACAGCCATTTATATATGATTTAACAGAAAATTTAACAAAAGTTATAAACTATTGAAGGTTTTGCGTTTAGCAATATAATAAGCCAATACAATGGATTTTTGGTGAAAATATTGGTGATTTTGATGCTGACCTATTCGTTGTTTTAACAAGGCAGGAAGAAGTCCGTAAAAACTTATATGTGCTTTTAATATGGCCAAGATGTGTGAAAATTTAAATCCCGATAAAAATTTTAATGCCGCCAATCCATCCAAAACCATTCGGGTGAATACTAATGGGAGTAAAGGACCAGGAGCATTTTTGGTGATGGTGTATAAGCTATTCCGAAAATTCAGATAGGTTTTTTTTGGATTGGTTTCTTTTAAGGTGGCACCGCCCACGTGATAAATGCTCGATGCTCCAACATACTTGGCTTCATAACCTGAATTAAAAGCACGCCAGCACAGATCAATCTCTTCAAAATGGGCAAAAAACGCTTCGTCAAAGCCATTCAGTTTTCTGAAAACATTACTTCGGATAAACATACAAGCACCTGATGCCCAAAAAATGGAGGCTGAATCATCGTACTGTCCTGTATCTTTTTCGATGCTGTCGAAAATGCGTCCTCTACAATAGGCATATCCATATGTATCAATAAATCCGCCAGCCGCTCCAGCGTATTCAAAATGGTCTTTCTTATGATAATCCAATATTTTTGGTTGAATGATAGCTGTGTTTTCTTCTTTTTGGAAGGTTTCAATAATAGGAATTAGCCAGTTTTCTGTTACTTCAACATCACTGTTCAGCAAGCAGTAGATATCTGCTTCTAACTGTTTTAAGGCATCGTTATAACCTTTTGCATAGCCGCCGTTTTGTGGGTTCTGAATGATCTGGACGGATGGGAAATTTGACTTTATAAAAGCGACAGAATCATCCGTGGAGGCATTGTCTGCAACATACACCGTTGCTTCCTGTGAGTGTGCAACAACAGATGGAAGGAATTGTTCCAGTAAATTTCTCCCGTTCCAATTAAGTATGACGACCGCTATTTTATATGTCACGAATTCAAGAATATTAATATAAATGTATCATTTTTCATTGGTTTTTCTAACTAAAATATTTTTAAGATTGCTATGCCTTAATGCAGACTGTATTCTGGTATTGAATGTAAAAACTGATACCATTGGTTTTCAAAATCCATTTGGCAATAGTAATGATTAATTCCGTTTGTTACCATTAAGTAGGTTGCATTAAGCGTTAGATTATAGCGAGCAATCTGGTCAAATGTGTTTTGGTTGATGTTGATATTTGGCGCTTTACATTCCACAATTAAATGAATACTTCCGTCGGTATTAAAAACGACAATGTCATAGCGTTTTTTTAAATTATTGACAACTAATTCCTTCTCGACATTTATGAGCGTAAGTGGGTATTTTTTTTCATGAATTAAGTAATGAACACAATGTTGTCGCACCCATTCTTCAGGTTGTAAAATGAAGAATTTTTTACGGATGACATCGAATATGGAAATTTTATTTTCGCTATTTTTGAAGCGAAAGGAAAATTTTGGAAAGTTGAGTTCTTGCACTTATTTTCATTTACCGAATTCCAAAGTTAACGTACATTTTACAACTACCAAATTCCGAAGGAAACAATTGGATTTTGAAAATTTTAAATCTGAAATTTTACCACTGTGGATGACATTAAGCAATTAATAAATGACATTACTGCCAAGAAGTTAAAACCTATCTATTTTTTGATGGGCGAGGAACCTTATTATATCGATCGGATTTCGAGTTTTATAGAAAACAACGTTTTATCGGAAGATGAGCGCGGCTTTAATCAAATGGTACTTTATGGAAGGGATGTCACTATTGAAGATATTGTCAGTACGTCAAAACGTTATCCGATGATGGCAGATTATCAAGTGGTAATTGTTAAGGAAGCGCAGGATTTATCAAGGAATATCGAAAAATTAGTGGAATACGCCAAACAGCCACAACCATCGACGATTCTCGTACTGAACTACAAATACAAAACCATAGACAAACGAAAGGCACTATATAAAACCCTTCAAAAGAGTGCCGTTGTTTATGAAAGCAAAAAACTATATGAAAACCAAGTAGGCGAGTGGATACGTCGTGTTTTATCTGGAAAGAATTACACGATTATGCCCAAGGCTGCTCAAATGTTGGTAGAGTTCTTGGGAACTGATTTGAGTAAGATTAATAATGAATTGGAAAAACTTCAAATCGTATTGCCCGAAGGCACACAAATCACAGCACAGCATATAGAAGACAACATTGGTATTAGCAAGGATTACAACAATTTTGAGCTCCGGAAGGCCATTGGCGAACGTAACGTCTTAAAGGCGCATCAGATTGTGCGATATTTTGCAGACAATCCAAAGGACAATCCTATGGTGGTTACAGTAACACTTCTTTTTAATTTTTTTTCGCAATTACTTCATTTTCATGGGTTGAGCGATAAATCGCCGCGCAATGTTGCATCAGCACTAAAAATCAATCCTTATTTTGTAAATGAATATATTTCAGCAGCACATAATTTTCCTATGAAGAAGGTGAGCGCCGTGATCGCCACCTTAAGGGATTTTGATGTGAGGAGCAAAGGCGTTGGTTCGAATGCGGTCTCGCAAGGTGATTTGCTTAAGGAATTGATGGTAAAAATTCTAAATTGATTTTTGGACTATGCGATTTCTAATCATAGTATTAATATTTTCACTTCATACTTGTAAAAATAAGCCATCCTTGCCCGATCCTTTGGAGGCAGGTTGGAATGGTGAGAAAGTTTGCGAAGTGCTATTTGAAGATGATACCATGAGAGTTTTAAAATGTACATTTCCACCAGGCATCGGACACGAAAAACATTATCATCTGCCACATTTTGGGTTTACAATAAAGGGGAGCACCTTTAAAATCAGCGATAACGAGGGCACTCGAACTGTCGCCGTACCCAGCGGAACAGATTTCGGTAATAAGTCTATCAGTGAGCATGAAGTTTTTAATGTAGGCGATAGCACTGCAGTTTTCTTGATTGTTGAACATAAATAGTTTCTCCTTATTCCATAGTCACAATTATGATTCATTAACATACACTACTAATGTTAGGTTAAAGCCCTTCCATAATTCTATATTGCGATATAAGAGTTGTATATTGGTTTGAGTTACATATTAATCATAAAAACAAAATACAATGGAAAACTTAAATAGAAAGCGCGTAGCAATATTGGCAACAGACGGATTTGAAGAAAGCGAATTAAGAGACCCTAAAAAAGCTCTTGAAGATGCAGGTGCAGATGTACATATAATCTCAATAGATTCTGGAGAGATTAAGGCTTGGAGTGATGGCAATTGGGGAAAAAGCTATAAGGTTGATAAAACCTTGGATCAAGTGAACCAATCAGACTATAATGCTCTTGTTTTGCCAGGAGGTGTCATCAACCCAGATTTATTGAGAATGAATAAAACTGCGGTTAGTTTTGTAAAATCATTTTTCGAGCATAAAAAACCTGTAGCAGCGATTTGTCATGGGCCATGGTTGCTTGCCGAAGCAGATGTGCTTCAAGGAAGAAAAATAACTTCTTATGGTTCTATCAAAACAGACATGATCAATGCAGGTGCCAATTGGGTAGATGAAGAGGTTGTGGTAGACGCAGGACTTGTGACAAGCCGTTCGCCAAAAGATTTACCAGCATTCAACAGTAAATTGGTTGAGGAAGTGTATGAAGGCAAACATGAAGGACAAACTGCCTAATCTCATTTTCAAGTTAATTAAAACGAGCTATGAAGAAAATGGCCAAATTCCTTGTTTAGGAATTTGGCCATTATTTTTTTAAGCTTTCGATACTTTTTTAGAATGTATAAATAATTCAATCATAGCAATAAGAATCATTGTGTACGCAACCAGTTCGACACTTTCTTCTGAAATACGCTCTACTTGGTAAAGATAATTGTCACCCATAATGGCATCCCAGTTGGAAGGCTTACCGTAAATACGCGTAAAAATATGCAATTTGGCCAGGGCCAACAATAAAATACCAAAACCCATTGTCGTACTTGCCTCATTGATCTGTTCGATAAAAATTTGAAAATTTTTAACAATAATCACCAGCATGGTGACCAAGACCACAGCTACAAATGGAAACCACCCAAGCGCTGGAAAGTGACTATCAAACCAAGCGTCAAATTCCCTGATTAAGTGAATTGCAATAAACAGGCTTAATATCAGCATAAACACTTTATGCTTTTTTGTATACACCAAGCTAAAAAATCCTATTAAGACACAAGTTAATAATGTGAAATGTTGAGATAATTCTATCAGGCCGTCTTCATTGGCATTACCGTCTTTAAAGTCAATTTCGATAATGTAGGAGCAAATAAATATCAATAAAGCATATCCGAAGAGCCTTAAAATGCTTTGAAGTAATAATTTCATAATAATTAATTTCAGTTGGTTTGGTTTTGGTTAAAGACGATTCAATTATGTTTTAATGACACTAAATCACCCACATAATTGAAAATATGATTTATTTTTTCTTTTCAGCTAATTTTCCTGCTAGGTAGGCCATAGGAATATATGCTACAACCAAATCCAAAATAATAAACCATGTTGGTGATGGAAGTATTAAAACACTCGAAATTCCTCCCGCTAAAAAAAAGACACCGATACCAAAAGCGAATTTCAATCTGTGAGTTGCAGCAATAAGTGCGGCTAGGTATGCACCAACAAAAGTTCCGATAGCATGGGCCAAAAATGGAAATATAAAATGTTTGGGTTGGAATAGATGTATGGTTGCTTTTAAGCTTTCTGTGGTGGTAACATCGGCTCCTTCTGGTGGTGGAATAATTGAACCACTTATTAAAATGATTCCCATGTTTACGGCGCTTCCTATAAGGATACCTGAAATGACTGCTAAAATGTTTTTGATGATTGGATTCATGTTGGTTGGTTGTTAGCTGTTAGTGCTGACTTAATTATGTTATGATTTCTTTACAGAAATATCAATCAGTTCCTTTAATATGTCCATATCTATATCCTCTAACTTCCTGATATATAAGCATCCTGCTCCTGTTTTGTGCTTTCCTAGTTTATTGAAAACTTCAACATTATCTTTAAATGATATATTGAGATACAATGATAAATTTGCTTTTCGCGGAGAAAACCCGATTTGAAGCCAATCAACTTCTCTGCCTGTAGCTGGACTTTTATACCTTTTGTTACCAAAACCAATAACAGATCCTCCCCACATAGTTGGCTCTTCACCAGATGCTATTTTCATCATTTCTAGAATTACAAAACTATCTTTTATTTTTTGCTCATCATTTACATTATTGATGAATTCCTCTACACTTGCGGATGTTGGTTTTGTTTTGATCTCAACTAACTTCGATTTTTTTTCAGCCATTTAAATAGACAATTTGTTAATCATAATTTAATTTCATCACGTTCTATGATAAGCCTAAATACTAGACTCTGTAGGGGATTGCAAGATATGAATTAATTTTTTTTACGTTAAATAATTGTGAATAAAATTTGTGCTTCAATTTTAGCAGTGAAGCACAGTTTCTCACAATAACTGATATTGAGTATTTTGTTAGATGTATTTACTTTAAGATTGATTCGAAGCATTTTTATATGAATAATCATTCAGAAGAATCTAATAAACATACCTTAACTCACAATCTTTACACAAAAAACACTTTTTAAATAGCAGAAGGTTTACCTTTAAATAAACAATTCAAAATAAATTATGACAGATAATCACAAAAAGCAGTTTGGTGTTTGGATGGACACGCAACATGCAACAATTATAGGTAAAGAAGATGTTGATAGTGGAGAATTTGTAGTTTTAGGTGTCGTTAATAATGACGGTCCAAATTCCAATTCCAATGAGAAATCTTCAAATAATCAGGAGATTAACTTAACACAAAAATTCTTTAAGGATATTGCCAGCATCATGCCCAATATCGATGAAATCCACATCACTGGAACGGGGCAAATACAGGAACAGTTTATCCACTTTCTATCGGATACGGCACAGTACAAAAATGTAAAATCTACCGAAAGCACTTCAAATAAAATGAGTGATGATAACCTAACGGTTTATATAAAAGAGTTCTTTAATTAGGCAATTCAATATCTAAATTCAAAATAAGACTGCAATCGTATCGTTTGCAGTCTTTTTTATATGGATCAAATCGCAAGCGAATGTTAATTTCTTTTTGTCATTCCATCTAATGAATATTTTCCAGCACCACAGAGAAAAATCACTAAAAATGCAAATAAAAATAACAGGGCATGTTCTTTAACCGACCATTCATCTTTAGCGTGCACAATAAATGCGGCAACGCCCATAGTGATGATTGCTGGAATTGCTGCCCATTTGGTTTTAAAGCCAATAATAATTAAAATAGGGGCAATTACTTCTCCAATGAGTGCCAAAATTAATGATACTGTTGCGCCAATACCTATGGGATCACCAAAATCGGATGGATTGGAAAGCATGTTGAGTTTTGGGATTCCATGAGTAAGCATAAAGCCACCAAAGCCAAGGCGCAATAGGAGTAAACCCAAATCGGGATAGTTTGTTTTCCTTGAAATGTTATTTAGTTAGTTTGAAAGATAAATATAAATAAAAAACCCTTTAGATAGGCCTGAAAGGTTTTCAATAAATGTATTGGTACAATTTTATCTCAATTTTGGAAAATCATTGGGATTTACTTCATGCATTACCCCATAAATGGCTTCATATATATCCTCTACAGATGGTTTTGAAAAATAATCACCGTCAGTTCCATAGGCTGGTCGGTGAGGTTGTGCAGCCAAGGTTTTTGGTGAACTGTCAAGATATTGATAGGCAGCTTGCGTGTTGAGAATTTCATTTAAGATATAAGCAGAAGCACCGCCAGATACATCTTCATCAATGATCATTAAACGGTTGGTTTTTGCAACACTTTTTGCAATGTCATGATTCAAATCAAACGGCAATAATGATTGTACATCTATGATTTCGGCGTCAATGCCTGCCTCTTGCAGTTCTTTGGCAGCCTGTTCTACCAACCGTAAGGTTGAACCATAAGAAATCAAGGTTATATCAGTTCCTTCGCGAAGAGTCTCAACAACACCCAAAGGGGTTTTGAATTCACCCAAATTGGTAGGCATTTTTTCTTTGAGTCGGTATCCGTTTAGGCACTCCACTATTAGAGCTGGCTCATCACTTTCCAATAAAGTGTTATAAAAACCTGCGGCTTTAGTCATATTTCTAGGCACCAATACGTGTATGCCTCTTATCAAATTGATGATCCCACCCATTTGCGAACCGGAATGCCATATGCCTTCGAGTCTGTGACCACGCGTACGTATGATCAAAGGGGCTTTTTGTCGCCCTTTGCTTCTGTAGTGAAGCGAGGCTAAATCATCACTCATTATTTGCAAGGCATACAGCACATAATCGAGATATTGTATTTCTGCAATTGGTCGCAAACCACGCATAGCCATACCGATTCCCTGTCCCAATATAGTCGCCTCACGTATGCCGGCGTCAGCTACACGTAGTTCACCATATTTTTCTTGTAATCCTTCCAATCCTTGATTGACATCCCCTATGTAACCAGCATCTTCCCCAAATATCAAGGCTTGAGGATATTTGCTGAAAAGGGCATCAAAATTATCACGAATCACGACACGTCCATCCACGTCTTCGGCGGAAGCGTCATACGTGGCCTTTACTTCTGCAATCTTTAATGCAGAATGACTTGATTCACTATATAAATGCGAACTGAATTTTGGTTGAATTTTTTCGAAATAGACTTTGATCCATTGCGATAATGCGTTTCTTTCTTTCGAAGTTTCTCCTGCAACATAACGAAGTGCTTTGCGAGCAGTAGATATAATATCTTTTCTGATTGGATCACCAATGGAACTTAAGTCATTCGTAAGTTTTTCAATAAACGCTTTATTGGCAGAAGATTGCGCCAAATTATTTAATAATAAAAGTAACTCTTTTTGTTCTTCTTTAATCGGTTTGATATAAGCGTCCCAAGCCGCTTTTTTGCCTTCCCTAACTTCTATTTTGATGGCCTTATCAATAGCATCCAGGTCGTCTTCGTTGGAGATATTGTTAATCAACATCCAATTACGCATTTTTGCTATACAGTCGTATTCGACTTCCCATGATAAACGCGCTTCATTCTTATAGCGTTCATGCGAACCAGAGGTAGAGTGACCTTGAGGCTGTGTTAGTTCAACAACGTGAATCATTACAGGAACATGTTCCTCACGGGCAATTTGAGATGCCTTTTGATAGGTTTCAATTAATTCAGGATAATCCCATCCGTTGACTTTAAGAATTTCATATCCCTTTTGATGTTCATCTCTTTGAAAGCCTTTAAGGATTTCGGAAATATTCTCTTTGGTGGTTTGATGTCTTGCATGAACAGAAATTCCATATTCATCATCCCAAATACTAATAACCATTGGAACTTGCAACACACCAGCAGCATTGATGGTTTCAAAAAACAAGCCTTCGCTGGTACTGGCATTTCCTATGGTTCCCCAAGCGACTTCATTGCCTTTAATCGAAAAATTGGTTGTATCAATATCTTTGACATTTCGATATATTTTGGAAGCTTGCGCTAATCCTAATAATCGTGGCATTTGACCTCCTGTTGGCGAAATATCGGCACTCGAATTTTTCTGGGCTGTCAAATCTATCCAGTTTCCATTTGCATCTAAACTATGGGTTCCAAAATGGCCTCCCATTTGGCGACCGGCAGACATTGGGTCGTGCTCCAAATCACAATGTCCGTATAGTCCAGCAAAAAACTGCTGAATATTTAGGGCCCCAATGGCCATCATGAATGTTTGATCGCGATAATAACCAGAACGAAAATCACCATTTTTAAAGACTTTGGCCCAGGCTAATTGAGGTATTTCCTTACCATCACCAAAGATTCCGAATTTAGCTTTGCCAGTTAAGACCTCTCTACGACCCAATAAACTACATTCCCTGCTGGTAACAGCAATTTTGTAATCGTTGAGAACTTCCCTTTGAAAATCTTCAAACGTCATGTTTTTCGTGGAATTGGAGTCTGTCTGCATGCATCTTAAATTTGGATAGTTGCAAAGTTAACTAAACTTATTATGTTTTACAAAGACGGGAAGGTTCAAAGTTGAAAGTTCTTATACCGGATATTAGATATTAGATGTTAAATATAGAATATAGAAAATAGAGAATAGAAAAATCAACTAAACACTGCGACTGCAAACTGCGACTGCAAACTGCGACTGCCAACTGAAGACTGCGACTGCCAACTGAAGACAGCCAACTGAAGACTGCCAACTGAAGACTGAAAACTGATTAATACCACTTACGCCGGAAAAGCCCCAACAAAGCTTGTGGATCCAAGGTGAATTTAATTCGTATTTTTTGGTCGTAACGTTCTTGGGCAATTTCCCACCCAAGATTGGAATAGACAGGGAAGTAGAGTTCAAAATAATCGGGCACTAAATTTAGTCGGATGCCTGAATCATAGACAACTTTGGCATTATCATTTTTATTTTTCACCAATCCAAGATCGCCATAAGCTTCTATATACTTCCAGATGGATGCACTTGTATTGATGGTGGTCATCCATTGATTGGCGAATGCAGGAGATAGCATTGATTTAAAACCACCTTCTGCTATGATGATTTGTTGGCTGTAAATACCCGACTCCTCTGATCGGCCTAAATAGTTGTAATCAAAAAGATAATCGGTGGGTCTATCGAGCGCAAAACTAAAATAATCAGAATCTGGATTTGTGTTGTTATAAAGAAACGATCCTGCAAAAAACCTAAAATTGAATTGCCTATTAGTTTCAGACAATTTTCTGTATTCATAATTTATAGACACCTTTCCGAAATTTTTCGCTACTTGAAAATCGGTAAACCAACTGTTGAAATCAATGATTCCTGAGTTTGAATTAACATATCTTAAATTGAGAACTCTATAATCAGGATCAGTGATTTCTACCAACGGATTGTTTTTTACGCGTCTGGAAATGTCAATGTACCTCAAATTGATTGCACTTCTTTCATTGGATCTAAAATCCTTGTCATTCCTAAAGTTAAAGTATAAGCTTGGTGTTATTCTAGTGACAAATGCATTTTCTGCAAATGCATTATATCCAAAACCCACACCATATGTAATGTTGTATAAATCTCGATTTTCTAAATCATGGGTGTAGGACATCGAAGTGCCACCAGTGAAAGATTTTGATTTTGTGGCATATTGAGGTGAAAATTTATAGTTGAAATTTTTCCGCAATAAGGTCTTATTATACACTTTGGCCCCAAGGGTGAGTCCGTCATAAATGTTATTGAATTCGACCAATGGCATCAAAAACACTTGATTGTAATATGGGTCTTCAACGTCTTTTATCAATCTAAATTGCAATGGTTTATTGTTAAAAAAGAAGCCTTTTAAAGATCTCCAATTATCCCTTAAATTGTATTCTGGCACTGTATTATCATAGTTCAAAACCAACTTATCGGCATCATTCCTAGGGATGGTAATGGTCTTGGTATCATCGATGTCTTCAATCCAAGTTTTTGATAAAATGGAATCGTTGCGTATGGTGAACAGTGAAATTGGCATCGAATTATTACGCTTATTTTTGATGGTCAATGTAATGGAATCTTCCGTTTTCTGAACATTTTGTATTCTAAAATCGATTTTTTTTCGAGTTTGAAGAAATTCAGTAAAGAACCAGTCGATATTTTTATCTGTATTGGACTTGAGCATCGTTTCAAATTCTGAAGAGGAAGTAATTTTTAGTTTAGACGCATCCAAATATTGATGAATGGTTTGTTCTAAAATATCTGCATTCACAAAATCGTCCAAATACTTTAAACCGATACCAGCCTTATACTTTCCGGCGATATTGGCATTGAATTTTAAGAGTGAATCTTTAGGCATTGTTAGCGCCTGATCTCTGTTGGTACGAGCCATTTGGGTAAAAAACAAATTGTATTGCTCATTAAAATAGAGATCGGCAGCATGGAATGATCTCACCCCCCAAAACTCTGAAAGCGTTCCTATTAACTTTAAGTTGGGGTAATTTTCTTCAATATATTTTATCAGATAAAAAATCTGAAGTCCATCTTTTAACCAATAGTCTTTTCGAGGATTGAGCAGCAACGTATTGTTTAAATAATTGTTGAGTGCTGTTTTTAAAATCTTGAGTTCATACTGAAGATTATTAGGAAATGGACGAAGGAAACTTGGCAATTGGTTGAGGCCGTATAATTGGTCTTTCCCGTATTCAATATCTGTCACCATTAAAAATTCATGAGGATACTCACCTAAATTTTTTGTGATAAAATGAACGATTTTGTCGTTGAGCATTGCCTTTTCTATAGGTTCAATTCTGGTCTCATCAATATTAGTGATAAGCGTTAGTTGATCAGTTTGTGTATACATAAACCGCGGAAATTTATTAAGAAACAACTTTGTATCGATGCGATCTTTTCCCTGCAGAGTCAATGTTTGTGTACTGTCGCTCTGTTGAAGGTTTTTTTTATCTAATTCAGAATAGAGCGAATAATTTTTAGGAAATTCCAAGACCATCCTTATATCGGCTTTAGGAATATACATGTCATCTAAATTCTTGTTGCTATAATATTGCCACGTACCATTATAAACGGCAGGTGTAATGTACCAGTATTTTAAGTTGAGTTCACCGTCTGGTGTCATTCCATAATTGGTAAACGAATCATCTGGAATCATGGAGGTGTAACTTAAATAGATATCATAAAATTCATTTGGTAGCAGTGGTTTTGCCAAAGTAACTTCAATAACATCTGGATGTTCTTTGAGTCGATTAAATGACAACGAATCCCGTTTGACATCGATCATAGAAGTAATGACCGTAAAACCACGCTCTTCATTTTTTGCAAAGTGAAATCTGGTGCTAAACTCTTCGGTAAAACGCATGGCAAGAGGTGTTTGTTTTGTTGAATAGCTATTGTTCCAGTCATTTAGAAATATTGATTTTAAAGTATCTTGAGACGTATTTTGATATTTGATATTCTGCTGAATGTAAATCAATTTTTTTGGCATGTCGAAAGCTGCGTCGATGTTTATTTGGTTTTGGCCAATAACAACTACTGAATATATCGAGATCAAAAACGAAAGGTAGCGTATTTTCAATGTGCTATTACAAACTTTAAAGGTTTCATACTTATTTGAGGTGATGCGATATAATACAAGCCATTTGCCAACATGGACATATCTTCATAAATATATATCGAGTTTTTGGTGTTTATGGTTTTAATAAGTTTGCCAATACTATCATAAACATTTAAAGTTTGATTAGAAATTAAATTGGTATTTTGTTTTAGTTGTAATGAATGGTCTATTATATTACTGCCAATAAATTCAATAGTCGGTAGCATTTCAATCTCATTGATACTTAATGTTTGGTCAGTTGTTAATTGTATAGTAACGGGAAGGTGGTCGCTGAAATTGTACAAAGCCTCTCGAATAGAGACAGAATAGTTACTTCCTCCGCATTCATTAGAGTTTATTGCCCGATTAAAACAATTGGTGTTTGCATTATTGCCAAAAACTTTATATGAATTAGGAACATAATGCAAATCGGCATTGGTAATTAAATTTTGAGAGGTTAGAATAAAATCAAATCGATCGTCAAATCCACCAGTAGCGCCACCAAGCTCGTTTTGAGTACGTGTCGACTGTGTTAATACATCAACAAAACTTGAATTATTGTGCCAGCTTCCAATTCGGTTTGCTGGGTCTGTAAACACAATATTATTTGTAGGATGTATGAGCTCCTGGAAGCCAAATTCAGAACTCGAGTAAAAATTAAAATCACCAGCCAAAATAACTTTTGAGTCGGAAGGCAAAGTTTGTAAATAGGCCTGCAAATCAAGAACCATTTGAAATCGCAAAGTTTCATTATCGATGCCACTTGAAGCCTTTAAATGGCAGACAATGGCATCGATATAAATAGGATTTGAAGTTTGCTGAATTGTATTTAACTTGAGCCTATAATGGTTAAAATCTCTATAAATCGTTGATATTTCATTTTGGCTTTCAAGTATGAATTTTGTGTTATCGTAATATAATAAGTTCTGTAAATCATTTTGGTCGCCAAATAAATCGTCAGAGGTGTTAAGTACAAACGCTGCTTGGTCGTAATTTTGATTGATTGTCTGCAGCATCGTATGGATATCATTTGCAGCTACTTCATTATTGAGTTCACAGACCATAAATAAATCGGGTTGATAGTCAGAAAGAATAATCTCTAAATAAACAATGCGGTTGGCTGGAACGTCCTGCAAGGGGAAATTAAGCAAATTGTAAAACATTAATTTAAATGTTTCTTGAGCCAACAAGCCATTGAGTCCAAAAACCATCAAAACATAAAAAAGAATGAATTTGTATTTCATGATTTAGAAATTCGGGCTCAATTCAAATTCTTTATAAAAACTGTTTAAAATTTCAATAACCTCTTCGGGCGTATCTACTAAATGAATAAGATCCAAATCTTTGGAGCTAATGTTACTAAATCCATCCAATAGCGTGGTTCGAACCCAGTCCAATAAACCTTTCCAAAAATCAGTACCTACGAGAATGATTGGAAATTCTTCTATTTTATTGGTTTGTATCAATGTAATTGCTTCAAACAATTCATCTAGAGTCCCAAAACCTCCTGGCATCACAACAAATCCTTGAGAATATTTCACGAACATAACTTTTCTAACGAAGAAATAGTCGAAATCCAAACTTTTATCAGAATCTATATACGGATTATCATGCTGTTCAAATGGCAAATCAATATTTAAACCAACAGAAGTCCCACCTGCTATGTGAGCTCCTTTGTTACCAGCCTCCATGATACCTGGTCCTCCACCAGTAATAACACCATATCCATGCTCCACAATTTTTTTGGCAACTTCCTCGGCTAACTTATAATATTTATGGTCTGGCTTGGTACGTGCCGATCCAAAAATAGAGACGCAGGGACCAATTTTACTCAATTTTTCATAACCACTCACAAATTCTCCCATTATCTTAAAGATGGCCCAAGAATCATTTGTTTTAATTTCATTCCAAGCTTTACTGTGTTTTTCTATCCTCATGCGTTAATTGATAATAATTAATAGTGATTGATTTTTATTATTGAAGTGGGTCTTGCTATTAACAAATTTAAGCGAAATTACCATAATTAGCCAATTTGAAGACATTTTAAGATTTTATTATAATTTAAGAAAAAGAGAAGGTTTAAAACATATTTATTTACAGAAAAAAAATGAAGCACTTTACTAATTAAAACCTAAAAAGGTAATCCCAACTGGTGGAATTACCTTTAATTTGATTTTAATAAAGTTGTTTAATCCTGAACTAGGCCTATAAAGGTCTTCGTCCAGCGATGATATTGTAAAGAATCGCTATAACGGCAATTACAGGTAGTACGTGAATTAAGCCACTGGTGCCCAACCCATCAACCACTCCTAAAAACCCTAAAAGCCAAACGACAATACAAATTACGGCTACAAGCCAAAGAAGTCCTCTCATAATAAATTAGTTTTATAGTTATTGTACTAAAATAGTAAAGATTTGCTTAGCTTTTATGATTTATATCAAAATAATATTAACTCATACGATAAACAACCTTATTTATAAAAGTCAAACTAATACAATTATTACTAATTTTAAGATTGTTAAAAAATAATTGTCCAATTTTCTTTAAGTGGCACTTTATGAAAAATTAATAATTTAAGAAGACAACTCCTTTTTCAGGAATTTGGCCGTATAGCTTGATTTATGTTTGGCAACTTGTTCTGGGGTACCTTCTACTATAATTTGTCCACCACCTTTTCCGCCTTCATAGCCAATATCAATAATATGGTCAACGGTTTTGATGACATCCATGTTGTGCTCTATGATGAGTATCGTATTACCTTTGTTGACCAACTTGTTTAGAACATTCATCAATACCCTAATATCCTCAAAATGCAATCCTGTTGTGGGCTCATCAAGAATGTAAAAGGTGTTTCCCGTATCGCGTTTACTTAATTCGGTGGCTAATTTGATACGTTGTGCCTCACCACCAGACAGCGTAGTGCTTTGTTGACCAAGAGTAATATAACCTAACCCAACATCTTTAATTGTCTTGAGCTTTTTATGAATTTTTGGAATGTGCTCAAAAAACTCCACCGATTCGTTAATAGTCATATCCAAAACATCACTAATGGATTTCCCTTTATATCGAATCTCCAAGGTTTCTCTATTGAATCGTTTCCCTCGACAAGTCTCACATTCGACATATACATCGGGAAGAAAATTCATTTCAATAACTCGCAGTCCACCTCCTTGGCAGGTTTCGCAGCGTCCACCAGCAACATTAAAACTAAAACGACCAGGCTTATAACCACGTATCATGGCTTCTGGAATTTTGGCAAACAAACTTCTAACTTCACCAAAAGTACCCGTATAGGTGGCAGGATTACTTCTAGGAGTTCTACCGATGGGCGATTGGTTGATATCTATGACTTTATCAATATGTTCAAGTCCTGTAATGCTCTTGTAGGGCATTGGTTTTTTAACACCGTTAAAATAATGGGCATTCATAATCGGATAGAGGGTCTCGTTTATAAGGGTCGATTTTCCGCTACCGGAAACGCCAGTGACGCCTATCATTTTTGCCAATGGTAATTTGACAGATACATTTTTGAGATTGTTTCCAGTACAACCTTTGAGCTCAATAAATTTTCCATTGCCTTCGCGACGGTTTTTGGGAACCTCAATTTGTTTTGTGCCATTTAAATAATCGGCTGTTAAGGTATGATGCGTTTTAAGTTCCAATGGAGTGCCAATACTAATGATTTCGCCACCGAACTTGCCTGCTTTTGGACCAATGTCGATTACATAATCAGCACTTTCTATCATTTCTTTATCGTGTTCCACCACTATAACCGAATTACCGATATCTCGCAAAGCGATCAATGATTTTATCAATTTCTCGTTATCGCGTTGGTGCAATCCGATACTTGGTTCGTCCAATATATAAAGCACACCAACCAATTGTGATCCAATTTGAGTTGCCAAACGGATACGTTGTGCCTCGCCACCCGATAAAGATTTGGAACTTCGGTTGAGTGATAAATAATCCAGCCCGACATCGAGCAAAAATTGAAGTCGGGATTTGATTTCCTTGATGATTTCTTCTGAAATCAATAATTGTCTTTCGGATAAATGAACTTTCAGCTCGTTAAACCAATCAGCCAAATCAATTATATCCTTGTTAGCTAATTCAGCAATATTTTGATTGTTGATTTTAAAATACAGGGATTCCCGTTTGAGACGTGAACCGTGACATTCATCACATTCAACTTTATCCATGTATTCTTTCGCCCAGCGTGTAAGGGAAGTAGATTCTGAATTGTTAAACTGGTTTTGGATGAAGTTGGCAACGCCTTCAAATTCTATTTTATAATCGCGCGTAACACCTAGTGTCTTGCTTTCAACCGAAAATTTATCATTGCCACCATAGAGAATCAGCTGTTTTGCTTCTTCTGGGATTTTTTTATATGGATCTGTCAATTCAAAATTAAAGCGTTGCGCGATAATTTCAAATTGTTTGAATACCCAACTGTTTTTATACGGACCATGCGGCGCAAGTGCTCCAGCGCGTATGGATAACTTATCATCGGGAATAATCTTTTTCTCATTTACTTGGTATAACCGACCGATACCATTGCATTTTGGACAAGCACCTTTTGGCGAATTGAACGAGAAGTTGTTGGGTTCCGAATTGGGATAGGAAATGCCAGTGGATGGACACATTAAATTTCGACTGAAATAGCGAACTTCTTCCGTGTCTTGATCCAATACCATCAAAACATCCTCACCATGATACATCGCAGTGTTAATGGTTTCTGTTAGGCGTTTGTCATTATCTGCAGAGTTGTCAATCTTTAGCCTATCAATAACGATTTCGATATCATGGGTTTTGTAACGGTCGAGTTTCATGCCCTTGAATAAGTCTTTTACTTCCCCATCTGTCCGAACTTTAACAAAGCCCTGTTTGGCAATTTGCTCAAACAATTCGCGGTAATGGCCTTTTCGTGAACGAACCACTGGCGCAAGGATATTGATGCGTTTACCCTGAAAACTTTCCTTGATGAGCGTTTTGATTTGTTCGTCGGTGTAACTCACCATTTTTTCACCTGTATTGAAACTGTAAGCATCACTTGCACGTGCGTAAAGAAGACGCAAAAAGTCATAAATTTCTGTAATGGTGCCAACGGTTGATCGAGGCGATTTGCTAGTCGTTTTTTGTTCTATGGCAATAACTGGAGAAAGCCCATCTATTTTATCAACATCGGGTCGTTCGAGTCCGCCTAAAAATTGACGTGCATAGGCAGAAAATGTTTCGATATAGCGACGTTGTCCCTCGGCGTAAATGGTATCAAATGCCAATGACGATTTGCCGCTGCCGGAAAGGCCTGTGATCACTACAAGTTTTTCTCTTGGTATTGAAACATCTATGTTTTTTAGATTATGAACCCTGGCGCCTTTAACCTCGATACTGTCTTCAAATTGACTCATGAAATTGTAAAATTCTTCTTTTTATAAGCAAAGTGCAAAGGTACGGCTTTAGTTGTTAATTTATGACAAAGGTTAATGGAGGATTTGCTAATTTTGCAATAAAATTTAAAGAAGATATGCATGAAACTTTTAGGAATAGGATCTCGAATTAATCACAGTGATTTTGGCAAGGGCGTTGTTACAAACATCACTTCTAAACACTATTGGGTCACATTTATTGACTCTGGCTTGGAGACAATTGAGCTCGATACTGTATTTGAAGTAATAGAGGCCGCTGAAGCTGATGTTGACACCATTAGTTTTTTTGAAGTAGAACAAACTTTAAAATCAATTCTGAAAAAATGGAGTGACGTCAGCGAAGTCGTAACAATTGCAGATAAATGGAAAGGCGGAAAACTTATTTTGGAACCGGCAGACACCAATCTAAAAGCAAGTGAAGTACCGATCGACAGCTTTTTTCATAAAGTTACGATGGTGCGTGACCGCTTGCGTGTAATGGAACAAAAAATAAATAGCAGTCGTCTCGATGAACAGGAAAAGATTGATTTGCAGCAATATATAACTCGATGTTATGGCAGCTTAACAACCTTTAATGTACTATTTAAACATAAAGATCATCATTTTGTAGGACAAAAGGGAGGATGATTTTGAGAAGTTTTAAATGTAAGACTTAAATCCGAGGTATTAACTGTTTCAGTAAAAGGCCAATTAGATTTAAAGCCAATTTTGTGGGCTATTTTGACCCTTTGATATCTGTGATTTCCAATCCAATCACCACCAACTTATGAAAGGTAGGGAGTTGAGCACCGCTTTCGGTCGTGGTCCAATGATTCCAAGTAGCTTCGAGACCTCCAATTGGCAATATATCTACCCACATTTGAAAACTTGTAGGTTTTCCGTTAGCATCTAAATGCCATAAATAGGAATCACCAGGTGAAGATCCACCAGTATTGTAAGTTACCAAAAGTGCTTTTGTATTGTCATCGAGGTTTACGATACTGCGCTCCGATCCATGATCAAACACTTTATAGGGAGCAACAAGCCAAAACGAATCATTATTAAAATATTTAATGGCCTTATCAATCAGTTTTTCTGCTTTTTCGCCTTTTACTTCAAAATTATGTATGTATACTTGGCTATCTTCAATGTCTTTGAGATTTAGCTTTACCTTAAAATCTTCCCAATAAACAGTGCAAATGTTTTCGTTTTTTTTCCATTTATAATGATGTCTTTTTTTAAAGGTCCATTCGATATAATTGGTGTTTTTATATTCCTTATAATCCAAGGCATCTAACATTTTGGATGCCATGACATCTGCTTGTTCGCCTTTGATTCCAATAGGCAAGTCTTCATTATACTTCAAGTATACATAACCGAATAAAAGCAATGTAGGGAGCGTCAAGAAGATGACGACTCCTGCGACTATTTTTAATACTTTCTTTGGTTTGGCCATGAAATGCGAATATATGAAATTAATGCTTACAAAGACGCAGTGGTACAAAGCATGATGAGCGGTGTTGACTTGCACGCATTTCTCCGTGAATCTCTCCGTTTTTCTCTACTTCTCCGTGAAATAGCGTTACAGCAATTTTCCTTTATGGTTTTCGCCAAAACATTTGCGGCTTCGGGATGATGCCTCAATCATGTTCCTGATTCTATAAAATCAAATTCGATATGACCCAATCATGGTAACAGCCTATTCCTTTATGAATTATTATTTATCAGTTTTATAACCTTCAGGACGTTTCCAACGAATTGGTGCTTTTGGTTCAGGTTTCATATGAAATTCTTGGGTCTCTAGCATTTTTAATGCTTCTTTTACGGCACGTTCCAATTGTGGATCCTTCCCGTTCATACTCAATTTTGGTTCTTGGATTACTTCAATATCTGGTGCAACGCCCTCACCTTCTACAGCCCATTCACCATTCACATCATAAAAGCCGCCGCGAGGTGCAACCATACGTCCGCCATCGATAAAAGGCGGTGTGTCCCAGGTTCCAACCAAGCCGCCCCACGTTCTGGTGCCAATCAACGGGCCAATATTTTTCGCTTTGAACATATAAGGCAGCAAATCGCCTCCAGAGCCTGCACGCTCATTAATAAGCATAACTTTTGGACCCCAAATACCTGCCATTGGTGTTGTCCAAGGTCTGTTGTCATTAGTTCTACTATTGAAATACCCAAAAAGCTCGCGGGACATGATGTCTATCATATAATCTGCTGCAGATCCACCACCATTGTTTCGTTCGTCGATAACAACACCTTTTTTATCTTGTTGCGAAAAATAGTATCTGTTAAAGGAAGTAAATCCACCTTCACTAGTATTTGGTACATACACATAAGCTAATTTGCCATTGGAAAGTTCATCCACTTTCTTTCGATTGCCCTCAACCCAATCCATATAACGAAGGCTGCGTTCACTGGCGACCGGTTTCACTAAATACGATTTGGCACCATCAGTTGAAGGTTTACTATTTACTTGAATGTTTATTTCCCTATCGGCAGTTTGCTCTAATAAACTATAAATATTTTTTTTTGGATTTACTTTTTCGCCATTGACAGACACAATATAGTCTCCTTCCTTTACATGGATTCCAGGTAATCCTAATGGCGAATAAGTTTCGGGATTCCAACGTTCGCCATTATAAATTTTACTGATACGATACCCATCTTTTGTCCATTCAAAATCACAACCCAATAACCCAACCGGTACGCGATCTAAAGTAGGCATATCGCCTCCTGAAACATAGGAATGGCCAATGGATACTTCACCACTCATAATATCCACTACATAATTCAAATCGGTACGATGGCGCACATGGTCAATCCAAGGTGCATACCATTGATATACATCGTCCCAAGGCGCGCCATGGACATTATTTACATAGAGGAAATCTCGCATATATCGCCAGCCTTCCTTGAAGATTTGGTGGTATTCAGCTTTTGGGTCAACTTTGACCTTTATATCCATTTTGAGTTTTTCATCTTCGGCTTTTTCATCATTCTTTGAAAATTTTGACGTACTCAAAATCATCCATGACTTGTCTTGTCTAACCAGTGCATTTTCACGATCAGAAGACACCACCATAGCATTAACTTTTTTTGCATAATCTGTTGCTTTGCCTTCTTCTAAACTATAACTGTGAACCTTAAAATAGTTTTCTTCTGGAATGGCTTCAGCCACAAAAACAATTTTCGATGGACCTTTAATCAAATTGGTATAATTTCCCGCTTTAAGCTCGAGCGGTACAGCACGATTGAAAATATTATCTTTCTCTATAATAATTTTTGGCACTTCTGCGATCTTTTCTTTCTTTTTAGAATCTTGAATTTCATCTTTGTAATGTTTTTCATTTTTGTGATCTTCCCTTTCCTTATCGGATTTCTCATGATAGTTTATAGAATTTTCCTCATCCGTTTTTGGAAGAATGGGTGCATCATCTTTACTGTTCAAAACGATGGCATACAAATTTCTAGTCACTTTAACATCATACGAACTCATATCCAACCAGCCTGAAGTCAAGCCATAGTTAGTGCTGGCCAATGTGTATATGTATTTCCCAGAAGCATCCCAAACTGGACTGATGGCATCTGCCAAGCCATCCGTAATCTGGATTTTTTCATTAGTTTCAACATTATATACAAAAATCGCCTTGAAATGGCTTTCCTTTTGTTTTGTATATGAAACCCATTTACTATCTGGAGACCAAACCGGATTCATGGTTCGGTTAGGATGCGCATAGCGGTCGGTATCTGCTTTAATTGTTTTTTTGGTCTCTAGATTGACAATCCATAAATTGTAGTCGGTGTCCGTATAAGCAATGTATTTGCCGTCATTGGACCAATCGGGTTTAAAGAAGAAAGTGGCATTTGCTAAAGTGATTTCTTCTTGATTATTCCCGTTTTGATCTGCAACAACCAGTTTATATTCACCGCTAGCATCGGAGAACCATGCGATTTTATCTCCTTTAGGAGACCAAATCGGACTTCTGTCTGCTACACCAGACGAATTTGTAAGATTGCGCCAAGTGCCATTTTCTTTAGGAACCGTAAAAATTTCTCCACGATGTTCAAAAACGGCACGCATGCCCTTGGGAGAAATTTGCGGATTACTCAAATTAGTTGCGGAAACATCCTCCCAGCGTGGTCTTGCAAAGTTCAAATCCCCAGTTGCGGTGATATTCAATTGTGTTGTTTTTCCACTTTCTATATTTAATAGATGGAGGTAGCTTCCTTGTTCATAAACGATTTGATCCTGATTCGCACTCAAACTTTTAACATCAAACTTTTTATGGAAGGTCATCTGTTTTTCAGTTTTAGTTTTAGGGTCAAACGACCATATATTACTCGTATAATCACGTTCTGACAAATAATAGACAATGCCGTTTAACCAAACGGGGTATAAATGACGTTCCTTATCAAGTTGGGGTGTAGTGATTAAATCTTTAGTTTTTAAATCGACAATCCAAATTGGCATGGCCTGTCCACCCCTATAATTGCGCCATTCAGGATCCCAAGACGTAATTGGGGTATAGGCGATATACTTTCCATCAGCTGAAATATCGCCATAAGCGCCTCTCGGAATATCTAAAGCTACAGGGAAATCGCCATCTATTGTTACTGTATAAAATTTTGATGTAGTTGTTGGTTTTCCTTCGCGTCCTGACCGAAACATGATTTTATTGTCTGGTGTCCAACCTTGAACAAAATCGCCGTCCGGATGAAACGTCAAACGTTTTGGTTCGCCACCTTCTGAAGGGATGACGTAAACATCAGAATTGCCATCGTATTCTGCCGTAAAAGCAATTGTTTTACCATCCTTGGAGAAATGCGGGTCAGATTCATATCCTTCACCACTCGTAAGTCTGATGGCAGTTCCGCCGCTGATGGGTGCTTTCCATAAATCATTGGCATAAATAAAGACGACTTCAGATTTAGAAATAGTAGGTTGTCTTAATAATTGGGTACCTTGGGAAAAGAGTGAAATTGTAAAAAGGACAGTTGCAAAATGAAGATAATTTTTCATATGTAGATATTTATTGTTTTTTAAAGGTCATATGGTATCCCATGAGGAAGATCTTCATTGGTATTTGTGATTGTTAAATCATGGGATTTCATATGTAGATATTTATGGTTTTTTAACGGGCATATGGTATCGCCTAATCTTCATTAGTGTTTATCTCAAGTTTCAAATTTATATTATCGGTTTCGATGATTTAAAAATTGTTTGCAAAATTGTTAATGGCGATTTCATATTTAGATTTTTATTGTTTTTTAATGGTCATATGTTATCGCCTAATCTTCATTGGTGGATGTTTGCAAAATTGTTAATGGCGATTTCATAAAGTAATAATAGGTTAAAAAGTGCTCTTAAAAATACGAATAATATAAAATAAAGCAATGTGGAATTAATCCACATTGTAAATCAATTTCAGCGCTGCTAATTTTTCATAGGAAAATACTCGTAATTCCTCAAAAAATTCGGTAAACTCATCTTCAAATTCGGCATAATATTGCCTCAATTCCAAAGTAGCTCTATCCATTCCAGAAATATTGTTGGTTCGTCGGTTCATCCCGTTTAGTACTCTTTGGATGCCTTCAAGGTTCGCATAATTCAACAACCAATTATCAGCAATCATGTAAGGCAACAATTTTTGGACTCGTGTTGGTAAAATTTCAAAATTCAGTCTCAAGCTTTCGTAAAAATTGTCAACAAATAAATTTAGTGGCATATCAGAATATTGGAGCCAATTTTTAGCTAAAAAATGATCGTACAAGATGTCGACAATTACACCACTGTAGTGGCTATAATTCTCATGCAATCGTTTGGTGCTCTGCCTTACAATGGGATGTGCGTCAGTAAAGGTGTCTATATGTCGATGCAACAATATACCAACTTGTATAACATTAGCAAATGATTTGTATTGTTTGCCACGAATGCCATCAGCCATAAAATTGCCTATCGTTATGAGTTCATTATTTCCAGAAAGGTAGATGTGTGCCAAAAAATTCATTCAATAAATATATGTATTTTTAAACTCTTAAATTTAAAATGTGATTAGATTGCCCATTTCAGAGATTATATGTTTTTTTTATCTTACTGAGCAAACAGTCTTGATACTTTAAATTTATATCTTGATTTTTGCAAAAACTATTACTTAATTTAAACATAAAAAAAATTTAAATGACACTTATAAAATCAATTTCAGGAATAAGAGGCACTATTGGAGGACAAGTGGGCGATAATTTAACACCTATTGATACGGTAAAATTTGCATCTGCATATGGCGTTTGGCTCAAACAGCAACGCAACAAAGAACAGTATCGAGTGGTTGTAGGTCGTGATGCTCGGATTTCTGGGGAAATGATACAGAATTTGGTCATGAATACCTTGGTAGGAATGGGCATCCATGTCATTGACTTGGGACTTTCCACAACGCCAACAGTTGAAATTGCCGTACCCATGGAACATGCCGATGGCGGAATTATTTTAACCGCAAGCCACAATCCGAAACAATGGAACGCCTTAAAATTATTAAATGCCAAAGGCGAATTTTTGAATGGCGATGAAGGTGCTAAAATTTTAGAAATTGCCGAAACCAATACCATGGAATTTGCAGAAGTTGATGCATTGGGAAAAATTACCAAGAACCAAGCCTATATCGATTTGCATATTGAGGAAGTGTTAAAAATGCCCTTAGTAAACAAAAAAGCAATAAAAGACGCCAATTTAAAAGTGGTGGTCGACGGTGTTAATTCAACAGGGGGTATTGCCATTCCGTTGTTGTTGGAAGCCTTGGGAGTGCATACAGTAAAATTATATTGTGAACCCAATGGCGAGTTTCCCCATAATCCAGAACCCTTAAAAGAGCATTTAACCGATCTGTCCAATGCGGTTATAAAAGAGCGTGCAGATTTGGGCATCGTCGTGGACCCAGATGTGGATCGTTTGGCGTTTACGGATGAAAACGGGGAGATGTTTGGCGAAGAATACACGTTGGTAGCTTGCGCGGATTATGTATTGAGTAAAACCCCAGGAAATACAGTAAGCAATATGAGTTCCACACGCGCTTTAAGAGATGTCACCGAAAAACATGGTGGCACTTATGAAGCTAGCGCTGTTGGAGAGGTGAACGTGGTGGAATTAATGAAGAAAAACAAGGCCATTATTGGCGGTGAAGGAAATGGAGGCATTATTTATCCCGAACTTCATTATGGACGTGACGCATTGGTGGGCGTTGCATTATTCTTGAGTTTATTGGCCGAGAAAAGAATGACAACTAGCGAATTGCGTGCAACCTATCCTACTTATTTTATGAGCAAGAAAAAGATAGAATTGACACCAACCCTAGATGTCGATGCCATTTTAAAAGCCATGGAACAGCGATATCAAAACGAACAATTGACCACCATCGATGGTGTTAAGATAGATTTTAAAACCAGTTGGGTGCATTTGCGCAAAAGTAATACCGAACCCATCATCCGGATTTATACCGAAGCTCCAACACAAAATGAGGCCGATACTTTGGCCGATAAAATCATTGCTGAAATTAAGGCAGTTGCAAATATTTAGTACCTTTGAATGAAATTCAATGTTTATGAATCTGAAAGATGAAATAAACATTGCAAATTGAATTCATCCCGCTTTTTAGCGGGATAATCCATATGAGAATCCATAGCGCATGATTTCTACAAAAGAACCAAAAGAAACAACCACTGAATTGGAACAGTATTTCAATCAATTCAGACAGCACATTATTGGTATTGATCAAGAATTTGCATCGCCTTTTGGTATGAAGAAAATCATTTACACAGATTGGACGGCTTCAGGTAGACTGTACCGTCCAATTGAAGAAAAGTTATGTAATGAATTTGGCCCTTTTGTCGCCAATACGCACACGGAAACAACCGTTTCTGGTACGGCAATGACCAAATCTTATCACAAAGCCAAACACATCATCAAAGAGCACGTCAATTGCAATGAAGATGATGTGTTGATTGTTTGTGGAAGTGGTATGACGGATGCGGTCAATAAATTTCAGCGTATTCTCGGATTGAAAGTGCCAGAAAACCTTCAGAAATATACCAATGTCCCTGATGAAATACGTCCTATCGTTTTCATTTCGCATATGGAGCATCACAGCAATCAAACGTCTTGGCTGGAAACCATTGCCAAGGTTGAAGTGATTCCGCCAGGAGAAGATGGACTGTTCAGTCTAGAAAATCTGGAAATATTACTTGAAAAATATAAAGACCGTACAATCAAGATTGCTTCAGTCGTAGGAGGAAGCAATGTTACCGGAATTCAAACGCCATATCATGATATTGCCAAACTGATGCACCAAAACGGAGGTGTGTGTTTTGTCGATTTTGCCTGTTCAGCACCCTCTGTTGATATGGACATGCATCCTTCAGATCCAGAAAAATCATTGGATGCCATATTCTTTTCACCACATAAATTTCTTGGCGGACCCGGAACGTCTGGTGTACTGATTTTCAACAAAAAGCTGTATAAAAACATGATTCCCGATTGTCCTGGTGGCGGCACTGTTAGCTGGACCAATCCTTGGGGCGAACACAAATACATCGACAACATTGAAGATCGGGAAGATGGAGGAACACCAGGATTTTTGCAGACCATAAAAACTGCTTTGGCAATTAAGCTGAAGGAGCATATGGGTGTCAAGAATATTTTGGAGCGCGAGCATCAACTCGTGACCTATGTTTTTGAGTCTCTTAAGGATGTCGAAAACTTAACGATTTTAGCAGCACAGCATACGGATCGGTTGGGAGTGATTTCATTTTATATAGATGATTTGCATTATAATTTGGGAGTGAAATTACTCAATGATAAATTTGGAATTCAGACCAGAGGCGGATGCAGCTGCGCCGGAACTTACGGACATTTTTTGTTGCACGTCGATATTGAAACTTCCCATAAACTGACAGATGAAATTTCTCTAGGGGAATTGACCCATAAACCCGGTTGGATACGTTTGTCAATTCATCCTACCACTACCAATGCCGAAATCGCTGATGTGTGTGATAGTTTGAAAGCTTTGGCCGAACAACACCATATCTGGTCCAAGGATTATAGTTACGTCAAATCTTCGAATGAATTTGTACACAAATCAAATTTAGGGAATACGGATAACGATACACCCATCAATTCGTGGTTTGAATTGTAATTATTGAAATTTTTCAGGGACCACATCTTTATGTTTCCAGCGTTTGTGAGTCCATAAATAGAATTCTGGAGCTTCTTCAATTTGCTTTTCAACCAATCGGAAAAATGCATCTGTGATTTCGTAATCTTTAAATTCTTTTGGATGTAAGGCAATCGTTTCGAATGTCGTTTCGTAATTGCCTCTTTTCAACTTTTTGACCCTAAAAAAAACAACAGCCATATCCAAACGTTTTGCCAGCATTTCGGCACCTGTGTGCATAGGCACTTTATAACCCATAAATTCTCCCCAATGCAAGGCATTATGAGGTTTTGCAGTCTGATCGGACACAAAGCCACTGATGCTGAGTGCGCCGTCAACCTTGGCTTTTATTAAAACAGGAATTGTTTCTTTGGTGGTGATCAGATGGCTGTCATATTTGGCCCGTATCCCTTTAACCAAACGGTCGAAATAAGGGTTTCCTAGTCGTTTATAAACGGCATAGCCTCTAGTATTGGTATCAACAAATTTTTGAAGGATAAAAATCCATTCCCAGCTTCCATAATGAGCGCACATTAAAATAGTGCTTTTTTTCATTTTTTCGATATCATTCAAGACGTGAACATTGCTGAATACGAAATGTTCTTTCATTTCCTTTTCAGAAATAGTCAGCGATTTTATCGCCTCAACAATCATATCACAAAGGTGGTGATAGAATTTTCCTGTAATATCTGTGATTTCTGCTTCCGATTTATTTGGGAATACCAAGCGTAAGTTGGCTTTCACGACTTTTTTTCGATAACCAAAAACGCGATATACCAAGACATATAGAAAGTCGGAAAAGGCATAAAGCAATCGAAACGGTAGAACGGAAACCAACCATAAAATTGGATAAAGAAGAATGTAAACTAGAAAATGCATTAATAAATATTAGATTTGCAGTGGCAAATATATGTTTTATTATAATTAATAGTAGTTAGTACATGGGTAATTTAAGTTTGGTCACCATTGTCATTATTGCAGCAAATGTGATTATTTCGTACAAGGGATTTGGTGATTTTGGGTTTTTTGAAAAATACAAATTTAATGTCGGTGCCGTAAGACGCGGCGAACAGATACGAATGTTCAGTTCGGGATTTTTGCATGTTGATACGATGCATTTGATTGTCAATATGTTTACACTTTATTTCTTTGCTGACATTGTGGTGATGGAATTGGGGAATTTCAATTTTATCGTAGTTTATATTGTGAGTTTGCTTTTGGGCAATTTACTTTCTCTTTATTTTCATAAAGATGAATATCATTACACAGCGGTTGGGGCGAGTGGAGCAGTTACCGGTATTTTGTACGCAGCAATTTTGTTGCATCCTAGTATGAAATTGTACATGTTTTTCATACCGATTCCAATTCCGGCGTATGTCTTTGGGATTGGGTATTTATTGTATTCCATTTATGGAATGAAAAAGCGTATAGGAAACATCGGTCATGATGCCCATTTTGGTGGCGCTATCGGCGGATTTGTGGTCACATTGATGTTGATGCCTTCCTTGTTTCAAACCGATTTATTGATGATTGGGTTGTTGGCTATTCCCATTGTCATCTTATTTGTGATGCACAAAACGGGAAATTTATAAGACCTAAAAAAAGCCTTCTGTTTTTGAAGGCTTTGGTTGATTAGTTGAGTATCTCTGCAATTTTGTCTTCGAGAGCCTGTCCTCTTAAGTTTTTTGCTACAATTTTACCGTCAGCGTCCAATATAAATGTTGCGGGAATGGCTTGAATATTATACTGTCGGGCTACAGGATCGTTAAAGTAGTTAAGGTTAGAAACATGATGCCAGGTCAATTTGTCATCTTCAATCGCCTTTAGCCATTTGTCTTTTTGTCCTTGTCTATCGAGTGAAACACCGATTATTTCCAAGCCTTTATCATGATATTTATTATAGACTTTCACAACATTCGGATTTTCTTTTCTGCAAGGCCCACACCATGCAGCCCAGAAGTCGATAATAGTCGCTTTTCCTTTAATCTGATTTAATGATATCTGTTTGCCATCAGGATCGGGAGCGGAAAAATCGGGAGCAACTTTACCAATGTTAAGCATGGCAAGACTTTCATTTTGCATCTTTAAGTCGTTTAGTTTTGTCCCTACCATTGTTCCATATATGGAATTCTTTAAATCTGTATTGAGATTGTTGTAAATCGCATCGATCTCCGTTAGATCTTCAGGTTTAGATTGAATAATACTTTCAAGGAGAGTCAAAGCCATATAACTGTCGTTATTTGTTTTTAAAAATTGGATAGGAAACACCTTCAGTTCTTCATTGGTTTCGGTAAATTCCGCAGTCAATTTTTGTATGGCCACAGTATCTGCAGAATTTACAATAGTTGCATATTCCTGATTCAAAGCATTACGCTTATCAATCAATTTTTTAAAGCCTTTATTATATTCGAATAATGCTTCGTTTGATTTTGTGCCTTTCACAGTTGAATTTTGAATATCCGCCTTGTCAAAATCGATGGATATTTTTTCATTTTCAACCATAACAGGTACCATCCCGCTAACGTTATCTACAGATAAAAACCACATTTGAGGATATTCCACCTTGCCGTCAAATGTAAATGTTTCGTTCATTACAATTGCGGTATCTTGAGGTATTTGAGTGCCTCTTTCATCTGATGCCTTTAGATAAACTCTCATGCCATTATAAACACCTTTAGCTGTTCCGGTTATCACATAACCCTCATTTCGTTTCTCTACTTTATTACAAGCATTTAATAGAAGTCCTATCAATAAAATACCAATTATATTTTTCATTTTATTCCAATTTTGTAATGCAAATATAACAAGATATTAGAAAATGAAAGTCAATCACGTCCTAAACAAATAGAGATTTTCACTGCCAAATTGCTATTTTACCCTACTTTTGTCAAAAGCTTTAATATGTTTCAAACAGATACCATAATTGCCTTGGCAACACCTTCAGGCATTGGATCCATTGCTGTGATTCGTTTATCGGGCAATGAGGCTATTTCTATTGGTTCAAAATTTTTTAAATCTGTTTCCGGTAAGGAGTTGGTTCAACAAAAGTCTCATACCGTTCATTTGGGTCATATTGTGGATGATGCGCGAGTGATTGATGAGGTGTTAGTGACAATTTTTAAAAATCCGCATTCTTACACTGGCGAAAATGTTATTGAAATTTCCTGCCATGGAAGTTTATACATCCAACAGGAAATCATTCAATTATTTCTTCGGAATGGTTGCAGAATGGCAAATGCAGGCGAATTCACTTTAAGGGCTTTTTTAAATGGAAAATTGGATTTAAGCCAAGCGGAAGCCGTTGCCGATTTAATAGCAAGTGATAGTGAAGCGTCGCACAAAATTGCGATGCAACAAATGCGTGGCGGATTTAGCAATGAAATTAAATTACTCCGCGACGAACTGATGAATTTTGCGAGTTTGATAGAATTGGAACTCGATTTTGCAGAAGAAGATGTGGAATTTGCCAATAGGGAAGCGTTCTACACACTTATCAATCGAATTATCAATGTTCTAAAAAGGTTAATAGATTCCTTTGCTGTTGGTAACGTTATCAAAAACGGAATTCCCGTCGCTATCGTTGGTGAACCCAATGTTGGAAAATCTACCTTACTCAATGCCTTATTGAATGAAGAGCGCGCCATCGTTAGCGAAATTGCCGGAACCACAAGAGACACAATCGAAGACGAAATCTCCATTGGTGGAATGCGATTTCGGTTTATTGACACCGCAGGAATCCGCAAAACCGAAGATGTGGTTGAAAGCATTGGCATCAAAAAAACTTTTGAGAAGATAGAACAAGCCGAAGTGGTCATTTATCTTTTTGACAGCACTCAGTATAAGATTTTAGGCTCAAAATTCAAGGTTGAACTTGAAAAAATTAAAAATAAATATCCTCAAAAACCATTAATCGTACTCGCAAACAAAATTGACAAGATAGAGGACACTCAAATTGCCGAGATGCAATCTGAAATTCCAGAAATTCAATTACTATCAGCCAAAACAGGATTTGGTGTAGAGTCATTGACCAATCTATTGCTCAATCTAATCAATACTGGCGCTCTTCGAAACAATGAGACTATTATTACCAATACGCGTCATTACGACTCCCTTTTAAAAGCCTTTGAAGAAATCCAAAAAGTCAAATACGGATTGGATTCTGGGTTGTCGGGTGATTTGTTGGCGATTGACATTCGCCAGGCATTGTTTCATTTTGGTGAAATCACGGGTGAAATCACAAACGACGATTTACTTGGAAATATATTCGCGAATTTTTGCATCGGGAAGTAACCATTATTTGGTTAGTTCAAATGGAAATCTATTCAACCTAATGATGAATAATAGTAATTATTCTCAAAATTCACCCTTATAGACATAGCAACCATTATGTGTATGTGTGTCTAATTCCTAAAAAAAGTGGTTAGGAAAAATTATATACTTTTCGATTTATTATGATTTTGGATACTATTGGATTTTCAATTTACTTCACACTCTAAAAATTACCATGGTTTAAAGAAAATTTGGTATCGAAATCTTCCTTTACACACATATAACACTTAACTTCATATCATAAGTCGACTACTTCCATTTAAAGCGTCCTTGACTATCTTATTCCAAGATTTAATACACTATAATTGACTTAATAGGATTTTACTTTATTATCTGCTTACAATTGAAATAGGCATGTAACATAAAAGCATCAAACCTAAAAAATAGTTAAATCCTTTTTTATTTCTAACCGATTGGTTAGTTTTGCTCTGTATTTAAATTACAATGGCAAGAAACAAAGAATATATAGTAGAAGATGTCATCGAAAAAGCTATGAATTTATTCTGGCGAAATGGCTACCAAACAACGTCCATGCAAATGCTTGAAAAAGAAATGGGAATCAATAAGTTTTCTATATACTCGAGTTTTGGCAATAAAAATGGTGTTTTTATTGAAAGCTTAAAATGCTATAAACAAAAGTTGAATCATCTTATGACCAAGTTGAAAGTTGCATCGAATGGTATTAGTAGTATTAAGGATTATTTCTACGAATTCATTGAATTTTCTAGAGAAAATGAAATTGCCAAAGGTTGTTTAATAACCAATACAGCCAATGAAATAGGAGAAGACGCCGACCAAAAAATTAAGGATGTCTTGATGAATTTTACCGTTAATGTCAGAAATGTCTTTTCCGAAATACTAAAGCAAGATAAAACTAAAAGTAGCGTCATTGTTGAACAACAGGCAGATTATCTACTCATAGCTATGTTCGGTTTATCATCTGCCTCTAGAATATTCAATAAAACACAACTTGATAATTATATAGAAAATACATTCAAAAACTTATAACATTTTTTAACTCAAAACTAAACGATTGTTTAGATTAACATAGATACAAATTTAAAAATAGAAATTATGACAACATTAAAAGTTCACACCATCGAATCTGCACCAGAAAACAGCAAACCATTATTAGAAAAATCACAAAAAGCATATGGGATGATTCCGGGCTTACACGGCATGCTAGCTGGAGCGCCTGAAATACTTAACGCCTACCAAACATTACACGAGTTGTTTGTTAATTCATCATTCAACAATGATGAATTGACTGTTGTATGGCAAACGATTAATGTAGAACACGAATGTCACTATTGCGTGCCTGCACACACTGGCATCGCAAAAATGATGAAAGTTGATGATACCATCACAGACGCATTACGTAACGAAACCGCTCTTGAAAGTTCAAAATTAGAGGCATTGCGCACAATGACCTTAACTATTGTTCGTAATCGCGGCCATGTCACACAAGAAGATTTAGACACATTCTATACAGCTGGATATGGAGAAAGACAAGTGTTGGAAATTATTTTAGGATTGTCTCAAAAAACAATAAGTAATTATGCAAACCATATCGCCAACACACCTGTTGATTCAGCATTCCAAAAATTTGCTTGGTCTAAAGAAAATGTGGTGTCCTAGTCCTCTATAAACCACAGGTTAATAGCTGTTAAACCTTCCCACGTATGTGCGGAAGGTTTATAAAAATTAAAGAAAAATTTAAACTGAAAGAATGAAAGAAAAATTGAAAATAGATATCGTTTCAGATGTCGTTTGTCCTTGGTGCACCATTGGATACAAACGTTTGGAGAAAGCCATTTCAGAATTAGGTGTTCAAGAAAAGGTAGAAATAGAATGGCACCCTTTTGAATTAAATCCAAATATGCCTGTTGAAGGTCAAAACGTAACAGAGCATATTGCAGAAAAATATGGTTCTACTATAGAGCAACAAAAAAAATCACAACAACACATGGCAGATGTGGGTAAAGAAATTGATTTTACTTTTGATTATTATGACAATATGAAAATGGTCAACACGTTTGATGCTCATGTCTTGTTAGAGTGCGCTAAAGCCTTTGGCAAACAAACCGAATTAAAAATGAGATTAACCACAGCGTTTTTTAGTGAGCGAAAAGATGTATCTGACAGAGCTATTTTGAAACAATCTTTACTAGAGGTGGGTCTAAATGCTGATGAAGCAATGTCAAGTTTAGACAGCGAAGAACTCCGCGCTGCTGTGAGAAGCGAACAAGATTATTGGAAAAATCTTGGTATTAATTCTGTGCCAACAATAGTCTTTAACAGAAAAAGTGCCGTTACAGGCGCGCAACCCGTTAAGGTTTTCAAAGAGGTATTAACCGAGCTTCTTGAAGAAGCATAATAATCAGTAACTTAACCGAATATTTAAATCAAGTAGTAGGACAAGTGGAAAACAAAAGACGGAACTTTATTAAGAATATGGGAATTATGGGAACAACAGGAATGCTTTTACCAACTATGATGTTAGGCAAATCACAAGAAAAAGAAGAGAAGAATTTTACAAGTATTCGACCGAAAGTATTGTTTTTTGATGTTAATGAAACACTGTTAGACCTTACTCAAATGAAAAAGCAAGTAAGTGAAGCCCTAGAAGGTAGAATCGATTTACTGTCGTTATGGTTTACCACCATGCTTCAGTATTCATTGGTGATGACCACAAGTGGGCAGTATGAGCATTTTGGGAACATAGGTGCAGCAACTCTGCAAATGGTTGCGGCAAATAACAATATTAGCATCACAGAAGAGAACGCTCGCGAAACCATCGTGAATGCTCTACGTGGCTTACCTGCACATCCAGAAGTCAAATCCTCCTTGGCACAACTCAAAGAAGATGGATATAAACTAGTTTCGTTTACCAACTCATCCAACGATGGTGTCAAAAAACAATTTGAAAGTGCAGGCTTAACAGACTATTTTGATGAACGCTTAAGCGTTGAGGACATTGGCAAATTCAAACCTTCGAGTGATGTCTACGATTGGGCAGCACGAAAAATGGGAATTAAACCCAGCGAAGCCATGCTAATTGCAGCCCACGGTTGGGACGTTGCAGGCGCATTATGGGCAGGTTGGCGTGCCGCATTTATTAGTAGGCCAGGACAACAACTATTTCCTTTGGCACCAAAAACCGAAATTGATGAATCTGATTTACAAAAAGTTGCAGATATTTTGATTACATATTAAGAGTTAGAAATTTATAATCACTTCAAGCACACACTACTTTAGTTTTCTAATCGTTAACGATTAATATAGCTGGTGGTCATATAACCGAAAAGAGGTAAACTTATTGGGGAAATCTCATAACGCACCACGACATTGTAAAAATCACAAATGATGATTTGTTGGGTAATATTTTTGGGATTTTCTGCATCGGAAAATAGAAAGACAATCATAGCCCTAAAATATCAGTCTTTCGTATGTGCTTACAAGAAACAATTATCTCAAACACGCTTCCGCACCTCAATCACCACAGATTTACTGGTAGGTGTATTACTTTTTAGGGCCACTGATTTAATAGGTACAAGCACATTAGTTTCAGGAAAATAAGTAGCAACGCATTTTTTAGGAATATCATATGAAATGACCAAAAACGTTTTTGCAACTCGCTCTTTTCCATCACTGAAATTGTACAAATCTACAACGTCCAATTGTTTTAAGTGGCGCTCTTTCATATCTTCGGGATGCATCAAAATGACTCTACGTTCGTTTTCAATACCCCGATATCTGTCGTTCAAACCATAGATAGTTGTGTTGTATTGGTCATGACTTCGAATGGTCATCATTAACAATTCATGGTCTTTTAAAGGAATGGATTCTACCGTATTTGATGAGAAATTTGCTTTTTTGGTGTCAGTAGTAAACGTGCCTTCCCGTGCGGAGTTCGGTAAATAAAATCCTCCGTAGTCGCACACTCGTTTGTTATAATCTTCAAAACCCGGAATGGTGGCTTCTATCGCCTCTCTGATATGGTCATAATTGTTCATATATTTTTCCCATGGTAATTTCGGATTTTCTTGTAATACCGCCATCGCCATTTTGCAGACAAGAGCTGGTTCACTCATCAAGTCGTCACTTACAGGTTCTAAAACCCCTTGGCTTCTTTGAATAACACCCATGGAATTTTCACAAGTGACAAATTGTTTTTCGCCCTGTTGCAGGTCGGCATCACTACGTCCCAAAACGGGCAGAATCAAGGCTTCCTTACCAGTTACTAAATGACTTCTGTTTAATTTTGTACTTACCTGAACCGTTAGGTCACATTGTTGTAGAGCTTTGGCAGTATAGTTGGTATCTGGTGTGGCACTTAAAAAATTTCCGCCCATGCCCATAAAAACTTTGCATTCGCCCTTGTACATCGCTTCAATCGAATCGACCACGTCATGTCCGTGGTCTTTTGGTGGGACAAATCCGAAATTTTTTTCAAGATTTTCCAAGAGCCAATCCCAAGGTTTTTCATAAATCCCCATAGTTCTATCGCCTTGCACATTACTATGACCTCGCACAGGGCATGTGCCTGCTCCGGGTTTTCCTATACTGCCTTTCAACAATAGCGTATTTACAACTTCCTTAATCGTGTCAACAGAATTTTTATGTTGCGTTAGTCCCATCGCCCAACACGAGATGATTTTATTGGAATATTTTATTTTTTCAACCACCTCTTTGATTTGTGTTAAAGGAATGCCACATTGTTCGGAAAGAACATTTAAATCCTGTGCCATAATATGCGCCTTGTAATCCTCAAAGCCGTGTGTATCCTCTGAAATAAATTCTTGGTTTAAGACTTTTCCAGGCTCTTTTTCCTCTTCTAAAATTAAAAGTTGGTTGATGGCCTGAAATAGCGCCATGTCTCCGTTGATTTTTACAGGCAGATGAATGTTTGAAATCGTAGTGCCAATCCCCAACATGCCACCCACACTTTGAGGGTCTGCAAACGCTGACAATCCTGTTTCTGGCAGTGGATTAACGGAAATAATCAAAGCGCCATTTTTATGTGCTTTTTCTAAAGCGTTCAACATTCTTGGATGATTGGTGCCAGGATTTTGACCGATGATAAAAATGACATCTGCAATATATAAATCTTCCAATTTCACAGAGCCTTTGCCAATTCCTACAGTTTCATCTAAAGCCACACCGCTACTTTCGTGACACATGTTGCTACAGTCTGGCATATTATTAGTCCCATAGGCGCGTACGAATAATTGGTATAAAAATGCGGCTTCGTTACTTGTTCGTCCGCTCGTATAAAAAATCGCCTCATCTGGTGACTGTAACCCATTTAGATGTTTAGAAATGATTTTAAACGCTTCCTCCCAAGTCACCGGTTGATAATGTGATTCGCCCTGCGGGAGATACATAGGTTGTGCGATGCGTCCACTTTTACCGATTTTATAATCGTCCCAAGTGGACATGTCGCCTACGGAATGTGTAGCGAAAAAATCAGGACGCAAGGTTTTTGTAGTGGCTTCTTCTGCCACAGCTTTGGCGCCGTTTTCACAATATTCAGCAATCGCACTTCTTTTGTCGTCTGGGTCTGGCCACGCACATCCAGGACAGTCATAGCCATCCACCTGATTCAATTTTTGAAGGGCAATAAATCCACGTGAGACATTCATCTCTTCCAAAATGTGTTTGGCAGAAACTGCTACGGCCTTAAAACCTGCAGCAGTTTTATCAACAGAAGATAATTTGATATCCTTAAGTATCGGAGGATTTTCAGGATGTACGGTTTCTTGTTTTTTTATGGACACGTCAATTGGATTTTAGGATAAATTAGATTCAAACAGTTTTAATATTTTTTAAAAGGAAAAATCTCAACAGACCGTTTTTTTGTTTTCATACATATCCGATTGGTCCTCATCGCTTTCATCCAGACATTGCAAATCCTTTTCTATCAATAGAAATAAGTCTCCGTCTTCTCCATTTTTCTGGGAGCCTTTAATGGTGATATCATCCGTATCGGTTAAAATGTTGGCATCTGACACAGGAATATGAATTGTGATGGTATTAGATTCAAAAGACGCTGAAAAGCTTTGAACGGTAGCATCCACCTTTAATGCATATTGAAACACTTCTTTTGGCGTGATGATGGTTTTACAAGTAATAGTTCCGCTCTCTTTTAATTGTACCACATCTGTTTTGGTCAATCGTAAACGGATGGTATTGTCTTTAATTCTAATTTTCATGGTAATGTTCTTTTTTAATTCGGTCTGCCTTTGTATAGACGTTACATGATTGTGCTTTTAAAAAGCCTATCAAAGTAATATCAAATGCTTCTGCAGTTTCCACAGCCAAACTGCTGGGAGCACCAATGGCGCAGACCACTTTTATGCCAGCCATTGCAGCTTTCTGTATCAATTCAAAACTGGCACGACCACTCAATAAGAGAATGTGTTGACTTAAATTCAAAGCGTCTCCCTTACTTTTGATGAGTTCTGCTCCAATGAGCTTATCTAACGCATTGTGCCGACCGACATCTTCTCTAAAATCGAACAAATTGCCAATGTTGTCAAAAAAAGCCGCCGCGTGAATGCCTCCTGTGCTGACAAAAGTTTTTTGGACCGCCATTAATTTGGACGGTAAGGTTGCTATTTGCTTTAAATCGATGGTGATAGGTGTTGTATCTGCTACCACGTTGCACACTTGGTGGATGGCTTCAATACTTTGTTTGCCACAAACGCCGCAACTACTTGTCGTATAAAAATTACGTGTAACTTTGTCCAGTTTCGCATCAAAATGGTCATGAAGTCGTACGAGAATCCGATTGTGTCCTGTGGCGCATATGGCAGGTGTAGCCAAGTTTTTATTTGAAGTAATCAGTCCTTCCGTAAACAAAAAACCAATGGCTAGTTCATCGTCATTTCCAGGAGTTCGCATGGTAACGGATAAGCTTTGGAGTGTGCGTTCATTGGAAGCACCAAATTCTAATTGGATTTCCAAAGGTTCTTCAATGGCGACCACATCTTCCATGTTCGTCAATTGGTCCTGGACATTACGTTTGATGGCAATGGATTTTATCATAATTCTAATGTCTTTTTTAGCAGTTCCATGGCTTCTTCGGAATTGACATTTTGTAAAAACGCCGAATTCGCTACGTCAATATAGGTAGAATTGCTTTGTTCTATAAATTTAAAGATTGAATCGCTACCGTTCGCAAAAAATGGTGTTAAATTCTTTAATGCTGCGGTTTCAAAAATAGAAATGAGTGGTTCTGGTCGTCCGCCTAAAGAAAAACAAGTAACGTCGGAATTGGTCGTTCTTCCGTCCATCAACTGTCTCAAATGTGTTGTCTCAAGCAGTGGATAATCGCAGGCGACTACAAATAAAGGTTGTTCTTTTACAAGGTCTACAGCTGAAAGTAAGGCGGTCATTGGCCCATGATTGATGAAGGTCTCTTTGTCACTATTGATGTGGATGTTTGATGGTAGGGACCATTCTGTTGCTTGTTGCGAGTTGAGGGATAGATAGACTTTTTCACAGAATGGCTGCAACAATTGAAGTACATACTGCCATTGGGGCATGCCGTGGTATTCGATGAAGGCTTTATCAGATGTCATCCGTTCGCTCTTGCCGCCACACAGCACCAAACCAATGGGTTTAGCAATCGTTGTTTGGTCGTTCGGAATTATATCTTTTATACAAGCGTTATCATCCATAAATAAAAGTAACAAACTTTTTAAGTGTACGAATTGTAAAGCTAGTTGAAACAAAGTTCATAGTCCTATCAAAAAGAAACAATTAACTTCCAATAGTGTTCATTAAGTTCTTTACTAATATTATATTTAATCAAGTCAAAACTCTTTCGATTTAAGTCAATCAAATCTTTATAAAAATCAGAATTTGTCAACAGATGCCAAAATAAATGTTCAGATGAAAAAGAAACCAACCAACCAATCGTATGTATTGAATCAAATCGACGTCACACTCAAAGTGAATTCCGTCAAGCATAGTTTAACTTTGGATTCCAGAACCAGTTTACTCGACGCCCTACGAGAGCATTTGGCGCTCACTGGCACTAAAAAAGGCTGCGACCACGGCCAATGTGGTGCCTGTACTGTGATCATGCATGGCAAGCGTCAATTGTCCTGTCTAACCTTGGCCGCGACTTGTGAAGGTGCCGAAGTTACAACAGTTGAAGGATTGGCTAAAAAAGATAATATGCATCCCATTCAGGACGCATTTGTTAAGCATGACGGCTTTCAATGTGGCTATTGTACGCCAGGTCAAATCTGCTCTTCTGTGGCATTACTTGAAGAAGCCAAAAATGGAGAAGCAAGTTACGTAACGGAGGATATAAGAATTATAGACAACAACTTAAAGCTTTCAGAGGAGGAAATCAGGGAACGACTTTCTGGAAACATCTGCCGTTGCGGTGCTTATAATAACATTGTCCAAGCTTTTAAAGAAGTGCATTCTGGCGACGACGACATGCCAACCTGGGAATTCGCTACTGAAGCCCAAATGAAAAGCGCAAAAAGTAAATAATTCAAACTCTAACGACATGCTGACCAATTTAAAAAAATCCAACACATGAAACCATTTACATATACAGGCACGACTAGCAAAGGCGAAGCGCTCAAGGCATTTACCAACACCTCGAACTATTTGTCTGGCGGGACCAATTTGCTCGATTTAATGAAGGAGCACGTAGAGCAACCCGACCAATTGATTCATGTCAAAAACTTACGATACAACACCATCAGTGCCAACAAAGATGGCAGTTATACGCTAGGCGCCATGTTGAGCAATACCGCGACCGCCAATCATAAAGACATTCGGACCAATTATCCGCTGCTATCTATGGCGATGCTTTCCGCAGCAACTGCACAAATTCGGAATATGGCAACCAATGGCGGCAATTTATTACAGCGCACGCGTTGTCCTTACTTCTTTGAAACTTCCATGCCCTGTAATAAGCGTGAGCCAGGTTCTGGATGCGGTGCTTTAAAGGGAATGAACGCCAAACATGCTATTTTTGGATATAGTGATCATTGCATCGCTACCCATCCGTCCGATATGTGCGTGGCATTGGCAGCACTGGATGCGGTAGTGGAAGTGCAACAGCCAGATGGTAATTCAAAAATGTTAGACTTTACAGACTTTCATCGCCTCCCGGGAGAGCATCCAGAAAAGGATACCAATTTGGAAGCAGGCGAATTGATAACACACATTCACCTTCCAAAACCCGTTCTGTCCAATCACTACGCCTATGTGAAAATTAGAGAACGTTCCAGTTATGCATTTGCATTGATTTCAGTGGCCGCTGGGTTTGAACTAACTGATGGTGCCATTTCAAATATCGGACTGGCAATGGGTGGCGTTGCACACAAACCTTGGAAACTCAACGAAGCGGAAGAATTCCTAATGGGCAAAAAACCAACCGAAGCCAATTTCAAAAAGGCGGCAGACCTCGCCATGAAAGATGCCAAACCTTTTGAAGACAATGCCTATAAAGTTCCGATGGGCAAAAATGCCATTGTAAGAGCACTCACTCAAGCTTATGAAATAGGAAATTAGACTTATATAGAAAAACATCAAATCAATACCATGCAATCAACAAACGCCACAGGAGTAGGAACCGCCATCAATAGAGTAGAAGGTCACCTAAAAGTGACAGGTCAGGCAACTTATGCCTCCGAATTCCAAATAGAAAACAAAGTTTACGGTCTGGGTATCAATAGCACAATTGCAAAAGGGGAAATCACTGGCATTGACACGTCCGCGGCGGAAAAATTAAAGGGTGTCATTAAAATCATAACTTACAAGAACGCGCAAAAATTAAATACGTTTAATGAGGAGCGTCCAGTCCTCTCAATCGATAGCATCGCACCGGTGCTCCAAAGTAATAAGGTGCATTATTACGGGGAGTATGTTGGATTTGTGGTGGCAGAAACGTTTGAGCAGGCACAATATGCGGCATCCTTGGTAAAGATCACATATAAAGAAGACAAAAAAGCGCTAATTAATTTCGGAAAAAATAAGTCCGAAGCTTACAAACCCTCCGAAGAATCTGACCACAAGCGTGGCGATGTGAAAAAAGGATTTTCAGAAGCTACTGCGATTGTGGAACAAACCTACAACACACCCATTGAGCATCAACACCCTATGGAACTGCATGCTGCCATTGCAAGTTGGAACAATGGTAAAGTGCTGGTGTATGCCAGTCAGCAGATTGTGGAAGATGCGGTCATCGCCATTTCGGGAACCTTCCTTATCCCAAAAAAGGATGTACGTGTCGTGGCCAATTATATAGGTGGTGGTTTCGGTTCAAAGTTGAATGTAGAGCGTCATCTCATCATGGCCGTTATGGCGTCCAAAATGATTGGAAGACCCGTACAGGCAACCGTCACACGCACACAGATGTTTACCAATACAGGCATGCGACAGGCAAACATCCAAAAGCTTAAAATCGGCGCAAAGAAGAACGGACAGCTCACAGCTCTTACTCATGAGATTTTGTCACATACGTCCACGACACAGACGTTTCAGGAACCTTGTGGTGCCATGTCCAAAATGATGTATAAGGTCCCAAATACCAAAATTACCGAACGCCTCATCCCTATGAATTTACAACAACCTTTCTCAATGCGTGCACCTGGGGAAGCGACAGGTAGTTTTGCTTTGGAATCGGCCATCGATGAATTGGCTCATAAATTAAAGATGGACCCAATCGAATTCCGTATCAAAAACGATACGCAAGATGACCTCCATGAAGAAAAACCCTTTTCCTCACGATTATTGGTGGAATGTCTCAACATCGGAGCCAAGAAATTCGGTTGGGACAAACGTAAAAATAAACCTCGTTCAAATAAAAAAGGCAATTGGCTCATTGGCTATGGCGTCAGTGCCGCTGCAAGGCAAGCACCATACAAAGAAACCCATGCCAAACTTAAATTGGAACTGAAAGACAAAGCAGTGACAGCCACATTACAAATGGACGCAACCGATATCGGAACCGGCACTTACACCATTTTGGCACAGACGGTATCCGAATGTCTTAACATCCCTGTGCAACAAGTGGTGGTTGAACTCGGCGACTCCGATTTTCCTGTCACGCCAGGTTCTGGCGGCTCTTGGGGTGCAGCGTCTTATTGCAACGGCGCACAGTCCGCTTGTGAGAACGCAATCAAAACCCTCAAAAAAAATCGAAACATTCCAGAGGATGAAGACATTGCAATATCAGAATTATTGAAAAAGAACCAAATAATGTCCTATGAATCGAAAGGCTTGGCAAAGCCAGATGCCGCTTTTGAAAAACATTCCGTGTTTTCCTTTGGTGCAAATTTCACAGAAGTCTGGGTCGATGAAGATACGGGCATGTACAGAATCAAACGGATGGTCAATGTATGCTCTGCGGGCAAAATATTAAATCCTAAAACGGCATATGGTCAAATCATCGGAGGGCTCACCATGGGTGCCGGGATGGTCATTGCCGAACAATCACAGGTAGAACCAAATTTCGGAAATTTCATCACACGTTCCTTCGCCGATTATCATGTCCCGGTTAATTTGGATATGGCAAACATCGATGTGGTCTTTCTGCCGGAAGAAGATAAGGTCGCCAATAAAATGGGAATCAAAGGCATCGGAGAATTAGGCATCACTTCGGTCGCAGCTTCCATTGCCAACGCCATTTTCAACGCCACAGGAAAACGAATGCGCGATTTACCGATTACACCGGAAAAGTTGTTGATGGCAGAGGTGGAAGCTGGAGTTGAAGTATAGCTACTTCGGGTTTCATTCGTAAAGAACTATTTAGCGAATGGAGCTATAGAAATATGAAGACAGTTGACTAACTAACTATTTAGGAATGGCAAGGCAGGTAAATAATAAATTCCGCCCCCTCATTATCCGAACTTCTAGCTTCGATAAGACCGTCATGATTTGCAATAATTTTTTTGACGATAGACAACCCTATCCCAGTGCCTTCAAATTCCTTACGACTGTGTAGGCGCTTAAAAACATCAAAAATTTTCTCACCTAAACTTTGGTTAAAGCCGATGCCGTTATCTTTTACATGTATGACAGTGTATTCTAAACTGGGGTCAATGTTCTCATTGTCTATGGAAGCGCCCTGAACTTTTTTAGCAGAAAATTCAACTATTAATTTGCGCGCGTGATCTCTAAATTTGATGGAGTTGGAAATTAAATTATACAATACCTGTTTAATTTGAAAGGGTATAACCGAAACCTCTGTAGATTCTTTAAGATTGAGTTGCCCATCTACCAGATTCAACTCCTCTTTGAGATCATTTTTTATCTCCTTGAATATCGATTTGAAATCCAATGTCTCCATCGTTCTATCACTATCATTGGTGCGCGAATAGTCGAGCAAATCATTGATCAACGTTTGCATGCGCTGTGCAGATGCTTCTAATCTGTTCAGTCTAGTTCTGCTCTTTTCAGAAAGATTGTCATAATCATTAAGTACAATCTGCGATGCAAACGTTCTTATTTTCCGTAAAGGTTCCTGAAGGTCATGACTTGAGATATAGGCAAACGATTGCAATTCGTCATAAGACTTTTCGAGTTTTAGATTGGTGTCTTTCAATTCTTGAGTTCGCAATTCTACCTTCTTTTCCAGCGCATCTGAAAATAACTTTTTATCATGAATGTCTAAAGACGAACTGACAGAGCTGTCAAAAGTTTGATCATCTGCAAGTTTAGGCATAAAGTAGGTTGCAATCCATCTGTAATCGCCATTTTTATCCATTATCTGCAATTCCGATTCCCAATTTTCATTGAGCTCCATATGCTTTAGATAATCTTTTAGGGCCTCGTCTTTTTGAGAGGGATGAACAAGTTCAATCCAACCTAAATTTTGCAATTCGTCGGTTGTTTTTCCTGAAAAATTAGACCAAGCCTGATTAAAATAAACCGCATTCTTGCTTTTATCTGTCATAGCAATCATCATGGAATTTCCTTCTGCTATTTTCCTAAAACGCTCTTCGCTGGCAACCAAAGCACGATTGGCCAACACCGCTTGTGTAGTTTCGTACATAATGATAAGGATACCGGCAACCTCATCGTTCGAATCTCTAACAGGGCTAAAACCATAAGACCAATAAGCATCTTCAATAGTTCCGTTTCGTTCTATCGGCATGAATTGATTACTGTTCCAAGTGGAATTACCTCCAGTTTTCAAGTTCACCAAAGCAGGGCCAAAATCCTCCCAAATTTCAGACCAAAACTCCTTTGCGGGCACACCTAAATTGGAAGGGTGCTTACCAGTGGCACCTAAACTTTGCCGGAAGACATCATTGTAAAAACAGATTAAATCCTCGCCCCAAGTCAAAAGCATTGGAGATTTGCTGTTGAGCATGATATTTAGGCACATTTTTAAACTCGAGGACCACTCTGCTATGGGTCCCAATGACGTGTTTGCCCAATTTTTCGTGCTTATGAGCGTCCCCATTTCTCCATCACTTTCTAAAAATTGTATGTCCTCTCTCATTGTAGTGTCTTTCATTATATGGCTATGATAAAATTCTTATGTTCCACACCATCATTGATAACAGAAAGTGCAGTCTTGATAACTTCTTTTAGTGATAGATAATTACTTGGTTTACGAATATAATGATTGGCACCATCAGCTTCTAAAATTTTAGCGATCTTTGGATTATAGGATGTGGAATACATTATTATTTTAATGTCATCATATAAAGAATTAGACCGTATGTGTTTGAGGCATTCGTGACCATCAAGGACAGGCATGTTTAGATCTAAAAAAATGGCGTCAGGTCTAATGCCATTGTGTTCTTCAAGTTTTTGGATGGCGTCCATTCCATGTTCAGCCGTCTTTAACAGTACTGGATTGTCGAGATCCTCTAGGACCTCCTCAAAAAATAAGCGATCATCTTCATCATCATCCACCAGAAGAATTACTTTGTCTCTTGTGTTCATTTAACTCTAAATTGATACCAAGTATCGATTTGAATTAACAAATGTATAAATTTTTGGAAAGGCTTGAATTCTCCATAAACGAAAATTATTGACTGATATGGTAGAAAATCAACTCTTCTAGCGGAGATGGGTTTGAATGGATGTTTTCAAAATTTTTTAAATATGCGAATTGTACAACCATTTTTGATAATTCTATAATACGACGAAGTGCATCCTCTTATATCTTTGAAATCAATATTGATGATTACTTGATGAGGTGCTTTTTAGTCTTAAAACATCCATATATGTTATGAGTTTTTAAGCGTTTTAAAATCATTAATACAATTAAACTATAAATATTTTTAATCCAAATCTTATGAAATTAACCCTCAATATTTTTGTCGCATTTTATCTTACCAGTTGGATGATTAGTGTCATCGTCTTTGAAAATTTCCAACTTATTAATATCTCATTTCTTTTAGTCAGTATCGTTGCGCTTCTTTTGATTTTTGCAGTAAAGAGAAAAAAACTATTTAAAGTCAGTAAAACCACTGAAAGTGTGGGATACTTGCGCCAAGCGAACAAGCAAAACATACGTGTCGGCGCAAAATAGAATAGCATCTTATGGCACTCGTTACAAACTGGTACTAGTGGGGGTACTATTGATTCTGTAGTAGTCTCCAACCCGCATTTCCGTGTCCAAAATTTGAGCAACAGCCTTCCTGTATTTTACAGGATTCGAAGCTTTTTTAATCGCTTTATAAGTTTTTTGAGGATTTGATGTCGATTGGGAAAATAACTCCCAAAAGCCCAACATTTTTGTTCTTATCGGTGTTGGTCCAGACAAATAGGCGTCGTATTGCTCGTAAATGGTATCATGAAATTTTGAGAAGATCGCCCATCTGTTTACGGGATATTCTGTCGTATTGTTTTTGATCATACTCGGTAAAAAAGGATCGGCAATCAACCCACGGCCAATCATAAAATGATCAATTGTCGGAAAGCGCTCTTCCATCGCTTTAAAAGCAGCAACACTCGTAATATCTCCGTTATAGTATAACTTGTGTCTGGTGCTACCGATGCATTTTTCAAAAGCATCCAAATCTACAGGGCCTTTGTAGAGTTGCTTTCCTATTCTGGCGTGAATGGCAATGTTCTTGAGCGGATACCGATCTAAAATAGGAAAGGCATCCAGAATTTCTTCAGCATTCTCATATCCCATTCTCA
>JBGTCT010000052.1:0-3171 GCA_041748695.1 Aquaticitalea sp. | reverse complement strand
GCTGTTTGGTATCTTGCGCTTGTTCATCTTTTTTCTCAATGGCAGCTAGATGACTATTAGTACTTGCATCTTGGTTTAATGGAATACTCCCTTGTTCCTTTCTTTCTCCATTCACACAGGAGACAAAAATTAAGGCAACCAGGAATGTGAATTTTAGAGTGTGACTTTTTAAATTCATGGTTATTTTTTTATGATTTTCACTGTGTTTTCAATTCCTTCAGAAGTCGTAATTTTCACAAGGTAAACACCTGCGGGACCTTCTATTTTTGTTTCAACCCTTGTTGCCGAAGGATAAGCAGAGCTCGAAATAAGTTTCCCGAGCACATCTGTAATACTGACCGTAATATCTGCAAATTCCTTTCCAAGGTCAATTGTAAATGTGTCTGAGGCTGGGTTTGGGAAGACAGCTAAGCCAACCTTAAAATCATATGAATTTATTCCTAGTATTGCGGATGTGGTTTTAAAAACCCAATAATCGTCCAGCCCTTCGCTATTACTTGCCTTGTCTCCTGAAATATTGCTATCTGAAGAACAGAACATAGTAAAGCTGCCATCGGAATTTTCTATAATGTATGTACCACTTTCGTCAGCTGCTCCACCTATGGAGTTTTGGGAAAGTATAGCGCCTGCGCCATTTAATTTTACCAACCAATAGTCATAGCCACCATTACTGTTTTCAGTCTTGTCGCCGCTGACGTTACTGTTACTCCAACTGGCAATCATATAATTGCCATCAGCAAGTTGTTTTATGTCTCTTGGATAGTCAATGCCGCTACCTCCGATTGTATTTTGCCAAACAATAGTTCCATTGCCGTCAAGTTTAATTATCCAATGATCGTAATCTCCCTGCGAATTTTCGGTCTTATCGCCCGAAATATTCGATTTTGAATAGCCACCAACCAGGTAGCCGCCATCAGCAGTTTGTATCATATCACGCAGCACGTCATCGTCAGCACCACCAATAGTGTTTTCCCACTGTACCGCACCGCTCGAGTTAAGTTTTACAATCCAATAATCGCGAATTCCATTATTATTTTCTGATTTATCTCCAGAAGCAGAAGAATTTGAAAACCCTCCTATAATAAATCCGCCGTCATTGGTTTGAAAAGCTGCTTGCGGTCTGTCCACCAAGCTACCACCGATGCTGTTTTGCCAAACAATTGCTCCTGTGCTGTCCAGCTTTAGAGCCCAATAATCCCGCTGTCCGTTGGTGGGGTCGGTTTTATCTCCCGAGATATTGCTATCCGAATAGCCGCCTACAAAATAGCCCCCGTCTGCAGTTTGCACCACATAAGCGTCGAATTCAGGCTGAGCGCCACCGTAGGTTTTTTGCCATATAATAGTGCCGTTTGCATTCAGTTTTATAATCCAATAATCCAATCCGCCACGGGAATTCTCGGTTTTGTCGCCCGAAATATTGGAATCAGAGCCCGCTCCCAATATGTATCCCCCATCTGTGGTTTGTTTTATGGAAAGCAATAAATCTTCCCCACTTCCGCCAATAGTGTTTTGCCACATGATGGCCCCCACACTGTTAAGTTTTACAATCCAAATATCTGTACCTCCATTGCTGTTCTCGGTTTTATCGCCAGAGATATTTGACGTAGAATAACCGCCTAAAATATACCCACCATCTGCAGTGGGTTCAAAAGCACTTGAAAAATCACCGGCGTTCCCGCCGATGGTGTTTTGCCAAATGATGGCTGGGTCTTGAGCGTGCCCCGAGAATATGATTCCGAGCATTGCGGTTAAAAGAAAAATAGCTTTCATATTTTTGATATGGTTTTATGGTTTATGTTGGTGAATGATTTCATTTGAATCATGTAAGCATCTAATTTACAATAATTTCACTTTCATTGAACATCTCTTGAAAAGATGATTTTCATCTTGATAATTGTTCACCATGAATAACAAAACTAGTGGTGAATTGGATGTTTTATGCTTAACAATTTTGACAAGAATGCTCCTCTAAAATTATAAATGACACTTATGATCAATTGAATTAAATATTGCTAAACCTGTATAAAAATCTAGAATACTAAACCTTCACTATAGTTAAAGCACTTTGTTGTTGAATTCTTTACATGCAATAAAAGGCAATTATATTCTTGTAAAGAGCCATCAATTTCTAACGATAGCTCTTTTCCCAAATAGTAACTAACTAATATAAATTCAAATTTTTATTGTTTCACAATGCGTTTAGTAATCGAATTATTCACACCATTGATTTTTATGAAATACATTCCACTTGAAATATTTTCCAATGAGACTTCCTTGGTCAGTCCTATATTCCTAAGGTCAAAAGTTGAAATCACTTTGCCCGTCATATCCATAATACTTCCGTTTTCGAGTTCCAAATTATTTATGTTTTTGATGTACAATATATTTTTTAATGGATTTGGATATAGTTGAATGCTGGATGATGATAATTCAAAATCATCAACTCCCAAAGTTATATTGACGAGCTTAAGAACGACTTGATTGTTGTTTCTGCAGAACACATCAAATCTATAGGTCATACCATTGAAATCGGCGGAACTGGTGGTCGCTAAATTGCATTGCCCAATTGTACCTGATGTCGTGGCTACCACAAATTCATTATTTAGTGTAGGTGCAAATCCTAACGTAACATTGACAATTCCATTAAAAATGGCATTGCTCTGTACAGCAAAAACATCATATTGTGTTCCTGCATTTGGCCCGTTGAGTTCAATAGCAAGAATGGCAGCAGAAGAGGAATTATAACTGCTGTCAAGTGTCAATGTCCCAGGTGAGCTTCCTGGAGCGATGGTGCCTTCGAAGACGGTGCCTCCTTGGAATCGCACAGATGCATTTCCACCAATAGTACCATTACCCATATAATTGCCAAAAGATATTAGCCCATTTTCACATATAATTTTACCAGGGCTCACATTATTGTTATTGGTACTCATTATAAATGTACCGCTGGTTTGTTCTTTAATAATCAGCCCGGAATTTAAAACAGTCCCAATCCCACTTGCAAATGTAAAACTGGAATCTATATTAAGATTGATAACTCCAGTAGTGGCATTGGTAAGAGTTGGGCTGCCGCCTCCTAAAGTGAGCGCACCGGCTCCATTATAATTGATGATACCTTCATTATTTAGGTTTGACTGTCCAATAATAGATTTTCCATTTGCCGAAACAAGA
>JBGTCT010000051.1:0-1509 GCA_041748695.1 Aquaticitalea sp. | reverse complement strand
AAGATGAAAAATCGCAGCCTGTATATTCTGTTATTGATAAAGGCCGTGTGATGAAAATGCCTTTTGATGGATTGATGTTATTGGATTATGCCATTAATGCCGCATTGGTCATTTCTAATGTCGCATTGAAAAAACATGATAAAGCAGGGATTTTGGCATTTTCAAAAAAGGTAGAAAACATTGTGGTTGGAGAAAAACGCACATCGCAAATGAACCTAATTCTTGAATCGCTGTATAATATAGAGACCGATTTTTTTGAAAGTGATTTTGGAAGGCTCTACGCAGATATCAAACGAAACATCACACAACGAAGTTTGATGCTTCTGTATACTAACTTTGAAACCTTGGATGGATTGCACCGACAAATTGCCTATTTAAAAGGGATTGCAAAGAACCATTTGCTGGTAGTAATATTCTTTAAAAACACAGAGTTGGAAAACATTATCGATAATCCGGCGGAAACAGTTCAACAAGCCTACGACAAAGTCATTGCTGAAAAATTTGCTTTTGAAAAACGGCTGATTGTCAACGAACTTCAAAAATACGGGATTCAATCAATACTGACAACACCTGAAAACTTGACGATTGATACCATCAATAAATATTTGGAGATCAAGGCTCGAGGATTGCTTTAAAATTCTATCAATTCTACAATTCATCCCATTATATGAACATTTCGGTAACTCCTTTTATGAAATGGAACTGCTTTATTGGACTTTTGATTCATCATTAACAAATTAATCAACTTAATATGAAATCAATTACATTCACAATCGTATTTACATTACTATCCATTTTAGGATTTTCTCAAGACACAAAAGGCATTACAATTACAGTTACCATCGACAACGTTAAAAACGACAATGGTAATGTGATTCTTGGTTTACACTCTGAAGACACTTTTATGAGAGGGCAAGGTGTCCAAAGTGCCAAAAGCGAAATCAAGAATGGAAAAATAACAGCAACTTTTACCAATGTCCCTGCCGGAACTTTTGCCATTATGGCTTTACACGATGCCAACGATAACGAACGTATGGATTTTGAACCAAGCGGAATGCCATCAGAGTCTTATGGTATGAGCAACAACCCGATGAGTTATGGACCTCCTCAATTTAATGAAGCCAAATTTGAAGTGAATGGTAAGGATTTGGAATTCAAAATCCGATTCTAGGATATTTCGATTCACAAAAAAAGCGTCAAGATGTTGTCTTGACGCTTTTAAATTTCAATAATTGGCCTTCTTAAACGGTTTCACCCAACCAAGCCTTCATCATCCATACTGTTTTTTCCTGTTCGGTGATAAAATCACTCATCATAGAGTTTGTTCCTTCATCGCTTACTTCCGCCGATTTATCGAGAATCATTCTTTCAATGGTCAATAATTCCGAAAGAGAATCCACGATTAATTGCACTGCTTTTTCATCAACAGAAACATTTTTTCCGACCGGTACTTTTGCGGCTTTGGTGTAATCATCGAACGTATGTAATGGAGTTTCTCCCAATGTTAAA
>JBGTCT010000050.1:0-13343 GCA_041748695.1 Aquaticitalea sp. | reverse complement strand
GATGGAACCCAAAAATTTGATGGTTCGGCCACACCCGATTTAGCACTTATAGATAGTGAATATCGCGATGTCATTTGGATCGATGTCAAGCATCCAAGTCAATGGGACAAGACAGTCTATGACCAACTAAACGAAGCATGGTTAGCGAGTGAGGGTAACGATACATTTAATGCTGAAGAAAAATTTATGGATATGGATATGATGCAAAAGGAGATCGATTCCATACGCGCCATTCCGAAGGTCAATAAAAATAATTTAGAGATCGAAGAGTTGCAACGTCAGATTGATTCTTTGAAATCAGTTGGGAATTAATCATGATATTGTCATTCCAGTGTCTTGTAGGATCACGTATTTAGATAATAAAGAGGTCAGTTTTTGAACAGATGTCTCAAGGTTCGAAATGTCAAAAATTGCTTGGTACTAACCAAAACGCTTCTGTAGATCCGCAACAACCATTTCAATCTGTTTGTTGTTGTTTTTTCGTTCCAGTAATATTGGTGGCGCTTGCCTTACGTTACAGTCGGCAATTGCGCAGCTTTCACAGGTTACACCAACTTCTTGTGAGTTGATTCTTGGATCTTTTAGGAAAGCAATTTTACGTTGCAACTGTTTATTGATCAATAGGCCAATGCTGATACTTCGGTATTGATGCTCTCTAAATGGATCTTTTGTTGCCGATGAAAGCACCAAGTATTTCATATCGTCATCAGAATAATTTGAAATTTGTAAATCAAAAACATGATCCTCCTTTGTCTGGCTGATAGTTTTTAGAACTTTTAATGAAATCCAACGTCGGCAATAATGCTCATTGGTCTCATTGGCGCGTGGTGAATGCTGGTGTGATAGATGTAATTCTTTTTTAAGATAAAAGCGCTCACTGCCAGCACGATGCGTAAAACGTAAGAAAAACAAATCCTGAATATTAAATGCTTTAGGCAGTATATTGGTTAAACGTTGGTAAAAGGACTCGGGAGATGCGTTGAAGGCGGTGATAATTTCTAAAAACAAATGTTCATCAAATGTTTCTTTTGCAAATAGCGACGTCAGGTTTTCAGTAATAGTGGTTTTAGGCAAAATAAGCGCTCCGGCAAAATAGGAGGCATAAAAATTATTTAGAACCTGATCAAAATTTTCAAATTTGATCCATGAAAAAGTATAAAGGCGCTCTTTGTATTGTAAATAATTATAAGCAATTTCTTTAGCATAAATAAAAGTACGCTGTGCGTCGTCCATTTGGTTGGCCAACAAAAGTGTCTTCGTTTTCGGCACATATACTGAACGTAGTGAATCCAAACTTTGGTGCCTGTTCAATTCAGTTTCATTAAAAACATAGCCGTATTCCTCCATGAGGATTTCCTTTAATTCAGAAGACTCAATAGGTTTGGCCAAATTTATTTGATATGCTTTAGCAAATTTCAAGACCGCCTGTTCAATTTCTTCGAAATAATTATGGTTGGCTTCCTGATAAGATCTCACAGATGCTAAATAGAAATTTTCCCGACTGAAATTATAATTCTGTGCAATCTCAATGATAGTACTTATAAAGGCATTCACCTTTGCTGGTGCATTTGAAACGATATCGATGAGCGTGCTTTCTTGTATTCCAAAAAGTTCCAATGGAATTTCCTTTAGAATTTTTGATTTTAAGATATCGCCAATAGGAGCGAGGTTTTTGTCCAATTTTAAGGAAACCATTTGGTCGTAAGGCACTTCCATTTTCTCTGATAGAATGGCAATTTTGTCAGGTTTTGGATACTTTTTACCCTTTTCAATTTCGTTTAAATATGATTTTGAGAGACCCGATAGTTTGGCCAGACCAAAAAGAGAAAGGTTCCTTTCGGTCCTGATCTGCTTTAGCTTTAATCCAAATATAAGTTTGATATATTCTTCTTCCATAACAACAAATATAATTATTTTTTGCGAACATAATTAAGTTAGCGAATTATAATATTTAGCGAACGTTCGCTTGTTTTTTAAAAAATATATTTATATCATTGTACTATAAAAATGACATTACCATGGAAAATAACATTTTAAGCTTGCCAAAAATTCAATACTCAGAAGATGTTCAAAACTACTATCCTGAAATCTTCACCGATGAAGCTCTGGAATTTTTGTCTGCATTACACGAAAAATTCGATCAAGGTCGTCTAGAATTACTAAAATCTCGGGAAGAACAACAGAAACACTTTGATCAAGGCGCTTTTCCTGATTTCCCGTTAGAAACTAAAAGGATCAGAGAAGGGGACTGGGTAGCCGGGGCCATTCCAAATGATTTATGGGATAGACGTGTGGAAATTACAGGTCCTGCTGACAGAAAAATGGTCATCAATGCGCTCAATTCTGGAGCTAAAACCTTTATGGCCGATTTGGAGGACAGTAATGCCCCAACATGGCAAAACACCATAGAAGGACAGCAGAACCTTATGGATGCCAATAACAGAACTATTTCCCTACACGATGTAAAACGCAACAAATCCTATAAATTGAATGCCAATCCTGCAGTGTTAATGGTTCGGCCACGAGGGTTGCACCTTAACGAGCGCCATCTGCTTGTTGAGAACGAAAATATGTCTGGCAGTTTGGTTGATTTTGGATTATACGTTTTTCATAACACCAAAACACTGTTGAAAAATAATTCGGCTCCATATTTTTATGTGCCAAAATTGGAACATTACGCTGAAGCACGCTGGTGGAATGAGGTATTTGAATTTGCAGAAAACTATATGAAAGTACCTATAGGAACTTTTAAGGCCACAGTATTGGTAGAAACCATTACGGCAAGTTTTCAATTGGATGAAATTATCTATGAACTCAAAGATCATATCGTTGGACTGAACTGTGGACGCTGGGATTATATTTTCTCATATATCAAGAAGTTCAGAAATCATGACAATTTTGTGGTCCCGAATCGTGACCAAGTTACAATGACTACCCCCTTCATGGCTGCCTATTCAAAATTGGTCATTCAGCGTTGCCACAAACGAGGTATTCATGCCATTGGTGGTATGGCGGCTCAAATTCCTATCAAAAACAACCCAGAGGCCAATAAAGCAGCACTGGAGAAAGTTCGTGTTGATAAAGAGCGAGAAGTCAAAAATGGTCATGATGGCACTTGGGTGGCGCATCCTGATTTGGTAGAAGTGGCGATGAAAGAATTTGACAAACACATGCCAACGGCCAATCAGTTTCATGTAACAAGAGATGATGTCTTTATTACTAAAGAAGATTTGGTAGAACTTCCAATTGGTACAGTGACCGAAGAAGGTATACGGAAAAATATCAACGTCGCACTTTTATACACCGAAGCCTGGTTAAGAGGCCATGGGGCAGTTGCACTTTATAATCTTATGGAAGACGCAGCAACAGCCGAAATTTCAAGGACTCAAGTTTGGCAATGGCTAAAAAATGAAATTGTCTTGGAAGATGGAAGGAAATTTTCAAGATCGCTTTATGATGCAATTTTTGATAATGAAGTTGAAAAACTCATTAAAGAATTTGGAGAGGAGAACATGCAAAACACAAAATTCGATTTAGCGATAGAATTGTTTAACAACTTGGTCGTCAATAACAAATTTGAAGAGTTCTTAACGCTGACAGCCTATCAATACATTTAAAAAAATGTCTCGCAACTACGGGAATAGTGTACGAGACTTAATTATCAAAATCGAGAAAACTTTAATAATCAAAAACAAAATTATGAAAAATTTAGGACAAAGCAATTATAGCTCTGCATTGGAAACTGTAAGACACCTTAAAGCCAAATATGGCACTACTTGGGATGCTATAAACCCTGAAAGCGCAGCTAGAATGGTTGCCCAAAATCGTTTTAAAACAGGTTTAGATATCGCTAATTACACAGCAGCCATTATGAGAAAAGATATGGCTGAATATGATGCTGATAGTTCAAATTACACACAGTCTTTAGGGTGTTGGCATGGCTTTGTCGCACAGCAGAACATGATTGCTGTTAAAAAACATCATAAAACAACCAATAAAAGGTACTTATATCTATCAGGATGGATGGTTGCGGCATTGCGTTCAGAATTTGGCCCGTTGCCTGACCAGTCGTTGCATGAAAAAACAGCTGTCCCGTCGTTGATAAAAGAAATTTATGATTTTTTACGTCAAGCAGATGCCATTGAATTAAATGATTTATTTAGAAGACTTGAAAAAGGTGAAGAGGTACAAGATCAAATCGATAATTTCGAAACGCACATCGTTCCTATTATTGCAGATATTGACGCCGGTTTTGGGAATGAAGAAGCGACCTATTTATTAACAAAGAAGATGATTGAAGCGGGCGCCTGTGCTATTCAAGTAGAAAATCAAGTTTCTGATGCTAAACAGTGTGGCCATCAAGATGGAAAAGTGACGGTGCCTCATGAAGATTTTATTGCAAAACTGAATGCCATTAGGTATGCTTTTTTGGAATTAGGGGTAGAAGACGGAATTATTGTTGCAAGAACAGATTCAGAAGGGGCAAGCCTTACTCAAAAATTACCGGTAAGCAGTGAGCCTGGAGATTTAGCTTCACAATATTTAGCCTTTGTTGAAACTGAAGAAATAAGCATGATGGATGCCAAAGAAGATGATGTGCTCTTCAAAAGAGACGGTAGATTAGTGCGCCCTGTACGATTGCCAAATGGCTTGTATCAATTTAAAGATGGCTCTAATATTGATCGCGTGGTGTTGGATTGTGTAACCAGTCTTCAAAATGGCGCAGACTTATTATGGATTGAAACTCCTACGCCCAATGTGAAGCAAATTGCCCATATGGTCAATAGGATTAGGCAAGTTGTACCAACGGCAAAATTGGTATACAATAACTCGCCATCTTTTAACTGGACCTTGAACTTCCGTAACCAAGCTTATGATGACATGCTCAATGAAGGTGAAAATATGACCGCATATGATCGAAATAATTTGATGGATGTAGACTATGATGCCTCGGAATTATCCTATCGTGCTGATCAGAAAATTAAAACTTTCCAGATGGATAGTGCTCAAGAAGCAGGCATTTTCCATCATTTGATCACGTTGCCAACGTATCACACTACAGCACTTCATATGAATGATTTAACTGAAGGTTATTTTGGAAAAGATGGCATGCTAGCTTATGTAAGGGGTGTTCAGAGACAAGAAATTCGTAAAGGTGTTTCGTGTGTAAGACATCAAAGAATGGCAGGTTCACATATTGGTGATGACCACAAATCATTTTTTGCCGGTGATAACGCACTAAAAGCTGGAGGCGATAAAAACACAGCAAATCAATTTGCAGTGTATTCCGAAAAGGATCGGGTGGAAGAAAATTTGACTGTAGTGGCTTAAAAACATCAAGTGAAAGGTTGTAATATTGTGCTTTTAGATGTTAATTGAAAGCTCCAGATTAGCGATTGGAGCTTTTTTTATTTGAATTTAAAAAAGTAATTCATGTCAAATTCTTTAATGCTATGATTTATTTTTAAGAATCAACTTTTTAAATCCAGGATCATTTTGATATCACTTCTTTTATAAGGCGAATTTTCTTCTATGGGAATTTCTATAAACCCATATTTTCTATAGATGTATATCGCATTCTCCAGTTTGGTGTTGGAATATAGCATTAGACCTTTAAAGTTCTTCTGCTTTGCTAAATCAATGCAAAAAAGCATTAATTGTTGACCGATTTTCAATCCTCTTTGATTTGGTAACACGGCCATTTTTGTAAGTTCAAAAACACCTTTTTCATTAGTTGGCATCAACGCAACGGTTCCTACAACCAAGTCATTCATTAGCGCAAAGAATATATGACCACCATTGTCGATAATGTAATGATCTGGATTGCTCAACACCTCTTCATCAATAGGTTCTAAGTAAAAATAGGTTTGAAGCCATTCGATATTTAAATCATAAAAAGCTTTGGCGTGAGCCTTGTCAAAAGGAATAATATTTATGTTCATGAAACGAATCCTATAAAAATGGCTGTGAGAAGTGAAACTAATATTGTAAATATTGCAAGCTTAATATTTTTAGTTTTTTTGGTTATATATCTGAAAATAATAACTATCGGAATTGCCATAGCAACCAAAAAAACAGGAATCGTCATCAATTCCATAAAACCCCTTAAAACTACTTGCTGATCCCATTTGTATGCATAAGCGACGTTCATCAACAGTATGTAAGCGAATGTGATTAAACTGACTACAAAGAGCCAAATATCCATATCGCTTCTCTTAAAGTGTATCATGGCCAGACTGATGAGCTCTTATAAAATCAGTGATCAAATATGTAATTAATTTCCCCACCCTAACTTCTGTTTCGGGTGTTGGAGCGGCCTCACAGATGTGCAAATAACTGGCGTTTTTATATTTTCCGAAATGATTGATAAATGCTCGTGCCTTTTTAACGCTGTAACCGCTGGGAGTCATCGCACTGCTTGGAATATTTTTTATGGCATCACAATCCACTTCAACACCGAAAATCCTTTGAGTTACAAATTTTGCAGCGCGTTTTAATTCTGATTTAAAGCTATTTTGGTTTCTAATGGAAATCCCTTCAAATGTATTGTACTGCAAGTTTTTAAACCTATCGAGGCGTTTGAATATAATGTCAGGTGTATAATTTTCATGTAGTCCAAAAATAAAGTAGTTCAATAAAAACCCTTCAGCGTAAGCATAGCTAAAACCGTTGCCGCTATGTCTGCCTTCTTCGGGCCTAAAATCGGAATGTGCATCTAAATTGACAACATTAACTGGTTTTTTATGCGCCAAGGAAGTTCCTTTAATATTTCCATAGGAATTGTTGTGTCCTCCACCAACTATGATTGGTATTTTTCCGGCTTTTACAATTTGACATATCAAATCAGTGACATAAGTGTCGATTTTAGCAACTTTTTTTCGCGCTTTATTAATGTCTTTTTTACTGGTTTGATCGTAGGATTTTACCTTTTCCATCTCCTTGGAAAAATCCAGATGACCAAGAATTAGTACTTTATTTGGAGTCGTAAATGTATTACTTTGAATATTTAACAAAACTTTTAGAGTTGCCTCCCAAGCCCTTGCTGTGCCAGTGTTTCCGTAATTTGCAAATACGCCAATGTCCTCTGTTATGCCAAAAATGACATAATCAACGTCTAAAGTTCTCAAAGAATCGTATATATTGCTAGATTGTGCGAGTAATTGTATGTGTTCTCCAAATTTGGATTCATTCGTACGATTTTTTAAATGTGATTTTAAATCGTTAGTATTAAAGAGAATAACTTTATCCATCGAGGAATTTGATTAACTTTACAGTCATAAAAATACATCTAATTACAACTAACATCAAAAAATTAAATTAAAAAACCAGTTTAAAATTTAAAAGTAACAATTTATGGAAAATACAACTAACAGTAACAGTAAAGGAACGGGCTTAAAAATAGCTTTAGGTATTTTGTTGGCCTTGTTTTTAGGTACAGGATTTTACACATCCAAGCTTTATAACGAGAAAAAAGAAAATGAGGCTACCCTTATAAAGGAAAAGCAGCAAGTAATGAACGATTTGAGCAATATGGCAAAGCAATATGACATAGTCATTGGCGAGAACGAAGCTACCAATCAGGATTTGGTTGAAGCAAGAAATCGTATTCAAGGGTTGATGGATTCTCTTCAAGTTTCCCAAGCAAGCGTTTCTAGCTTATGGCAGTACAAAAAGAAATTTCTCTCCTTACAAGAAGAGATGAATGTGTTGCTAACTGAAAACGACAGATTAAAAATCGAGAATTCATTGTTAGCCACTTCATTGGATAGCACCAATGTTAAATTGGCAGAACGTACTATGTTTACCGATTCGTTATTGATACAGAATACAGAAATATCAAATGTTCTCGAAAACGCAGCAGTACTTCAAACCGTTGGCTTGAAAGGTTTTGGTGTTATTGAAAGAAGTTCGGGCAAATTAATACCAACGGAAAGAGCTAGTAGAAGTGATAAAATTAGAGTTTGTTATACTGTCGCCAAAAATGCTTTGGTCGGTGCAGGAGATAAAGAATTGTATGTACAAGTTAAAGATTCTAAAGGAACTGTTCTAGGAGCAAATGAGCAAGTAATTGTTAGTGGCGAAACCGTAAACTATAGCTTGGTCAGCAAATTTAATTACGAAAATAGAAGCTTAAACATTTGTGAATTTGTTTCACCTAATGGAGAGTTTAAAGAAGGACGCTACACAGTTAATGTTTACAATACAAAAGAATTGGTATCAACTACCGAATTCATGCTGAAATAATAACATCAATAAAATATTTGAACAACCCGGAAAGTATAGCTTTTCGGGTTTTTTTATGGGATAATTTGGCCATTAATAATAACCTTTTCAATAAGATTATCCCCAAAAGCGTATGGAAGATTATAATAACTTGAAATCTCTTTGGTAACAATCAAATTCGCTTTTTTCCCTCTACATATACTTCCATACTGATTGGAAATTCCCATTGCATAAGCACCATTGATGGTAGCTGCATTGATAGCTTCCTCTGGTGTCAGTTTCATTTTGATACATGCAGTACTGACTACAAAGTTCATGTTACCGCTGGGTGTAGATCCAGGATTGTAGTCGGAGGCGATTGCCAAAGGTAATCCAGCATCTATAATCTTGCGCGCTGGTGTATAGGGAATGCCTAAAAAATAAGAACACGAAGGCAAAGCCACTGGCATTGTGGATGTGTTTTTGAGTGCTTCGATATCATCATCGGTAAGTTCTTCTAAATGGTCAACAGAAAGTGCTTCGTACTTAACACCCAAAGCCACACCTCCAAAGGCATTGAATTGGTTGACATGGATTTTTGGCTTAAGTCCAAATGTTTGTCCAGCTTGCAAAATGCGTTCTGTGTCTTCCAATGAAAAATAATTTTTTTCACAGAAAACATCAATGTAATTAGCCAAACGTTGTTCACTAACCTCTGGGATTAATTCATTTATGACAATGTCAACAAAAGCTTTTTTATTGTTCTTATATTCATTGGGAAGGGCATGAGCTCCCAAAAGAGTGGCTTTGATAGTCGCTTTTGATTCTTTGTTGAGACGTTTAATGACCCGAAGCATTTTTAGTTCCGCTTCTACTGTCAGGCCATATCCCGATTTGATTTCGATTGCGCCAGTCCCCAATTTGATAATCGAGTTCAATCGCTTTAAGGATTGCTGATAGAGGTCTTCCTCACTTGTGTTCTGAAGTGTTTCAGCCGAATTTAATATCCCACCACCACGAGCTGCAATGTCTTCATAACTCAATCCATTGATCCTATCTACAAATTCTTGAGATCGATCTCCTGCAAACACGATATGCGAATGGGAGTCACACCAAGCTGGCAGCACCATTTTTCCTGTAGCATCAATGGTTTCGTCAACATCATAACCTGGGTAATCATTCATGGAGCCGAATTCTACAATGGTGTCATGTTCAATAAGAACGTAGGCATTTTTAAGTGTTGGAAGCACTTTCATATCGCTCCCTTTTACTATGGTTACATTGGTAAATCGTACTTGAAGTAATTCTTTGATGTTAATAATGAGTATGGACATATTTGATAAATGGAATCAAAATTAAATGATAAATCAGATTTTTATAAACTTTATCGTTGCTTTTGAATTATTAAAAGAAAGAAAATAAATTCCAGATTGAAGATTCGAAACATCCAATGCTTTGTTAAAATCCATAGTTTCTGTGATCACAGTCTTTCCCCAAACATCATAAACTACAACCGAGAATGTATCAAAGAAACCTATAATGGTTAATAGATCTTTGGTTGGATTTGGGTAAATTGAGATGTCGTTCAAACTAGATTCCTCCGTTGACAGAACGATCAGTTGATTATTAAATACATTGACTCTATCATCATTATAGGCTATTGAAGCAATATCGATGTCACCATCATTCTCAAAATCTGTAAACGTAAATGTGTAAGCCTGACTTTGTGTAGCATCTATAACCGTTTCAGATCCGAACGTTCCATCTCCATTGTTTTTATACCATACGATATCATTTCCGGCTCCAGAAGTTGCACTCGATAACACAAAATCCCCCAAACCATCATTATCCAAATCCTGCAAATCCAAACACGCCGGATTTACGATACTTGTCGCGAGAAACGTTTCTGTGTAGGTCGCTGTCCCTGGTGCTATTTGCGTTCTTTTAAACCACGAAGGGCTTCCCGTTAAGTCAGTAACCAAGATATCCAAGCTACCGTCATTATCAACATCTTCTGCCATCACACTAAAAATATAATCCTTGGTATTGAGTGACACAATGTTAGTATCGGCTGTAAAGACACCATTTCCATCATTGTAGAACACTTCGATTCTGCAGTCATTAGGAGTTCTAAAATTGATAGAATTTGCAATGACGCTATCAATATCTCCATCATTATCAATATCATCCATCGCAAAAGCTCCCGGACTCGGAATGGTATTATTGAGGATATTCTTTGGCCCAAACACTCCAGAACCGTTATTGGCAAACCAAATCACTTCATTTCCGGCGAAAGCCGATACAGCAACATCCAATGTATTATCGGCATCAATTGTTCTAACGTACACTTGACTTGGTCCATTTATTGTGGAAGAGATGATCTGTTCAGGTCCAAAGTTGCCAAGGCCATCATTTGCATACCATACCAGTTTTCCGGCGTTGTAGGAAGTGGACACGACATCATTAAATCCGTCATTATTGACATCGGCTATGGCCACGCCACCTGCACTGTCTAATATGCCAATGGCAGGAGATTGCATTGTAAAAACTCCAGTGCCATCATTTTTTAACCAATAGACCGTGTCTCCCAAAACAGTACTTATCACCAAATCTGGGAACTCATCAGTATCTATAAGGCCAGACGTAATATTATAAGGTGCATTTCCTCCTGGGAGAGGAAGTGCGATGGATTGAGTTTTGATGAAGCTCGTCTGTGAATAGAAAGGGAAGTTCAATAACAATAAAAATATACACGCTAGAAATACTTTATTCATAGAAATAAATGTAATAAAAAAGCAGATGAAATGACACATCTGCTTCTCAATATTTTTAAAACACTTTTATTGTTTGATAAATTTAAAAATTGAATTGTTATTATCAAATTTCAAAAAATAACTACCACTTTTAAGTTGAGATACATCAAGACTTTTTTCAAAATTTAGGGATGCTGATATCACCCTATTTCCTAAAACATCAAAAACTGTCACAACCGAGTTCATATTATTTAAGCCTTTAAAATACAATTGATTCTTTGTTGGATTTGGATAAATAAGTACTTTGTCAAACGTATTCGAAGTTATACCTAAAACAATCAATTGATTTTCAAACCACTCAACAGTATCACTAAATTTGCCAATTGCAGCGATATCCATATCTCCATCTGCATCGAAATCCTCAACTGTAATGTCCAATAATTGGTGATTATTGTCTGCAATAAAGGTTGGGTTTGTACTTGGTGAAGCATTAAAAGCTCCTTTAAAATAGATTATGGCATCATCTTTAGATCCGCCGTCTGTGACGATGACGTCATTGAATGTATCATTGTCAATATCGACAACATAAGCTTTCGCAGGTCTGTCAATGATAGTTTCATTGGAGATAATAGTTTGTATAGAGGCACCATTTTTCGTTTTATTATACCATGCTACATCACCAGAATTTAAATCTGTCTTATAAACATCCATGATGCCGTCATTATTGACATCAGCAAATCCAACTCCGAATAAATAAATATTTCCGGAATTCACTGTTACGGCATCTTTAATCCAGGAAACAGAAGATGTTCCACTTTCTATAAATTGATTATAAAAAATTTCAACACTTTGAGAATTAAAAAAACCTACGACCACGTCAAGATCGGTATCGCCATCAAAATCTGCAACATCAACATAATAAGGTCCATTAGTTGTTCCGCTTTCAATAATTTGGGCTGTATTAAAATTGCCAGCACCATCTCCTGCATACCAAACGGTTTTGTTATCATTGTAAGACATTGTTATTAAATCAATATTGCCGTCGTTGTTAATATCCCCTGCAACCACTTCCCCGGGACCACTAAGTGCACTGTCAACTGCAATTTCTGATCCGAAACCGCCAGCTCCATCACTTAAAAAATAAACCAATTTATCTTGATTGACAGATGTGGCAATAATGTCTAAACCAAATTGTCCATCAATATCAGCCACAGTTAATCCATCTACCCATCGGATTGTTGAGGAAACAGTAGGCATGATTGTAAAATTCCCCATCCCGTCATTTTGATACCATTTAATATAATCTTGAGTAGAGACTCCACCATTGAAAAAGTAAGTTGCCATTACAATGTCCATATCGCCATCACCATCAAGATCACCTGACGCGATTTCATATGGTTCCTGTCCTGTATTTGGATCAATAATCTGCAATGGCGCAAAAGGTTGTGCGAAACTTATATTACTTGCGCAAACAAAAATAAAAGCAGTGAGTAATGTTTTTTTCATAAGTAAGATTTTTAGTTTTGCTAATGTATTGATTTATTTTGATTTATAATTTATTTTAGGCCACCAACCATATCTTCTGGTTTTACCCATGCGTCATAATCTTCAGCAGTAACGTAGCCCAGGTTAATTGCTTCTTCTTTTAAAGTGGTTCCATTTTTGTGAGCAGTATTGGCAATTTCCGCTGCTTTATAATAACCGATTTTTGTATTTAACGCCGTAACCAGCATTAACGAATTGTTTAATAATTCTTTTATAACCTCATGGTTAGGCTCAATGCCTTGTGCACAATGTTCATCAAAACTTAAACAAGCATCTCCCAATAATTGTGCTGATTCCAATACATTTGCGGCCATCATGGGTTTAAACACATTTAATTCGTAATGCCCTTGAGCACCTCCAACAGTCACTGCTACATCATTTCCCATCACTTGGGCACATACCATGGTCAAAGCCTCGCATTGGGTTGGATTTACTTTGCCTGGCATAATGGAACTTCCAGGTTCGTTGGCTGGGATGATAATTTCACCAATACCGCTCCGAGGACCTGAAGCCATCATTCGGATGTCGTTGGCTATTTTATTAAGACTCACTGCTAATTGCTTTAGTGCTCCGTGAGTCTCTACCAAGGCATCGTGAGCTGCTAGCGCTTCAAATTTATTGGGTGCGGTTATAAAAGGCAATTCCGTAAACTTGGCTATGTATTCTGCCACGCGTTTGGAGTAGCCTTTTGGTGTATTAAGCCCTGTGCCTACCGCAGTTCCACCAAGTGCTAATTCGCTTAAATGTGGCAACGTATTGTGTAATGCCTTTAATCCATGATCCAATTGTGCCACGTAACCCGATATTTCCTGACCAAGTGTTATGGGCGTAGCATCCATCAAA
>JBGTCT010000049.1:0-6638 GCA_041748695.1 Aquaticitalea sp. | reverse complement strand
GCAGAAACACAAGTGATGATTCAGTTGATGTCTCATGATGATGATGTTATGCCAGATGCCATGGCTGGATTGGCCGCATCTGCAGCGATTCAATTATCAGATTTTCCATTTGAGTGTCCAATCTCTGAAGCTAGAGTTGGTCGTGTAAATGGCGAATTCGTTATCAACCCTACAAGAGCACAATTATTGGAGTCGGATATAGACATGATGATTGGTGCTTCGGCAGATTCAGTGATGATGGTTGAAGGTGAAATGCACGAGATTTCGGAAGAAGAAATGGCAGATGCCATCAAATTTGCGCATGAAGCCATTAAAGTACAATGTGCTGCTCAAGTAAAATTAGCAGAAGCATTTGGCAAAAAAGAAGTTCGTGAATATGAGCCCGAACCGGTAAATGAAGATTTGGCGAAAAGAATTCATGACTTGGCATACGATAAAGTGTATGCTGTAGCACGTTCTGCATCTGCTAAACATGACCGTAGTGCTGCATTTGACACTATAAAAGAAGAAATTAAAGCTACTTTTTCTGAAGAAGAACTGGAAGAATACGGTAATATGGTTTCCAAATATTATTATAAAGCTGAAAAAGCTGCTGTTCGTGACCTTACCCTAAATGAAGGTTTGCGTCTCGATGGTCGTAAAACTGATGAAATCAGACCAATTTTGTGTGAAGTGGATTATTTGCCATCAACGCATGGTTCTGCAATTTTCACTCGTGGAGAAACTCAAGCTTTGGCGACTGTTACATTAGGAACTTCGAGAGAAGCTAACCAAATAGACATGCCATCTTTTGAAGGTGAAGAACGTTTCTATCTGCATTATAATTTCCCACCGTTTTCAACTGGCGAAGCTAAAATGATCCGTGGAACTTCACGTCGTGAGGTTGGACATGGTAATTTGGCGCAACGTGCTCTTAAGAATATGGTGCCTGATGAGTGTCCTTACACAGTAAGAGTTGTATCTGAAGTCTTGGAATCTAACGGTTCTTCTTCAATGGCAACTGTGTGTGCAGGAACAATGGCTCTTATGGATGCTGGCGTACAATTGAAAAAACCAGTATCTGGTATCGCAATGGGATTGATTTCTGATGGTGATTCTGGAAAATATGCTGTGTTATCTGATATTTTAGGTGATGAAGATCATTTAGGCGATATGGACTTTAAAGTTACAGGAACCGCTGATGGAATCACTGCCTGTCAAATGGACATCAAGGTAAAAGGATTGAAATATGAGATTTTAGTGAATGCTTTAAAACAAGCACGTGCAGGTCGTCTTCACATTCTTGAAAAGTTAGTGGAAACCATAGCACAACCGAATGCGGATGTAAAAGCACATGCTCCTAAAATGATTACTAGGACAATTCCAAACGAATTCATCGGAGCCTTGATTGGACCTGGCGGAAAAGTGATTCAACAACTTCAGAAGGATACCAAAACAACCATTGTTATCAATGAAGATCCAATAACTGAAGAAGGTATTGTTGAAATCTTGGGTACCAACCAAGCAGGTATCGATGCGGTATTGGCAAAAATTGACTCTTTGATGTTCAAACCAACTTTGGGCGGAACCTATAAAGTGAAAGTAATTAAAATGCTTGACTTTGGTGCAGTTGTTGAATATCTCGATGCACCAGGCAACGAAACTTTATTGCACGTAAGCGAATTGGCTTGGGAGCGTACAGAAAATGTTACCGACGTGGTGAACATGGGAGATGTTTTTGACGTGAAATATTTTGGGGTCGATCCAAAAACACGAAAAGAGAAAGTATCCCGTAAGGCGTTGTTGGACAAACCAGAAGGTTACGTCCCAAGACCACCAAGAGATGATAGCAGAAGCGGAGGACGCGACAATCGTGGCTCTCGTGACAATCGTGGTTCTCGTGATAATCGTGGACGTGATGATCGCAGAGACGACAGAAAACCAAGAGAAGATAGAGACAAAGAATAAAACTTGTCTTACTCGATATTTATAAAAGCCTTAATGAAAATTAAGGCTTTTATTTGTTTTATGAATTCGACTTCCGACAACTTGTCAGCTTTTTAAGGAAGTTAGAACAAACTGAATATCAACATATTTTAATAAACTTCCATTAATTTTATTATATATGCAACCATATTTGTGTTCCATCAACATATTCTGAATTCTTCAAATTAACTTTATAATTTGGGACCATTGCACGCTCCTTGCAGCTATAACGACGTAAAAAACAAAATAAAAATGAAAATACTAGTTATTGGAGCAGGAAATATGGGATTGACCTATGCAGAAGGAATGCTCAAATCTACTTTAATAGGGAAGCATAAAATTAGAGTATACGATACCGATCCAAAAAAGATTTCAAGACTAAAAGAGACACAACAATTTAATGTGTTTAAAAATTTAGAAGAATGCCTTCCGACTGCCAATTTGGTTTTCTTGGCCGTAAAGCCATTTCACGCTGATAAGTTGTTTGAAAAAATGAAATCCTTAATTAGCAGTGAACAAATATTCATTTCGCTGATGGCTGGGGTGACGATTAATTCTATCCAAGAACGACTAGAGATTAAGAAAGTTATAAGAACTATGCCAAATTTACCTGCAAAAGTAGGCAAAGGAGTGACCTCATTTACAGAGTCAGAAGATGTTTCAAAAATCGAGTTGATTACAATACGTAATTTACTTAATACCACAGGTACCTCCATTCATGTAGATTCTGAAAAATTCATTGATGCTTCAACAGGAATTTCCGGAAGCGGTCCTGCTTACGTGTTTTATTTTATGCAATCCATGCTTGAAGCAGCCTTGAAGATGGGCTTTTCTGAATATGATTCGAAAGTATTGGTCAGTAATACCTTTGAAGGTGCTGTGGAATTGTTCAATCAATCTGACATATCACCACAAGGCTGGATCAATCGTGTTGCCTCTAAAGGCGGAACTACGCAAGCCGCAATAGATTCAATGGAAGACAATAATGTTAAACAACTTATTCAGGATGCAGCCTATGCTGCGTTCGAGCGAGCCATCGAATTAGGTGAAAAATAAAAAAATGGAAGATATTAAAAGAGTGGTTGTCAAAGTTGGCACAAATGTATTAACAAACAAAGACAACAGAATATTAAATCCAATTTTAAAGGAATTGGTTAGACAAATTTCGGTATTATATGAGCGTAATATCATGGTTGTACTTGTTTCTTCAGGTTCAGCCATTGCTGGTAAAGAAATATTGGGCAAGACAAAGATTAAAAAGAAATCCATACGACGTCAAGTCTATTCAGCAGTAGGCCAACCCCGCATGATGAGACGCTATTACAATTTGTTTCATGATTATGGCATGCGATGCGCTCAGGTTTTAGCTACCAAACGAGATTTTGATCTTGGTAAGCATAGAGAAAATATGATCAATTGTTACGAAGGGTTACTTTCTGAAGGCATAATACCGATTGCCAACGAAGATGATGCTGTTTCTTTAACGATGTCTATGTTTTCTGATAATGATGAACTGGCTAGTTTGGTAGCCGAATTATTGGATGCAGATCGACTGATTATTCTATCTGACACTGATGGCTTTTACACGGGACATCCAGATGATGTCAATTCTAAAATATTGAATGAAGTCAAAGTGAATCAAAATGTTGAGAAATACGTTCAAATATCAGATAAAAAAGAAGGCGAAGGCCGCGGAGGAATGGCATCCAAATTAAAGATTGCAAAATGTACCGCAGAAAAAGATATCCCAACTTATATAGCCAATGGAAAAAGGGAAAACATCATTGTAGATATCATTGACAATAAAGAGGTTGGTACAAAGTTTATTCATTAAAAAAAACAACACATGAAATTATTAAGTTCAGAAATAAAAAACAAAGTTTTAGTTTCAATGACAAAAATTATTGAAAGAGAACGCTCAAATATTATCATAAAAAACCAAAAAGACCTTGATGCTTTTGTTAAAAATGACCAAGCACTCTACGACCGTTTGGTAATTGATGATAGCAAAGTGAGTGGCATGATACAAGCTATTGAAGAGGTACAAGAACAAGAAGATCCTGTAGGAAAGGAAATTTCGAATACCACTTTAGATAGTGGCTTGAAAATCATTAATAAAACCGCTCCATTTGGTACTATTATGATTATTTATGAATCACGCCCAGACGTGACCATTGAAGCTGCCGTTTTAGCCTTTAAAGCCAACAATAAAATTTTATTAAAAGGTGGTAAAGAGGCAATTCATAGTAATGCCATACTCGAAAAATGTTGGCATGAGGCTTTAGAAGAGAATTCAATTTCGAAAGATTGGATAAGGCTTCTCAATTTAAAAAGAGAGGACACACAAGCATTTCTAAAAAACCCAACCGAGCCTTTGGATTTAATTGTTCCCAGAGGTGGTGAGCGATTGATCAATTTCGTGAAGGAACATGCAAGTTGCGCCGTTCTGGTCAGTGGTCGTGGCAATAACTTTATGTACATCGCTGAAGATGCAGATTGGGAGAAAACCATCAAAGTACTAGTCAACGCAAAGACCGACAAAATTTCAGGGTGTAATGCGCTGGATAAAGTACTGATCAACAAAAATATTCCGAATTATGAAGATAAATTAAAAGAATTGCAACAATTACTTACAGAATTGAATGTGGAAACAATTGTAGATTATTCTATTCATAAAATACTATCAAATGCCGTTTCGTTCACCGACCCTAATATTTGGTATGAAGAATTCTTGGCTTTGAGACTAGTTTTAGCGGAAACGGACACTCTTGATTCGTCTATTGATCGGATCAACAAATATTCCGGAGGACATTCAGCAGTTATACTTACAGAAGATGCCCAAAAAGCACTTCAATTTATGGAGCAGGTCGATAATGCAGCAGTGTATCACAATGCATCGACACGTTTTACGGATGGCGGACAAATGGGTGTAGGTGCCGAATTGGCCATTAGTACAGATAAATTGCACCACCGAGGGCCTTTAGGATTAAAACAATTGGTGACCAATAAATACTATGTGTTTGGTGATGGGCACATTAGGAAATAAATAGTGTGTACTGAAACAAATTAAGGATAAAAAGATTATGTATTTTATTCAAAATCCCTAAATCAATTACCTCGCAATTTTAAATTGCGAGGTTTTTTTTAATAAACCCTTAAAATTGAAAATCGGGAACATACCAGCTCGCTATAGTATCACTAGATGGCATAAGTATGACTAGTAAGCCAACAATAGCTGCTACTGGTATTCCAATAGTTAAAATAGTTGACAAGGTTTTGTCCTGTAAATGTACTTTAATAATATTGTTTTCAATAATTGGGAATTGGGATATTTGATCCTTATGTTTTAAGACTCCGAAATATTGGCCATCCTCATAAACTATTTTATTGTTGCGAAGATTTTGGTTATAATTTGTTTCAATTTTAGCTCGCTTTCCCGATTCAACTGCTTGTGGAAGCGTCACGCCATCTCTATGATACACTTTGCATCCTTGACACAGTATTAGCATCGCCAAAATAAAAGAGAGATTTGCAATATGTTTTTTTAGTATTTTCATGATAAAATTAATTTAAAATTGCTTCTTGAAATAATTTCCATTTTAAATTATTTCCATTGATGTAAAAAGCTGTGGATTTTTTAAAAAGCGATGTCACCCAACCCACGGTTGCTCACGTAAATGCGCCCGCAAACAAACCAAACATTGCGTTAAATGTTGTATTTTCTTCCTCTATAATACCATAGATCTCATAAGGATTTTCATTTTTACCAATTTGTACTCCTGTCAATACTCCCGCAAGCCCCCCAATGGTTGAACCGATTATCATATTGTTGCCTATTGACCGTTTGGTTTTAATCATTCCGATATCCTTGGGATTGATACTAATCAACCTGCTGTTTTTCTTTAATTGAAGCAATGAATCTGATACTGATATGATCTTTCCTTGGGCAAACTTTTCGCCATCGAAATCATATACACGAATAAACAAATTAGTTGGTTTATTATGGTTTTGAGAAAAATTAGCTTTGGTAAAAATCAATGTTAGAAAAACAATTATCAGTTTTAATGTAGTTTTCATGAGTTTGTTTTAAAATTGGCACCTATTTTTTTCTTAATTTAAATCAAGAGCCGACCCCGAATCCTTCCAATCCAAACCACCACCTGCAAGAAAAGTCAAACCTGCTCCCACAACAATTGCAATAGGCAAAAGAATGGTATAGATGGTTGATAAGGTCTTGTTTTGTAGCCTAACTTTGGAAATTTTATTTTCATCAATGGGAATTTTAATGAATGCTCCATTGATTTTTTTAACCCCAAAGTATTTGTCGTCCTCAAAGATGACCTTATTGTGAACAATCCGATTGTTGAGTTTGGTTTCAATCTTTGTTCGCTCCCCTGATTCAACAGCTTTTTGCAGTGTTACAGAATCTTTATGATAAACTTTGCATCCTTGAAATAGGATGAGCATAGCCAAGATAAAAGAGAAATTTCCAATATGTTTTTTTAGTGTTTTCATAATAAAATTAATTTAAAATTGCTTCTTGAAATAATTTCCATTTTAAAACATTTCCATTAATTAAAAATGTTATTGATTTTTTAAAGAGAATAGTAATCCATCCAATTGCTGCTCCAGCGGGCACTCCCAATATCACTCCAACTGCTGCACCTTCTTCT
>JBGTCT010000048.1:0-7294 GCA_041748695.1 Aquaticitalea sp. | reverse complement strand
GTTTATTTGAGGGTCGATTCTCAATTGTCAGTTCCGAAAGTTCAGTCAGATTTTTAGTCCCACTACAACTTGAAATCAAAAGGGTCAATATCAGTATTGTTTTTATTCGCATTCGGTTTTTCGACATTACACACAACGTTTGGTATATGGGCTGTGGCGTGTCTCGGCACGAACCTTTCCTGATAAAAACTGGCTTTGGGAAATCCGCAGGATTTTCCAAGTAGGCACAGACCAAGCCATAGCTTACGGTGTTGGCAAACGTTATTTTACATCTGTAGGTTTAAATTCAGTTTTGCTCCCAAAGCATTGAAAATCCGCATTACAGTTTCAAAAGTCACATTTCCAGTGCTATTTTCAAGTCTTGATATTTGCGCTTTTTTTACTCCGACTAATTCACCTAATTGCTCTTGAGTCAATTTTCTTTTTTTTCGCGCAGTTTTTATCATATCGCCAATCAATTCAAGTTTCAACTCAAATTCATATTCATCTCGTTCTTCAGTTCCCTTTTTTCCAATTAAAAGGTCTTCTGCTTGGTCTAAAGTGTAACTTTTCATTTCTTTTTATTTTTAAAATACGTATTTCTAATTTTGTCTGCTTTGTCGATTTCCTTCTTATCCACTTTGCTCGTTTTCTTAATAATTCTGTGAGTTGCAAAAACTAACGTCTCGGTTTTATCATCCTTGTCCCAAAATGCTAAAAGACGATATTGAATTCCTGAATCTAAGGTTCTAAATTCCCAAATATCGTCAGTTAGTTTTTTGAATAACTTTGGGTCAGATTGTTGTTCGGCTCTTCTTATATTTTGAAATATCTTTTTTCTTGCTTTTAGGTTTTGCTTTTCTACAAATTCAAAAGCTTCTTCAAGCAATTTCGTTTCAAATCGTTTTATCATTTCTGTTATAAAATCAAATTTGATACAAATATAAATAAAGTTTCGTTAATTGTAAACTTTAGAGTGAGTTTTTTAATGTTTGCCAACATCTGTATAACCATATAATAGTGGTTATTTTAATTTTCATTGCTATTGGATAAATGCACAACTAATTGATATACAATAAATAGAAAGGTAAATATAAGTGCAAGTAAATAAATATAATCTACAATTCCTATACTTAGAACTACGAAATTAATAGAACACTATAAGCCCCAGTCTTCCACCCAGAACTAAAGTCTTGAAAGCAATTTGAGGACTTTTTTGTAGGAATTGATGATTAGTGCAAATAAGGCGAGAATCCTGTGTAGAGAACCGATGATAATCGGGATCGAAGTAAGCCCTGTCTTCCACCCAGAACTAAAGTCTTCAAAGAAATTTGAGGACTTTTTTGTGGAAATCCATACATGTTCTGATTAGAAAAGAGACCTATTAAAACTAACAAAGGGAAATAATAATGATAAACACTATTAGACCCCTTTGCTTGTTGTATTCCTATTCTCGGCATTATCCGAGTAAGTACCATGGGTATAATCTCAGCCACTATGAACGGCACCCCAATACAATTATAAATTTAATTAATATTTTTGGATATATTGTTAGGTTATGATGAATTTAACATTCGAAAATTATAATGTCCGGTAAAGAATTAGATCGTTCCGCCCTTGGCGTAACTGCTAGAGTCTAGAACCAAGACTTAATTTTATTTGTTGATCAAGATCTAGGTATGATATTAATTTTTTGAAACATTTTAAAAATTAAGTGAAATTTATAAAATTACTAAAAGCAAGCTAATATGATTGTCAGTTAGTTCAAAACATGTCTTGTTTCTTGATTCTTGCAGCGAAGAGATCCTGGCTCTTTCCCTGGTTAACAATGAATTTCGATAAAAGAAAGGCCCCAAACTTGATATTCGAGGCCTTTTTTTGTTTGTATGAGCGATAGAAGTTATATCCTTTTTGGTGCTTTGTGCAACAAAAAGATTTAGCGGATAGCGCGACCTATATGGCTTTTTTGCCATGGAGGTCACACCATAATTATTGTTCCACTGCTTTATCAACAACTATTTTTTGTTCTCTGTTTGCGAGTTCCCAAGCGGTGTAAAAAACCAAACGTGTGCGATTTTCTAAAAGGTCGTATTCTATTTTATCTGGTGTATCGCCTGGTCTGTGATAATCGGCGTGTGTACCGTTGAAATAAAATATAACGGGAATGTTGTTTTTTGCAAAGTTGTAATGATCTGAACGGTAATAATAACGATTTGGATCGTTTTCGTCGTTATAGGTGTAATCTAATGTGATGTTGGCGTATTTTTTATTGACTTCTTCCGATATGTTATGAAGGTCGGTACTCAACTTGTCAGAACCAATAAGATAAATGTAATTTCGTTCGCCTGTGCGTTTTGGGTCTGTACGTCCAATCATGTCGATATTGAGGTTAGCCATCGTGTTTTCCAATGGAAAAATAGGATCCATGTCTGTATAATATCTAGAGCCCAAAAGTCCCTTTTCTTCAGCAGTAACGTGCAGAAACAGTATGGAACGCTTTGGTCCATGACCTGCGTCTGCAGCTTGTTTGAAGGCTTGGGCAATTTCGACGATTGCTACTGTGCCAGATCCATCATCATCGGCACCATTGTAAACTTCGCCGTCTTTGATGCCTTCGTGATCTAAATGTGCGGAAATGACGATGATTTCGTCTGGTTTTTCTGATCCTTTTATGTACGCAACCACATTTTCGGACATTACAATATCAGGTTTGTTTTCGATGGTTATTTTTATGGAAGCTGCTACAACTTTAGGTACGTCATTCTCTACGATATCGGCATAAAGTGCTTTTCCAAGTGTTTCATTAATCATGAATATTGACATGACTTCTTGGTTGGTTTTTAATGAAAGCCTACCAGTACTTGTTCCTGATTTTGCCGCATTGGATAAATATTGAGAGTAAGTGAAAAACTGGGCATCATCCATCAGAATGAGTGCTTTGGCGCCTTTGTCAATTGCAAGATTACGTTTTGAAGCTAGGGCTTGCCTTCCATTGGTCCATTTTGTTGGTTCGGATTTGCCTGAAGTGATAAAGGTACCATCAGCATTTTTAGGCTCTCCAGCTTTAATGAGTACTACTTTTCCTTTGACATCGATGTTTTTATAATCGGAATGGTTTTCGGATTCGATGCCGTATCCAGCGTAAACAATTTCGCTAGGTGAGATGGTTTGACCATTACCTGCTAATGAAACAAGGTGTTCAAAATTATTATAGAGTTTTTCATTAACGGTCATCGTTGCTATTGGGAAATTTTGCTTTTCAAAAGCCATTTCTTGAAAATAATCATTACCGCCCAATGGGGAAGGAATGCCCATAGAGACATATTTCTCTTTTAAGTAGTCTACAGCCATTTTCTGACCAGGTTCTCCGGTTTCGCGTCCTTCAAACTCATCAGAAGCGTAGGTATAAAGCATGTCTTTGAGTTCTGCAGATGTTATTGTGTTGCCATAGACCGTTGGGTCGACAGGTTGCATTTGCGCATTTTGAATAGTTTTTTGGGATGTGCCACAACTGTTTATTAGAAGAGCTGTAGCAATAAAAAGGAAGGATTTTTTCATTAATTGTTTTGTTAATTATTTACTGAACACGATATTACGAAAAACTAAAGAATAAGTGATTTTTCGTGATATTCTTTTAACAAAGTTTAACTAAATCAAACTTTTATTGAATTTAATCTTGTTTGAGTATTGGCTATATACCATGCGGTTGTAAAAATGAGTTTCGTGCGTTTCTCGAGGAGTGGATAATTGATTTTATCGGCTGTATCGCTTGGAAGGTGGTAATCTTCATGCTCACCATTAAAATAAAAAATGACCGGTATTCCCTTTTGGGCAAAGTTGTAATGGTCAGATCTATAATAATAGCGATTTGAATCGTTTTCGGCATTGTATTTATAGTCTAGCTGCAATTGGGTAAACTCCTTGTTGGCAACTTCAGAAATATAATGTAACTCTGTGCTGATGCGGTCTGAACCGATAAGATAGATATAGTTTAGCTGATCTGTATGAAATTTGTCGACCCTTCCTATCATGTCTATGTTTAAATTGGCAACGGTGTTTTGCAGCGAAAAAATAGGATGTTCGATATAATACCTCGAGCCATATAGTCCTTCTTCTTCTCCTGTAAGATGCAAAAAAAGTATGCTCCGCTTTGGCCCATAACCTTGCTGTTGGGCAATTTTAAATGCTTGGGCTATCTCTAGGATCGATGAGGTTCCGGAGGCATTGTCATCAGCACCATTATAGATAACTCCATCTATAATTCCCAAATGATCGGAATGTGCCGAAATAACAATAATTTCTTCAGGAAATTCCGAACCCTTGATATAGGCTACAACATTTTGTGAACTTTTAAGATCGTTAGAGAAAAATGATTGCGGTATGTGTTGGTAATAATTATCACTGCCCAAAGGAGATGCGATGTCTTGATTTATGTAATAATCCTTCAAGAATTTACAAGACCTGTGGTGACCTAATTCGCCTGTTTTTCGTCCTTGATTTTCATCGGAAGCCAATTCATAAACAAGATCCTTGAGCTCATTGGCAGTAATTGTATTGGCAAATTCGTTGATTTTACTTGTATTTTCAAAATTTACGCTGTCTTTTAAGTCCTGAAGTTTTTCGCTATGTCTTTTGTTTGCACAGGTACCAACAAGGGTTAATGCAGCAGCAAATAAGAATACCTTCATAAATAATTGACAATTTTTTTCAAATAAAATAAAAAATAAGGTAATAGCGAAGTATTCGTTATAAATTAAATCAATAATTGTTGGATTAGAATCCAGTATTTAGTATCAAGTACAAAGTATTAAGAACCTAGAATCTAGAGCCAAGCATCAAATAACAAGCACCAAATACCAAAAACCAACTACCAAAAAATCAAGAGCCAAGAGGCTAATGCCTAGAGCCAAGCATCAAATAACAAGCACCAAAAAATCAAGGGCCAACAGGCTAGAGCCAAAAAGCAAGAAGCAAGAACCAAGAATTGATCTAGTTAGTAGTTAAAATGGTGGTATGATATTAATTTTTTAGAGTTGAATTACCATTAACATGCATCCATTTTTTCTTTTTTGGAATTAGGAATTTATTTTTTTTGGAATTTTACTTTCACGGTAATGAATCTATTTCAGAAAAATTGGGTGCATCGTCTGTTTGCAGATCCATTTCGTCTAAATCCAGACCTTCAAGTTCTTCAATCGCTTTTTCTTCCGATTCTTTTTCTTTTAATTGAAGGCTTTCAACATCGCCAACTTCAACAACATTAAACACAGCTTTATAGGTGGTAATGGTTAAAGAGATAATGGTCAATAGAAAAATGAGTTGAATGGATTTTTTGGGATATTGTTTCTGTCTTGAAAGATAAAACGCGATGAATCCAAATATCAATGCGAACAATGCAGGGATATAGGCAATTTTTGACAAAGGACTGACCGATAAGATAACTGCCAGAATTGAAGAGATAAATCCGATAATGATCAAAAAGCGTCTCATAACTATTTGTTTTTAAGTCCAGCTGCAGATTTTATCTTTAATTCGCCTGTACCCACAGCAATTTTGAATTTTGCATACACTGGGATTTTATTTTTGTCGGCTGTGAGCCACAACAAATTTTCATTGGTACCTTTAAGCGCGTCATCGTTTTTTAAACTGATGGCTAATTTATAACATTCTTTCTTGCCAAGATTTGTATTGATGGTTTCCTTCTTTAAATATTTAACACTGATAATCAATTCTTCTTCGTCAAACAAAAAGGTAAAATTTTGAACATCTCCTGGAGCTGCTTTATGAATATCCAAATTTCTTATATGATAAATGGTTGATACGATGTCCCTTGTGTTACTGCCAATCTTTAGGGTTTTGTTTTCTTCGGTACGTTTTTTCTTCATAGTACTTTCAACCGTTTTGGTTTTATGGTTGAATTTATACTGCACGAATTTATAATAATTACCTTCATTGATGTCGCGCTTATGTAAGAAAGGAACTAATGTTGCCGGGCTTACGTAACTCTCATACAAATCCCTTATTTTAAAATAATTATCAAAAGTGCTGTAGGTCGCTGCGGTACATTTTAGCCTTAAAAGAGTGTTGTTAGAAGTGTTTACCTCACTGGTTTCCATGGTTACTTGCGCAATCCCTGTAAGCAGCCCAGACATATTATAAGATGCCGAGAAAGTGAGTTTCTCATTGGAACCAATAGACGTGTTTTGAGCAAATATTGAAGTACAGGCCAAGACAAACGCGATATGAAAAAAGTGTTTCATCAGTATAAAAAAGTTAGATTTCAAATATACGAGTATTACTCATTAATTATGCCCAAATAATTGATGACGTAAAATTAGTACCTAGATAGAGGGTGTTAAATGTTTATTAAATAATCTAATGCGCTAAAAAGCCTTTCTTATGAGTCATGCAACCCTTTAATGAATTTGTAAATTTATATCATATTAATATTAACTCTTTAAAATCAAAATTATGAATTCAGATCAATTTGAAGGTAAATGGAAACAAATTAAAGGTGACTTTAAGAAAAAATATGGTAAAATCACCAATGATGAATATACTGAAGCCGAAGGTAACTTTGATAAACTTGCAGGAAAAGTGCAAGAGCGTTATGGTAAATCCAAAGAAGATTTAAAAAGCGAAATTGACAATTGGTAAAACCAATATAAGTCAATTTAAGAAACTCCCACAATTCATATTATGGGAGTTTTTTTATACATTGTTTTTGCCTGCAATCAATCTTTATTCATGTTTTTTTATTAGGAATTGAAAAGTACAAACATGATAAATGTCATTTCCTTTAATCAGATCATTCAAATCTTTACAAAAGATATGGATGAGAAAACTATTTTGGAATTAAGTCAATGCTTTCATTGTGGTGATCCTTGCAAAAAGGAACGCATCAGCTTTGATAATAAATCATTCTGTTGCAACGGTTGCAAGGCGGTTTACGAACTGTTTTCTGAAAACGACTTGACTTGTTATTATGATTTACAGACTTCTCCTGGAGCAATCCCCAAAGATATTGAAGGCAAAGCACACATTTAGATGGTTGATGTTTTTGTTTTCATTGCCCGTAGTGTTTTATTCAGGTTCCATCAATTTTGCTTCGATAAGGTTTTAATATATCTGAAAGCAATTTTAGTTCTCTGCGTTTATATGGTATGAGATAATTGGTTGTAAACAAAACATGTTTGATGGTGGTTTTATTGAATTAGGCAGGAATAGCCATAACAGGACACTCTACATACTTTAATACGTGCAATGTATTGCTCCCGTAGACAATACTTCTATTATTGGATTTTCCTTTTGTTCC
>JBGTCT010000047.1:0-40584 GCA_041748695.1 Aquaticitalea sp. | reverse complement strand
GGCTTTTTCATAAAAAATATAGCCACCATTACCATCAGAAGCTCTTACGGCTTCCACATCTATACCAAACTTAGGATTTGTACCCAAAGAATTAGAGGTATCAATCCCTGCATTTAAAATTGAATTGTTTTCAATTATAATATCAAATCCATCGGTGAGAGAAATATTGTTGCGGCGATTCTGATCGAATGTACAATTTTTTATAATTAAATTATGTGAAGGGGCATAATCTGGCTGAAAAGTAAACCCAAGACTATGAATTTTTAATCCATCACCAGAACCATTCTTCATTTTAACGTTATCTATAACAGTATTAGTCGCAGCAATGAGTTCCATAACATGGCCCCATTCATGCGTACCTCCTGAAGAATAATCATGTTGGTCACGGTCTCCATATAAATTGCCACCAATGATATTTACATTCGTAACGTCTCTAACAGCAAGTAATGCATATCTTGGATTACTGTTTGGATATACTCTTAAATGTGTGTTATCGGTCATTACTAAAGTAAAGTCGCTAGGCACATTAATCGCCTCTACAGATGAGTAAAAATTTTGGTTCGTGGTGGTGCTGGTTACCTTTGAAACCTCAAAATAAGCATCCATTTTATCAATATTAAAAGTAGTTATGCCCATCTCTTTTGCCTTATACATAGCTTTTTCTAATATGTTGTTATTATTTTGAGCAATTTCAGAAGTTGTTTTGCCTTCCACAATACCCCAACGACTAGGTATAAAATTTAATGTAGGATATTTTACTTTGGGTTGACGCCCACCAATTGTTAAAGTTCTATTTAGTAAGCCACTATCAATAGTGGAATTAGCACCAAAAATAAGCGTTCCGTTTTTAATGTCGCCGTTTTCGCGGTCTAAAGTAACATTATCAGGCAGCGTTACGGTAGCACCGGCCAGGTCTATAACACATTTTAGAACGATGTTGGCATTGGGCTGAACGTTACTTAAATCAAAATCGCAAGGAACAGTAGTGTATACGTTGGCAGAATTATCTGCAATATTCTCCCCTAAACTGGATTCATCGATAAGCTCTTCTTGAATGCAGGCGGAAAAAGATAGCGTTAAAATGATACTAAACGCTAGTGTTTTAAAAGTTGGTTTCATATTTCTCATGATTTGGGGCTGTTAAGAATTTGGTTCAATAATAAAAATATTTGTTTGTTTTTCGATGAAGTGATTGTTTTTTTCGATAAAATACATTTTTATTTTCGACGAAATGCAAATTTCAACGATAAAGTGAAAATAAAAATTTGTTTAACACTTCTATATACTCATTGAAAAGCATTTTAGACGTCGAACGTTACAAAAAGGCTGATAAAAAGTGAATTCGACCCATTAATTTCTCAAAATTTTTATGGACTAAAGGAAAAAATGGGCGTCGGAGGAATGGATTACAAACGCAGGTGGATTAACAAGGTCTATCAATACCGGCATTATATTATCGACAAAAAAAGGACATTTCAACTCCCTGCTTTTAAGTTGAAAATCCAACTAAAAAATATCTTAAGTCCAAAATGATAAATGAGATAGTGCCGAAAATAAAAAAAACTTAACAAAACAAGCAAAGTTAAAATCGAATGTGGCATGCTCAGAAATACAAATCTTGAAAACACTGGACACAACCGAATACCAAAACATTCATCAGCAACATAAGGATTACAACTTTTTAAAAAAACATTTCCAATATTTTTTGTACATCACCATAAAATCATAAATAAATTATAATAAATGTTGATGGGCTCTTTAAAAAAGAAGCTCAATTTATTGCCGAGTTGAAGGATCATTTAGGATATGATGCTATGATAGAAATAGAATACGTTAATGAAATACCGCTATTGGCATCCACTAAACGACGCGTGATGGTAAATGAACCCAATATTTATGAATAGTCGGGCACTGATATTGGGTACAATGTCATTTTATCAATTATTATAAAGTTTAATCCATAAAACATTGGGAGAGGTCGAAAAGATTCTATTTTTACATTAAATTCACGAATGGATATATCAGATTTTTTAGAGAGTTTATATATTTTTGCCCTTACCATAGGGTTAATTATGTTATACCAAGTTTTTTTTATAATTACTGGGACTGTCAGGACAAACAATAAAGGCAAATCCCTCATTTTGAAAAAATGTTCGAAAATAAATGAGCTGATTTGAATTAGTGACAAAAAAGATTCACTTCAGCGACCGATTATTTTCCGAAATACCGTGCTATAAATGAATTAAATAATGTTTAGATGTAAAAAATCATATCGCATATTTTGCTTAAAAAAATGAATTTATCGTAATTTTTAAAATTAATTGCTTGTTATGAAATCCACATGATTTGGAATCACAATTATCAATTAAGTCAAATAGGGACGGGAGTTATCGGGACGGGAAACTGTTAAAAAAAATAAGGTTCCACGTATGAAAAAGAAAATTATTAGAATCACCACTACACCACTATCCTTGACCGAATTATTACATGGTCAGTTGGGTTTTATGACTGCCTATTTTGAGGTGCTGGGTGTTTCTTCAAAAGGTCAAAATAACGACCTTCATAGAGTTTCCGAATTGGAAGGAATGCCCACTTACCCTATTGAAATGACGCGCAAAATAACACCCTTCAAAGATTTGCGAGCGGTGTGGCAGCTCTACACACTTTTTAAAAAGGAAAAACCTTTTATTGTTCATTCGCATACACCTAAAGCTGGCACACTTTCCATGCTGGCCGCAAAATTAGCAAATGTACCGCACAGATTGCATACCATCGCCGGATTGCCGCTTGTGGAAGCCAAAGGGCTGAAGCGTGTTGTTCTAAACATTGTAGAAAAAATAACCTATGCTTGTGCTACCAAAATATACCCGAATTCTTACGGTTTGGTTGATATTATTTTAGAACATAGATTCACAAAAAAAAATAAACTAAAAGTCATAGCCAATGGTAGCTCCAATGGCATAGATACAACCTATTTCGACCCTTCCTTGTTTAATCAGAAAGAGGAACAAATAAAATTTAGAAAACATATCGGGCTTTCTGAAGAAGATTTTGTTTTTGTTTATGCGGGCAGATTAGTATCTGATAAAGGTATTAATGAGTTATTATTGGCATTCGATAAAATTAACAACCTTCAAAAGTATGTAAAACTTTTATTGGTAGGAACATATGAGAACGAACTGGATCCCTTATTACCAACCTCTATGAAGATTATTAATGCCAATAAAAATATAATATCGGTGGGATGGGTAGATGATGTGCGTCCATGTTTTGCTATTTCAAATGTATTGGTGTTTCCAAGTTATAGGGAAGGATTTCCTAACGTGGTAATGCAATCTGGTGCTATGGAATTGCCGAGTATTGTTACCAACATTAATGGATGTAACGAAATAATTGAAAACGACAAGCACGGATTAATTATACCCGTTAAAGATTCGGAGGCTCTGTATGAAGCCATGAACTATGTTTTAACCAATCGGGAAATAGCAAAAAAAATGGGAATAGCCTCTAGACAAAATATCGTTTCCAAATTTGAGCGCCAACGGGTTTGGGACGCTTTATTAAAAGAATATGAGAGTTTAAATTGAAATCCTCTTTAAATAAATAACAGAAGAAGAGGTCACTTTCTACAATGGGGCCACTTTTAAAACAGTCAATAGTTTAGCCAATGCCTACCCTATGTTTAAAGCAGGACGCTAAAGAATTGAAATGTACAGTTCATGAGCAACAAAAGGCTTTTCTTTAGAATAATGCTAATATTACTGAAAGTATTAAAAGTTCTCTTTCAAGTTTTCAATATGGTTATTATAAGCATATTGTTAGCTATTCATTTTATTTTTAAGGAATCCAGTTACGAAACTTCATTGTATTTTTATCTCTTTCCCTTACCCATAATTATAGCAATTATATTATTCCTATCTATTTTTATAGGAAAGAAAATGCGCAAACTAAATTTGGTATTTGCTGTGGTCTTATTGGTACTTTGGTTGGGGCGAAGTTTTAAATTACACATCCCTGAAAATATTAATACCAATGATTTAGAAATTGTTTTTTGGAATGCTTCCAGAGATAATAATTTTGAAATGGCTTTAAATGAAAGTGAAAGTTTTCCAGATCTTATGGTTTTAGTTGAATCTAAAGCAATCAATGTAGAAGCATTAAAATCGAAATTTCCTGAATATTATTTTTACAAATCTGCCAGTGAAATTAGTATTTTCTCAAAATCATCAATTGAAATTATCAGTGAAGTAACCTCTAAATTTAATTCAACGGTTGTAAACTTCAAAACTAAAAGTATCAATTTTTATGCAATAGATGTTTCAGGAAGTCCCGACGTGCCAAGATCTTGGGAACTTAATTTTGTAAATAAATTAATTGAGGATAAAAATAAAACCATCATTTTAGGTGATTTTAATGTGCCCTTTGAATCTAAATACTTAAATCCGATAAAAAAGGAGTTTAATCATGCCTTTAACCAAAAGGGAAATGGTTTTAGAGAAACTTGGTTTTGGAATATTCCATTACTTTCGCTCGATCATATTTGGGTTTCTCAAGATTTAAAAATATTGAAAACAAAAAAGTTAAGTACTTTCAAGTCAGATCACAGTATGATCAAAACCTATATTAGAAGGTAATTTTTAATAGAATTATCTTAAAAGTTAAAAAGCCAAAAGCAATTATAGCCGTGCATTTGTATGGTATGCCTTAGAAAGTTTTTGAAATTTATAAAGTTGCAGAAACATACAATATTTCAATAAAAAAAGATAGGGCCGACGCTGAAAACTGTGTTGCACACCTTTTTTTTCAATAATAATCAGCTGTAGAAAAAGTGATGCTATATTGTTTTGAGTACACCAATAATTGTAAATATATAGTTCATTATTAAGACAAGATTCAAATGATTTATATGTAAGCCACGGAAATGGATTGGGTGAAATATTTTCTAGTTTCAATTACTTATTATGATTAGATTGCTTTTTTTATGATGATCAAATAATGATATTAAGTAACGATGATTTTAATCTGAATTTTTGAGAATAGAAACCGATCTGTATTAAGTTATAAATTAAATGGATAACTTTAGATTTTATTTTTAAAAATATAAGGTTACTAAATTATCTTCATAAACATATCAATTGCTAATGAAAAATGTATATCCAATAATATTCAAAAGGTTAATCGATTTTTTAATCGCCTCTATAGGGTTATTAATTGTTTCTCCTTTATTTATAGTTTTAATTATTAGTCTCTTAATAGTAAATAATGGGAAGCCGTTTTTCTATCAAGATCGTACAGGGAAAAATGGAAGAATTTTCACAATTATCAAATTTAAAACCATGAATGACAAAACTGATGAAAATGGTAACCTGCTACCTGCATTAGAGCGTGTAACTAAAGTTGGAAATTTCTGTAGAAAGTTTTCTTTAGATGAACTACCTCAGTTAATTAATGTTCTTAAAGGTGATATGAGTCTTATTGGTCCTCGCCCATTAATACCTGAATATTTGCAATACTACAGCGAAAGACAAAACAAAAGGCATGAAGTTTTACCCGGGATTACTGGTTGGGCACAGGTAAATGGTAGAAATACCATAAGCTGGGAACAAAAATTTGATTTTGATGTTTACTATGTAGAGCATCTTTCGTTTTCTTTAGATTCCAAAATACTTTTAAAAACCATTGATAAAGTAATTAACCGGGCGGACATTAATAACTCTGAAAGCATTGACATGCCAAGGTTTCAAGGTTCTAATCAAAATATCAAAACTAATTATAGATCATAAAATCCTGTCTTACTGAATTTCCTTTGAATTTTTTGGAGTGATGCTAAACTCACTCGATGTTTTTAGTTATATTTTTAAGTCCTTCCAAAAAGGCATAGTTTAGATTTATCCCAATTTTTTGATTAACTAATTCTTATTTCACTCCATAGGAAAGTTCATGAATAAACTTTATATAATCTTTTATTTAAGAATCTGTGTTATTGAAATTGATATAAAACCAAATTTAAGTACTAAAATATAACATAGACATTTACTATCTCTTCTTAATTTTATGCAGTCAACAACGTAATTATTTACATTTTATCGTATTTATTAGGTTGGTGTTGCTTTAAAGACGGATATTTAATCAAGAAATTAAAATCTTGGAGAATCAGTATATGTATTTTTAAAATACCATGATGCTGCTAAAATTAGAAATTTCTGTCCCTCATTTGCCTCACTAATCAATTAGTGAAATAGTAAAAATCTTAAGTGAAAGTAACTTATGGATACTAAAATTTGGTTATCATCGCCTCATATGAGTGACAATGAGCAAGCTTTTGTCAAAGAATCCTTCGACACGAACTGGATTGCGCCGTTGGGACCAAATGTTACTGGTTTTGAGAACGATATTCAAGAATATCTCCAAGAAGACTGTCATGTCGCTGCTTTAAGTTCTGGTACTGCAGCCATTCATTTAGGGCTTATATTGTTGGGTATTGGGAAAGGAGATGAAGTACTTTGTCAAAGTAAGACGTTTTCTGCCTCTGCGAATCCCATAGTTTATGTTGGAGCCACTCCTATTTTTATAGACAGCGAATCAGACACATGGAACCTATGCCCAGAACAGCTCGAAATTGCCATAAAGGACCGTATTAAAAAAGGCAAGAAACCAAAGGCCATCATAGCCGTTCATCTTTATGGCATGCCTTATAAAGTTGAGGAAATACACGCCATTGCATTAAATTATGAGATTCCAGTGCTTGAAGATAGTGCTGAAGCACTAGGTAGCTCCTTCCATGGAAGGAAGTGTGGTACCTTTGGTGACATCTCCATTTTATCTTTTAATGGAAATAAAATCATTACGACTTCAGGGGGCGGCGCATTGGTCACCAAAAACATATCCATCAAGGAAAAGTCAGTTTTTTTAGCCACCCAAGCAAGGGATACTGCTGTTGAATATTTGCATTCACATATAGGTTATAATTATAGAATGTCGAATGTTTTGGCTGGTATCGGAAGGGGTCAAATGCAAGTATTGGATGAACGCGTTGCTGCAAGACGAAAAAATTATGATTATTATTATCACAATTTAAAATCTATAAAAGAATTAACATTTTTGCAAGAGCCTAAAGGTCTATTTTCAAATCGTTGGTTGACTTGCATTATCACAGAATCTGAACACATGCGTGAAGATTTAAGATTGGCACTAGAAAAAGCAAACATAGAATCACGTCCCTTATGGAAACCCATGCATCAGCAACCCATTTTTAAGGATTGTCCGAGATATTTAAACGGCATATCGGACGAGTTATTTAAAAAAGGATTATGTTTGCCTAGCGGCTCTAATTTATCTGATTATGAACTTAATAGAGTTTTAATCATAATAGATCGTTATTTTAATACATGATTAATAAATTACTACATAGAGTTTCTCAAAAATATGCCTCAAAATGGCTTATATTACTCATCGATTTATGCATCGTTATATTTACATTCTTCTTTTCTTACATCATTCGCTTCAATTTTCAAATTGACTTTGATGTTTCCGAATTGTTGTTAAGTCTTCCTTATGTAATAATAGCAGCGTTCGTTAGTTTTTTAATTGTTGGGTCTCATAAAGGGGTAGTTCGTTTTACAGGATTTAAGGATATAGTTAATATCATTATTGGCTCAAATATATTGGCAACAGTTTTAATAATTGCCACTTTCATCAGCAGAAATTATAATTTAGAATCCTACTACACTATTCCTGGCTCCATTGTTTACATTCATTTATTATTAAACATCTTATTTCTTACTGGATTTAAATTTTTTATAAAATCATTGTACAACAGTCTTACACAAGACTTCAAATCCTTAAAAAACACATTGATCTTTGGCGCAGGTAGCTATGGAATGATTACTTATGACGCCATCAACAATGACCCTCTACGCAGCATGGAAATTGTTGGGTTTATCGATGACAATGATCGCAAAGTTGGTAAAAAGATCAATCTTTTAAATGTTTACAATTTAGAAAAAATTACTCCAAGTTTCATTGAAAAACATCACATCCAGGAAGTTGTCATTTCAATACAAAAAATTGAATCGATTAGACTATTAGAAATAACAACCAAACTCTTTAGGCTAGGGTTGAAAGTTAAGATTGTACCTCCTGTACAACAATGGATAGATGGTGATTTAAGCGTCGTACAAATAAAGGACGTCAAAATTGAAGATTTGTTGGGGCGGGAACCAATCTCTATTGCTAACACAGAATTGATGGATGAGTATGAAAACCAAATTATATTTATCACAGGAGCAGCGGGTTCTATAGGAAGTGAGCTAGCTAGAAAAGTATCGAAATACAATTACAAAAAATTGATACTTATAGATTCTGCAGAATCTGCTTTATATGATGTAGAGCAAGAATTTATCCGACAAGGTATAAAAAACATTGTTGCAGTAATCGCCGACATACGCGATTATAAACGAATGGAACAATTATTTGATCACTACAAACCTAAAATTTTGTTTCATGCGGCAGCCTACAAGCATGTTCCTTTAATGGAAAACAATCCTTATGAAGCTGTTGGCGTTAATGTTATTGGCACGAAAAATATTGCCGATCTTTCTGTAAAGCACAGTGTACAAAAATTTATTCTCATCTCAACAGATAAAGCCGTTAACCCTACAAACGTAATGGGTGCTACAAAAAGAATTGCAGAATTATATGTGAATTGTTTGCAATATAAAGGAACAACAAAATTTATAACCACAAGATTTGGAAATGTTTTGGGTTCCAATGGGTCTGTAATACCTCTATTTAAAAAGCAAATTGACCAAGGAGGACCTTTGACTGTTACCCATAAAGATATCACAAGATATTTCATGACCATTTCGGAAGCTTGTCAGCTGGTTATTGAGGCAGCAACCATGGGGAATGGAGGTGAAATCTTCGTATTTGACATGGGCCAATCCGTAAAAATTTACGATTTGGCGGTGAATATGATCATCCTTTCTGGATTGCGTTTCCCGGAAGACATCGATATAAAAATAACAGGCTTACGCCCTGGAGAAAAAATCTATGAAGAATTATTGGCCGATGGAGAGAACACACGCCCAACCTATCATGAAAAAATAATGATTGCAAAAACAAAGCAACTCAATGTCGTGGAAATTCAGGAAAAGATTGAAAACTTATGCTCTATAAATTCCAAAATGCAAAATTTAGTAACTGTTTCCCGTATTAAAAGTATTATTCCAGAATATCGCTCCAATAATTCAACTTTTGAAGTTTTGGACATTAAAAAATAAATAAATTAGCAAATCAAAGAACAATCATTACGAGTTCTAAATCCACCATTCGGTATTTAATCTTTCATATTTAAATCTTATCGTAACTCGCACTTTCTTCTTGTGCCTCCAAAAGAGATATAGTTTATTTTTAAGACGGACTAATTGGGAATGAGCAAATCAATTCTTCGCCTAAACAACTCACGTATAAACCAGAAATTATCTTAACTATTAGTGTTTCTGCTGCCGATCCTACTGCAGCACAACCATTTAATTTAACTCTAATTTCTAGAAGGCACTGTAGATATGATAGAGGCAAATGGAGCCCTAATATATAATGTTAACCTATTTAATTGATTATGAAGGTAATATTGAAACTCCTATTTTAGGTTCTTACCATCTAGAAGGGATGACCAGAATAGAAGCTCCGGACATGCTAAAGGAAAAGATAAAAGAATATGCAAAAGATCCAATTATAAATCTGTCTAGTGGTACATTCTATTTGGAAGAACAGGGCAGAATAGATTACAGATCGAAAATAACCTATACATTTTTATTGTTTCTAAATAATTGATACTTCAATAGAGCATGCCTATTAAACAACCTAAAGCGAATGTATTTATTACATTTATAATGTACATAAATGAGGTATGATGGAAATAGATATGCCAACAATTTATTCCTTTTAAATACAATTGGTTTTAGTTTCGTTATTGCTAGGAACATGACTTCTGGGGTTATTAGAAATGACTTGAGATATTGAAACGCCAAGTTCTTTTCAATTTCGTAGGTTAAACCAAGGTTATTCTCACCAATGTTCTGAAAAAAACCAGAACTTAAAGTATCTATATATTTAAGTTTTTTATTGTTTACGAATAAACCTGTAATCAACGCTTGGTCAGCAAGAACTCTTTGAGCCATATTTTGATCATAACATAAATACTCGAGACGATCCAAAAGAGCTTTATGCATTTCAAACATTTGATCTTGATGCTCCCTAATGTAATGATCGTACAACATCTTCTCCTCGTTCTTAAAAGACTCAATTACATAACCATCAGATTCAGAAGTATAGCAAATGGCGCTACCGTGGTTAGCTGCAGAAAACTGTTCATATAGTTGCCTGTTGGCCAACAATAAATAATCATAATAACTAGTATACGGTAATATTGAGAATATAAGCCCGTAACGTTTTGTTTTTTCTTGAATATCAAAAATTTCCCTTAAGCCTAAATAATAGCCAGTAACGGATAATTCTTCATTAAAATACTCAAACAAACATTCTTGCATAGTACCTCTCCATCCTATATCCACAAGATGAATACCATCTTCTTGAATATTTGCCTGAAAGGATTTAAAATAATTCTGGAATTCTAAACGATTAGTAGCGCGATGAGTATTATAATATGAAATAAATGTGTTGCTGCTCTTCAAGTTTAAAAATTCATCGGATGTAAAAAAGTTTTGAATTAAAGGCTTTATGTTAATCTTTAACTCATTACCAATCTTTAATATAACTTCCTCTGGGCAATTAAAGTGACGAAGAAAACTCCCAAAACTTAAATCAGGATAATTTTTTTTGAGATACTGAAACTCTTCTATCTCAATATCTTTTAAATTGATTTGAAGGGAGGCCTGTCTTGAAATTTTTAAATAATGCGTTTTGATTTTTGCAGTTCCTTCAACATGAGTATAATCTTGATAGGAATCAAACAACCTTTTGAGATATTGCCCTTCTCTAGCAAGAAAAAACAATTCTTTAACTTGATCTTTTTTTACTTTATTGTAAAGACGTTCAATAAAGAAATGATAAAAAATAATGTATTCTGTATAGGGAATAGAAGAATTCTTCTGACACTTTTTATGAATTCGATTAATAATGTTGGTAAACTTTTTAGAATCGTTGCCTATTCTATTTCTATTGTTTCTTTTTAGGTATTTGCCATGGGGCAATAAATAAGAGTGCAATCCATTCTTTTTGGAGTTGATGACATCGCTATTCTTGTTGTCCCCTATCATCATAACCTCATCTGGTTTGAGTGAAAGTTCAAAAAGAATGTGATCGTAAATAGTACCTCTCTCTTTGCTTTTCTCAACTGACGAAGAACTGTAGATGCCGTCAAAGATATCATACAGATTATGATGCTTAAGCATTTTTATGAATGCTAGTTTCGGCAAATGAAAATCTGAAACTAAATAGACTTTCCCACCTGATTCTTTAAACTCTTTTAAAAAATTAACAACCCCCTGATTTTTATATTGAACATTTGTTTCAATCTTTACATCTATCTTTTCAGATAGGTTTGCAAAATCGGAGCTAATTATATTTTTGATATAATTATGTATCAACAATCTTTTGTAGATTTCCTCAACCACCAAGTGATAAGGTAGCTCTGAACTATTCCTTTGATGTTTTTGATTGAGAAAACTAACACTATCAAGTCGAATGAAATAAAGTTCATCAATAGAAATATCTAATCCCAACTCCCTAATCATAAATTTCGCCCATAATCTTAAGGCGTAATTAGGGTGTATATTTCTATGGACTATTGTGTCAAAATAGTCTATAAAAATGATATTGATGTTTTTAATTTTAACTTCTTCTAATAACGTTTTTAAATACATTTTGACTTTTGTAATAAAGTACAATCTAAGTAACAAAAATTGTTAAGGTAATCTCAATTAATTCGACCAAATACATAATTAATGCTGTGTCTGAAGCATATAAAGCAGTTGATATTTTTTATTAGCTAGTTGGAAAGAAATTATTTTGTGCCTTTTTGAAACTGAACTAATCCCTCTGTATTTAAAAAATATATATTGAAAATAATTAGATATGTAGATTTTAAAATAAAGGTCATATAATCATATATAAATAAGATTAAAAATAATTTATAGCCTCCGTCGCTTCCGTTCTGTTTTCAATAAATTCAATTCCCTACTAGTCTGTCCTGCCACAGATGTATTCTCTTCCGCGCGACGAATAAGATAGGGCATCACATCCCTTACAGGTCCAAAAGGCACGTATTTTGCCACATTATACCCTGCTGCGGCCAAATTAAAGCTAATATGATCACTCATCCCATACAATTGTCCAAACCACACCCGGTTATCACTTTTTGAAATGGCGTATTTTTCCATCAATTCCATCGTAAGATAACAGCTTTCCTCATTGTGCGTTCCAACAAACAATGAAATAGTATCGAGATGTTCTAGTATATATTCGAGGGTTTTGTTGAAATTAATGTCGGTGGCTTCTTTCGTAGCGCAAATTGGAGAGGCATAACCTTTGTCCTCTGCCCTTTCGCGCTCTTTCTCCATGTATGCGCCACGAACAATTTTCATACCTATCGTATAACCGTCCCGTTTGGCACGTTCATGTAATTGCTTTAGATAGTCCAATCGATCCCATCGGTAAAGCTGTAAGGTATTATAGACAATGGGTTTTTCGGTATTATATAAACGCATCATCTCTTCACACAACGCATCTGCCGCAACTTGCATCCAGCTTTCTTCACCATCAATCAATATTTCGACGTCTTTTTCTTTTGCCAATTTACAAACCTTATCAAAGCGGGACACAACACGATTCCATTCTTCAGATTCTTGCTCTGTGAATGGTTTTGCCTCACTTTTTTTCTGATATAAATGAAAACGACCAAATCCTGTGGGCTTAAAAACTGCAATGGGCATCGCTTCCTTTTCTTCCGAAAAATTGATGATTTTCAGGGTCTTCTCCATAGCAGCATCAAAACATGCTTCTTCTTCTTGTCCTTCCACCGAAAAATCCAACACTGAACAAACGCCTTTTGCGTACATTTTGTCAATCACGGGTAAGCAGTCTTCTTCATTAACCCCACCACAAAAATGATCAAAAACCGTAGACCGAATCAATCCTTCAACTGGCAAATGAGCTTTGAGGGCAAAATTAGTGGCAGCTGTGCCAATTCGCACCAAGGGTTCATGGGATATCATTTTAAATAAAAAGTAGGCTCTCTCGAGCTCGGAATCGCTTTTTAAATCGAAAGCAATTTGGGTATTGTCAAATAATCGTTCTCTTGCCATTGTCAAAAAATAATCACAAAAATATGTATTCGTTGGCGATTATTTAATTAAAAACTACTTATTTTGATACCAAATTTAAAGGCATTCCAATTCATGAAATCCATACAGACAGAAACCTATTCAATTCACTTTAATTCAGAAGCCTATAAAGCATTCAATGAGTATCTCAAGACACATCGTTTTTCAAGTATTTATATTCTGGTTGATGTAAATACTCATACACATTGCTTACCTCATTTTATGGCACAAATTGATACCGAGGCCCATTTTGAAATCATAGAAATTGAAGCTGGTGAACAACATAAAACGATTGAGACCTGTGTTGGTGTATGGAATGCTTTATCAGAATTGGGAGCCGATCGCAAAAGTCTTATTATAAATTTGGGAGGTGGAGTGGTGACGGATTTGGGTGGATTTGTGGCCTGTACCTTCAAACGAGGCATCAAGTACATCAATATTCCGACCTCATTATTGGCAATGGTAGATGCCTCAGTAGGTGGAAAAACCGGTGTCGATTTGGGAACCCTTAAAAACCAGGTAGGAGTTATCAATTCCGGTGATATGGTCTTGATTGATACGTCGTTTTTAGATACGCTTCCACAGAATCATTTGAAGTCTGGATTGGCTGAAATGCTAAAACACGGACTGATATATGACCGTAAGTATTGGAACACCTTAGTCGATCTATCAAAAATGACTTTGGAAGATTTAGACGCGCTAATCTACGAATCGGTTGAAATCAAATATGAAATTGTCACAAAAGATCCGTTAGAAAACAATGTACGCAAGCACCTTAACTTTGGACATTCTTTAGGCCATGCCATCGAATCCTATTATTTGAGTAATGACCAAAAACCAGAGTTATTACACGGAGAAGCCATTGCCATAGGGATGATTTTGGAATCTTATCTCTCCTCAAGATTACTCAATTTTCCACGGGAAGACCTTAACCACATCACAAAAGTTATTCTCCACCTCTTCAAAAAAGTGAATATAGAGCAATCCGATTATGACGCTATCATCGACCTTTTAAAATATGACAAGAAAAATGAACATGGCAATATAAATTTTGTGCTTTTGGAAGCAATTGGTCAACCAAAAATTGATTGCTTGGTCGAAAATGAATTGATTTTGGAGGCGTTTCAATATTACCTAAATAATTAATATTGAATCAGGCCAAAATCTGATCCGAATGCATCTTTGCTTTCACATCATCAATCACTTTTTCAATGATGCCATTTTCATCAATTACAAACGTGATACGATGGATGCCATCAAAGGTGCGTCCCATAAATTTCTTTTCTCCCCAAACATCAAAGGCCTTGATAACCGACAAATCTTCATCGGCTAGCAAAGGATAAGGAAAACTATATTTCTGTTTAAAATTGGATTGTTTCTTTTGACTATCGGCACTTACTCCTAAAATTTCATAACCTTTATCTTTAAGCTTTTTATAATGGTCGCGTAAGTTGCAGGCCTCGTTAGTACAGGTTGGAGTGTTTGCTTTTGGATAAAAAAACACTACCAACTTTTTGCCTTTATAGTCAGATAAACTCAATGTATTGCCTTGTTCGTCTTTTTGTGTAAAATTTGGTGCTTTTTCTCCTGCTTTTAATTTGGTCATAATGTCTTAAATTTGATTCTTTGTAAAAATACGACTTATGACCAAAAAAGAAAAGGTAGATTTTGTTATATCAACGTTAAAAATGCTGTATCCAACAATTCCGGTACCTTTAGAACATAAAGACCCATATACATTACTTATTGCCGTTCTGATGTCGGCTCAAAGTACCGATGTTCGGGTCAACCAAATCACACCGATACTTTTCGCTAGAGCCGATAATCCGTATGATATGGTAAAACTTTCTGTTGAAGAAATTAGGGAGATTATCAAACCTGTTGGTCTATCTCCGATGAAAAGTAAAGGTATTTATGGATTATCAAATATATTGATTGAGAAGTACGATGGCAACGTGCCTCAAACCTATGAAGCTTTAGAAGCTCTGCCTTCGGTAGGTCATAAAACGGCGGCTGTAGTCTTGTCGCAAGCATTTTGTATTCCTGCATTTCCAGTAGATACACACATTCACCGATTGATGTATCGATGGAATTTCAGTAGCGGAAAAAATGTCGTTCAAACCGAAAAAGATGCCAAACGTTTGTTCCCTAAAGAACTTTGGAACGACCTTCACCTGCAAATTATCTGGTATGGAAGACAATATTCGCCAGCAAGAGGTTGGGACTTGGATAAGGACATTATCACTAAAACAATTGGCAGGGCGTCTGTTTTAAAAGCACATTATCCATTTATCCCTAGTGACTCAAAGAAAAAAAAGAAGTAAAGAACACCAAAATTATAAAAGCACAATGGTTCCCTTTCCTTCAGAAAGGGATACGGACAAACCAAAAAAAAATCCTGATTGGCTAATAATCAGGACGTTTCAAAGTTTAGTTTAAAAGCATTTCAAACTTTAATTTTTTACAATTTATGACTTTTAAAGCCTTGGAATAATTAAGAAGAAAGTTAACAGTCTCTTCTTCAGGGTTCAAATCGTTTTGTTTTTGGGAAGATTTTTCAGGGTAAAGTTTTGCCATTTTGTGAGTTTAGGTTAGTAATAATCCTAATAACGCAACAAAACTTTATTTAGTATATCAATTTGTTAAAATTATATTTTTCTGATCAATCACCTTTCTCAAGTTTATAAGGGCATATCGCATTCGACCTAAAGCCGTATTGATACTGACGCCTGTTTTATCTGAAATTTCTTTAAAGCTCATATCCTGATACATACGCATTACCAATACATCTTTTTGATCTTCAGGTAACTCCTCAATCAAACGTCTTAAATCGCATTCAATTTGTTCTTTGATAATTGTTTTTTCCGCATCAAGAGCCGAATCACTCAAAATAGAGAAAATACTAAACTCACCACTGTTGTCGAATTTCGGCATTCTACTGTTTCTTCTGAAATGATCGATTATCAAATTATGGGCAATTCGCATTACCCAAGGTAAAAATTTACCTTCTTCGTTGTATTTACCAAGTTTAAGCGTCTTGATAACTTTAATAAAAGTGTCTTGAAAAATATCTTCAGTGATATCTCTATCATAAACTTTAGAATAAATGAAGCTGTAGATTTTTTGTTTGTGTCTGTTGATTAAAACAGAGAGCGCGCTTTCGTCGCCCTTTAAGTAATTGCCGACCAATACGGCATCAGTGATAATTTCGTGTCTCATAATCATTACTTTAGACGCATGGAAAATTCCATGCTTGGGGTTGTTCTTTAAAGTAATATTATGATATAGGCTATTATTTATTACTGATTATGAGTCAAATATAACAACAATCATTCCTAAAATGCAAAATTTCACATCAAACTTTAACATTTTATTGCACAATAAGTTTTTTTCAAGGCTGAATTAGTTAACGTATCTTTGCAAATTCAAAAGTTATAATCCCTATGAGCATCAAGCTTTCCGAAGTTAATCCAAAACAAAATATCATCATTAAAGGCGCTAACCTTCACAACCTAAAAAACTTGGATGTGGTAATTCCTCGCAATAAATTGGTGGTCATTACCGGATTATCTGGCTCTGGAAAGTCGAGTTTGGCGTTCGACACTTTGTATGCCGAAGGCCAACGTCGCTATGTAGAAAGTTTGTCGAGTTATGCGCGTCAGTTTTTAGGACGTCTCAATAAACCGAAAGTGGATTATATTAAAGGTATTGCGCCTGCCATCGCCATTGAGCAAAAGGTAAATTCTACCAATCCTCGTTCAACAGTTGGAACCTCAACTGAAATCTATGATTATTTAAAGTTGCTGTTTGCTCGTATCGGAAAAACCTATTCACCTATTTCTGGCAATCTTGTTAAGAAACACACCACAGAAGATGTTATTAATCTTGTGAAGTCCTTTGAAGATGGCGAAAAACTGCTACTCCTCTCTCCTATTATATTGGAAGAAGGCCGAAGCATGGAAGACAAACTAAAGGTCTTGCAACAACAAGGTTATGCGAGGATTAAGATAAAAAACGAAGTCATTCGGATTGAAGAAGGGCTTGAGAAAAATATCAAAAAAGATGTTTTTCTGGTGGTGGATAGGATCGTAGTAAAGCATGAAGAGGAATTTTATAATCGATTGGCAGATGCTGTTGAAACGGCATTTTTTGAAGGAAAAGGAACAACACTCATAGAGTCACTTTCCAATAACAAACAAACCGCTTTTAACAACCGCTTTGAATTGGACGGCATGACTTTCCTCGAGCCAAACGTACATTTATTCAGTTTCAACAATCCTTATGGAGCTTGCCCTAAATGTGAAGGCTATGGAGATGTCATTGGTATTGATGAAGAATTGGTAATTCCCAATACTGGATTGTCTGTGTATGAAAATGCCATTTTCCCCTGGAGAGGTGAAAGCATGAGCTGGTACCGTGATCAGTTGGTAAACAATTCGCATAAATTTAAATTCCCAATTCATAAACCATATTTTCAGTTGACTGATGAGCAAAAGCAACTGATCTGGGAAGGCAACAGTCATTTTGAAGGATTAGACAGCTTTTTTGCTGAATTGGAGTCCAAAGCTTATAAAATACAAAATCGTGTGATGCTTTCGCGTTACCGCGGAAAAACCAAATGTAGCAAATGTCAAGGCAAACGACTTCGACCAGAAGCCAATTATGTAAAAATTGCCAAGGTGACGATCACCGATTTGGTCGGAATGCCTTTGGATAGATTGGCCAACTTCTTTCAACAATTGGAGCTCAGCGATCACGATACAAAAATTGCTGAACGTTTGCTAAAGGAAATCTCTAATCGGCTGTCATTTTTATCGAATGTCGGTTTAGATTATTTGTCACTAAACAGGAAATCCAACACGCTCTCTGGTGGCGAGAGCCAACGAATCAACTTGGCAACCTCTCTTGGAAGCAGTCTTGTGGGCTCTATGTATATTCTCGATGAGCCGAGCATTGGCCTACATCCAAAGGACACTGAAAAACTAATCGTTGTACTGAAAGCCCTTCGTGATTTAGGAAATACGGTCATTGTTGTGGAACATGATGAAGACATTATGAAAGCAGCGGACGAAATCATCGATATTGGTCCTGAAGCAGGCACATTTGGTGGTGAAGTGGTTGCTTCGGGAACCTATCAGGATATTTTGGCTTCCAATTCTTTAACGGCGAAATATCTTAATGGCGACATGGAAATTGAAGTACCGAAGAAACGTCGTAAATCCAAATACCAAATTGAAGTTGTAGGCGCCCGAGAACATAATCTTCAAAATATAGATGTTACTTTCCCGTTGGAAATGCTGACCATTATTACAGGGGTTTCAGGAAGTGGCAAGAGTACTTTGGTAAAAAAAATCCTGTATCCTGCAATTCAGAAACACTTGACAGGTTTTGGAGACAAAGCAGGGCAGTTCACAGAACTCAAAGGCAGTTACAAAAACATTCAACATGTTGAATTTGTCGATCAGAATCCAATTGGTCGATCGTCGCGTTCCAATCCTGTGACCTATATAAAAGCTTATGATGATATCAGGGCATTGTTCGCCGCTCAAAAGTTGAGCAAAATACGAAACTACCAAGCCAAACATTTCTCCTTTAACGTTGATGGCGGTCGCTGTGAAACCTGCAAAGGTGATGGCGAAGTGACCATTGAAATGCAGTTTATGGCAGATGTGCACTTGACCTGTGAAGCTTGTAATGGTAAACGCTTTAAAAAAGAAGTTCTGGAAGTTGCATTCCAGGATAAAAATATTGATGATGTCCTCAACATGACAATCGATGATGCCATTGCATTTTTTGAACAAAATGATCAAAATAAAATCCAAGGAAAATTACAACCCTTGCAAGATGTAGGTTTGGGATACGTCACACTCGGTCAAAGTTCTTCTACCCTATCTGGTGGTGAAGCCCAACGTATCAAATTGGCCACTTTTCTAGGGAAAGGCTCCAAAAGCGACAATGCCCTATTCATTTTTGATGAACCAACCACTGGTTTGCATTTTCACGATATCAAAAAATTATTGAAATCCTTTCAAGCTTTAATCGAGCAAGGACATTCCATCATCGTAATTGAACACAACCTTGACCTCATTAAATGTGCTGATTATATTATCGATTTGGGTCCAGAAGGTGGTGAAAGAGGTGGACAAGTCATGGCACAAGGAACTCCGGAAGAGTTGGTGAAGAATAAGGATTCAATTACTGGTGCTTATTTGAAGGAGAAGATTTAGTTTACAGCGGCAGTCTTCAGTCTTCAGTCTTCAGTCTTCAGTCGCAGTTTTCAGTTATCAAAAATTCAAACTTTGCGGCTTTGAGAGAGGTTTTCAGTCGCAGTTTTCAGTAATAATAAATTCAAACTTTGCGCCTTTGCGCCTTTGCTAGAGGTATTCAGTTTCAGTTTCAGTTTTAGTTTTCAGTCGCAATATTCAGTAACCAACATTGCAAACTTTGCTCATTTACGTCTTTAGGAGAAGCATGCGTTAAGTTTCTCAATAAAACAAAAACGCCATCAACCCCATAATTCCCGCCGCCAATGGCAAAACGAACATCAAAAACAGAAATGTTATCATACTGCTTTTAATAAAACTTAAAAATGCGCCTTGTTCATAAAAGCGTTTTAAACCCAGGAATAAATAGAAAAATGTCGATAATATTATTAGCGTAATGATCCAACCTGGGAAATCTTCCCAAACCAAATTAGCAAAAACCAAAAACCCAAACACCATAAACAGAAAGGCAAAAAAGTAAAAACTAAATACCAAATGGTGCGCAAAACGACCTTTTTTGTTATAAAACAATTTTAATATCAAGGCAAAAATTGGTAACAAAACAAACATAGCTATTGGAATACTATCATAAAATGCCTGTAAAATAGAACCGCCGCTTTTACTCTTTAAAAATTTAAGCGATTGCTTATAAAACCGCTTTGTAAACTTACCATCATCAGCTTTCATTCCCATTTTATCATAAATCGCTTCATCTGAAGCACCAGCGGTAATCATGGAATCAATTTCGGTTTCGTTAAAATCAAAATTTAAAAGAGAATTTCTTGATGCTTTGTCTTGCTTAATATTTACAACAGAATCTATCGCTCTCATCTCCTCATCCTTAATTCCAAATTGTTTCTGATGATCCTTGAGAGGTTGAAGAATTTTTTGTGCTACAATTGAATCTTCCCTTTGTTCTTGAATGGAATCCTTATGTTCCTTGCTACGTTCAATGTCTTTTCTTAATTCGCTATCAATGGTCTGTGCTTGTTCCCGAGAAATAAATGAAAACAAAAAGAAAAACACTACCGAAATAAACAAATACATCTGCGCAGGATGCAAATACAATAATCGCTGCCCTTGCACAAACCTTTTAGCTAAATAGCCGGGCTGGGCCATCAATGGAATAAAACTCTTAAAGAAACGTGCATCCACTGAAAAGTAGTTACTGATGGTATTACTAAAAAGAACACCTAAAGTCAATTTATCCTCTGCTCTCTGACCGCAATATGGACAGAATGGATAATGAGCCTCAAACTGCTGCGAGCAGTTAGTGCAAGGGATGGTTGATTTTGGCATGGTCACTGGTTGATCAATATAAAAGTAGTAAAAAAACTAATATATCCTACACAAAGTAATCTTGGGGTGTACACAAAAAAATTTTTGGCACGCAAATTGAAACTCAATCAAATTATAGCGTAAGCCGAAAAGGATTCAGAAATGAAAAAGTGTAGGCATCATCTAAAATCCTTAAATTATGAAGACAAATGTACTTTTTACTGCAATGGTGTTAATAGGATTAACATCTGCAAACGCAACTACATTTAGTGTGATGCCGCAAGATGTAGATAATTACAATACATCACGCTATCGATTTGCTGAACCTATTATGTTTATAGAGAGAGGTGTTGAATTTTTAATCTTTCCTGATGGAAGTTTTGATTTCAATACCAATCAAGGAAATTCATTTAGCCAATTCAATGACTCATATTATCGTAACATTAGCAATACAAGACGTGGCTCAATGAATAAGACACAAGGAGCACCTGCTACGAACAGTCGCATATACCATTATGGATCAATGAACAGCAGTATGTTGGTGCAACACGACTTCGACGGCAAAGTTCGCCGAGTAGGAAATGTATTCATCAATTACGACAGGCTTGGAAAAGTCAATCGGGTTGGTACCATATATATGAGTTACAATCGTGGAGGGATGCTCTCCCAAGTTGGTGGCTTACGGGTCATGTACAATCATTGGGGTGAAGTGGTCAATAGTTCTGGCTTTGTGAATCCTTTCAATTCCCAATTCAATCAAGGATTCGGACAATTTAATAACAATAGTTTTGTAAACCACAGTTATGATTATGGTAATTCTGAAGAATTTTACTATTACAGACAAGGGAAAGAAATAAAATCCCAAAGGAAGATAAAAAGATAAATTAGATTTTTGTTGGTTGTTAATTACCCCAAAGTCCTCCCCAAGGTTTTGGGGTTTTTATATTTTATTTTGAGTACGCTAAATAGAATATTTATACCTATTTTAATTGATTTTGAAAACTCACATACAATACCTTCATGGCAACAAAACAATCGCAAAAGAACAAACTTAAAAAACACAATTATTGAAAATCGTTTATAACAATCGTAATTTTCGTTAATAGGAAAAAATTGCTTCTCTCCGCTCGCAAAGACGACTTGATTGGTCCTTTAGTATTTTCTTAAACTAGTAAACATTTTTCTTAAATACAGCTATAAAAAACATTCCTTCCAATAGCTATCGAATCGTAGAAAAAAATTCCCAATCCCAAAAATCTACTACCTCTACCCACTAATAACTTTGGCACGCTGTTTGACATAAAATTAGCATGTGTAATATAAAACAAGCACTCATGAAAAATTTAGCTTTAGTTTTTACTGCAGTGTTCCTCATTGGAGCAACAGTAAGCGCAAAAACCACCACCGCACTTGAAGACAATTCAACAGCTAACTTCATTAACAGAAGTTATGGCAACTCCTTCATTTTTAACGAAGGTGGGATTGAGTTTTCTGTTTTCCCCGATGGTCAGTTCGACTTCTATGCACCCAATTACGGCCCAGACGTCAATGTCGCAATCAATACTCCAAACGTATCCTTTAGTTTTAACAGAGGGTATGATTATAGCCCTTACATTCAATATGACGATTTTGGAGCCATTATTCAAATTGAAAACACACCAATCTATTATGATTTTTACGGTCGTGTTACCCAAGTTGGTAATGTAGATATCAATTATAACACTTTTGGACGTGTGGCACGTGTTGGAGGTTTATATGTGCATTACAATAGGCATCGTTCGTTTACACATTATACAGGCTTTATCAATGTGTACAACCAAGTGTATGTGTATAGACCTTGGCATGCGTATTATGCCATACCAGCACCCAATTTCTGCATCGTATACGCAAGACCTTACAGACAATTTTATACGCCAGTACGATATCATTATTACAGACCATACGCGAACAATTACAGACAACCAGTACATTATGATTATGGACGCGTTGCGAGCAATTCCAATGGGCCTCGGGGCAATATTTTGGCTACAAACAATAGAGCAAGTGATAGATATCGTCAAGAGGCCACAACTACTAGAAATGCTTCGACAATTGGTAGAGCCACCACTAGTGGAACACAAACTTTCGATTCGCGCAGTCGTGCCACAGATATAAATGAAAATACAGTAAGACCTTCTGCACAAACTAGAGTAAATCAAAACGTCAGAAGTTCTAATACGAATAATTTCACACGTTCATCAACCCCAACAAGGGAAGTACAAACACAGAGAGCAATGTCATCAGATAGAAACGTTCGCAATACCGTTCAGCAAAATGCTACTCCTACGAGGAGCACACAAGTAACTCAAAGACAAGCGCCTCAAAGACAGCAAATGGACAGAAACTCATCGGCTGTAACAAAATCAGTCGAACGTGTTAATAATTTGCCAAATAGAAAACCAAGCTCGGCAAATACTCGTATATCAAATACAAGACAACAATATAAAGTAACGCCTCAAAGAAGTAGCAGTCAGAGAACCGAACAAGCGAACAGACAATCAAATGCGCGTTCTGCTTCTAAAAGAGGAAGTCTTTAAACATATATAATTTTTTGGTTGGTTAGTTGGAAAGTCCTGCATGTAGTATGCCTCAAAGCACCTTGCAGGATTTTCCCTTTTTATAATTGATGCGAAAGCAGGAATCTCATCCGTTTTGTTCGAATCCCAAATTGAAGTTCTAATAAACCCATCACTACACCCCTATTTTATCCTCAAATACTTCTTAATCGCTACAGAAATATCTTCTGAAACATTCAACTTTAAGATAATAGCAACATAAAAAATTGTGATTATAAGTGATTTTAAAGAAATATTGAAAATTGGATGAAATGGGAATTCCCAAAAGTAAAATATTAAAACGCAAACAATAAGTAATATGAACACCTTACCAGTTTCGATGTTAAAAGGCATCATGTTAAACTTCTGCTGAACAAAATAAATCTTAATGGTATTGTAAATGGAGATTGCCAAAAACGTTGCAAAAGCTGAACCATTAATACCATACATCGGAATGAACACCATATTAAGCAACACTGTCAGAATCGTTAAGATAACACCAAAAACAAGGACCACACGATAATAATCACTATTGAAAAGAATGACGTTATTGCAGCCCATTAAGTTATCATATAATTTCGCGATACTTACCAAAAGCACTACTATTAATCCTCCACTAAATTCTTCAGGAATCAAGAGATAAAGTTCATTGATATTCAATACAATCAGAAGAAATATAAAGCCTCCAATCACAAAAAGTGTTTGCGAACTTCGCACGTATAAATCCTTAAGGGCTACCTTGTTCTTATCATTTAGAAATTGAGCCGTTAGAGGTTGTAAAATCTGTTGCATCGCCCTGGAAGGCACAGCAATAACCGTTGCAATATAAATGGCAACTCCATAGTACGCCACTTTTTCTATCGGAATGTAAAGACCTAACATAAAGGAATCAATATCCAAAATAATAGTAGCAATAGAACCCGCAATGATAATCAATGAAGAATACTTAAGAATGGAACTCACATTCTCAATTTTGTTGAACTTAAAGACAGGCAAGCGCACACTAAAAGCATACAACATCATCACCACCATTCGCAACATGTAAACCATTACAACTCCAATGATGAGTTGTTGTACATCAATCCATTCAAAGTTCACGGAAAACAACAAAATCATCACGCCCACACGGTGGAAAACCTCTTTCATAAAGTTCCCGAAAACCGTCAGCATTTGGGTTTTTGACCATGCAAAAAAGACTTCAAAATAGGCCATTGCAATGGCAGCAACAAAAATATACCACATATAATCCTTAATTATCGGGTTTTTTTGGGAAAGCAATTCCCCTAAAATATCATAAGAAAAAACACCTATAAGTCCAATGGGAACTATCAAGAATAATGGTAAAAAAAGCATTAATGTCAGGAAACTGTTGAGGGAGTTTTTGGTCTTAAAAGTCGAATAGAATTTTATGATTGTGTTGTGCACGCCAAATGCCATCAACGGCATCATAATATTGGCGGTGGAAAGTATAAAAGCCACCAAACCATAATACACATCGGAAATAAAATACGTGTACAAAAACAAAGTGTTGACTGCTCCTATCCCGAAGCCAAGATAAGTCGTGATTGTATTTTTAAAGGATTGGCTGGTAACAATTCCCATAGTTTTTAAAATTCCAATATATTAAATTCCAAATTACAAATAGTTGAACATCAATTTTCAATGTTGGTAATTGAGATTTGGTGCTGGGTTATAATTTTATTGATTCTATAATAAATCAGATAATTTACGAGTTAACTCTCGTCTACTGTACGGCTTTAAACCAATCGGATTCGTAATTAAGGAATCTGTTTTATAGGCCTCAAAATACATTAAAATTTGCGATTTTAACTTGTTACGGTCATCATAATAAAAATAACTACCTGTATTGGTTGATTGAATAATACGCTCTACATCACTTTCTTTTGGCCCAATTGCAATGATTGGAGTTTCAGAGATCATATACTCAAACAGTTTACCTGGAATGATTGCCTTGGTATCTTCGGAATCAATTTCGACCAAAAGCAATAATCGTGACTGTCGTTGCTGCATCAGAGCATCTTCATGTTTTAAATACCCAACCAAATTAACGTGGTCTTTTAAATTATGGGAATTGATATCATTTAAAACATCTTCACTCACTAGACCGATTAATTTCAATTGAAAATAATTCTTAAAATCAGCATTTTCTTGAATCAATTCCCTTAAAACTTCCCATAAAACAATAGGATTACGGCCAGAAAGCAAAGAGCCAATATGAGAGATTGTAAAGGTATCATCCTTCTCGGGTTTTTGAAGCTGATACGTATCATAACCATTGGTAATGACCTCAATCGGTTTACTGGTTTTTTCCTTAAACTCCGATTTAGTGTTTTCGCTTGTCACAATGATACTATCGGCAGTTTGCAACACCATTTTCTCCAATTCTTCGTGCTTTCTGGCGGCCGATGGTGTCAATTTTAGTTGTTTGTGATAGCCAATCGTAGTCCAAGGATCCCTGAAATCTGCAAGCCATTTGATATTCAATTGCTCTTTTAACTTCAATCCAACCAAGTGCAAACTATGTGGTGGCCCAGTGGTTATAACGGTTTGAATGTTTTCCTTTTGAATATAATCCAATAAGTAATTTACCGAGGGCTGTATCCAAGCCTTTCGGGCATCGGGAATAAAGTAATTGCCACGCACATAAAGCATTAATTTCTGAACAAAGTTCTGTTTTCTCTCTTTCGGAATCACGCCATAACTTATGGTTTTTGAATGTTTAGATGAAAATAATTCCGCCAATTTATAAGGCTCCTCAATTGGCTGGCTAATAATTGTTGTACTATCTGGAATTTCATAAAGTAAACTCTCATCAACAATAGGATAACTTGGATTCTCCGGAATATAAACAACCGGATGGATATCGAATTCAGGAAGGTATTTGACAAATTTGAGCCAACGTTGCACACCAGGACCTCCAGCTGGTGGCCAATAATAGGTAATGATGAGTACTTTTTTTGGCATCTTTGTCATTCCCAAAAAATGGGATTCCATTTATTTAACTCAAGTATCTCCTTTTTTTTCTAAACTCATAATACAAACCGCCTATGATCAATAAGCCCAATAATATGGAGCTTGCCAATGCAATTCCGCTGCCAGTTTTAATGACTTCCGGTTCAAATTTAAACTCAATTGTATGTTGACCTTTTGGTATTTCCATTCCTCTTAAAACATAGTTGACTCTGTGATGAGGCACTTCTTTTCCATCAATCAAAGATTTCCATCCATGACCGTAATAAATCTCCGAAAACACGGCAAAACCATCATTTAAATTACTAGACTGATACTTTAAGTGATTTGGTCTATATACTGATATATTGATAGTTGCTGTTGAATCTACATTATACCTTTTATTCGGAATACTTTGTGTTGTAACCGCTTTACGTTTAGTATCCAAACTATCCAAAGCGATCAACTCCTCATTGGCAGAATTGAGTTTTGCCACCTCACTTACAAACCACGCATTACCATTGACATCGGTATTTTCATAAGGAAAAATAGCGCCATTATCGTCGTCGGCTATAATGTATTTGGTGTTCAGCATATTCAGCACATTGATATTGTTTTTGGCAATGTGAAAATCGAACAATTCATTATATCTACCCAATTTGGCTGCATGATAACCCGACAACGAATTATGAAAATATGCCGCTTTTCCTGGTTCACGAGATACCACATCAAACACTCTAAAGTGGTTTTTATCAGTCATGATTTCCATATCGGCTTCATTGGCCTGATATGGCTTATTCACTTGAATGGAAGGCACAAAGTTTTCATTGTTTACATAACGCCTATCCACACCGACCAAATCAAAAAGAATCAACAGTCCAAAAATGACAACCGTCCACGTTTCAGAAAACTTTTTCTTTAAGAACATGTAAATAGCCCCTGCCGCCAATACTATCAGCATGAGTGTTCGTAAGGTGTCTTGGGTGAAAAGTGACTTTCTATCTTCCTTAACGGCATCAATAAAAGCTTGTCCGTAATTCTGACGGTAAAAACCATCATTAACGCCAACAAAATTTAATAAGGACGATTTAAACAATAAAAACACCAGAGCCAGACCACCAGCAATAATAACTGAATATTTAAGTGCCCTCAATTTCTTTTCATCATCATCAAAATTGTTGAACAATCGCACCAAACCAAAAATCGCCAACACCGGTACGCACAGTTCCAGTATCACTTGTATCGAACTTACTGCCCTGAACTTGTTGTACAGCGGTACATAATCAATAAAGAAATCCGTGAGAAAACCTAGATTCTTTCCATACGAAAGCAACAAGGACATAATAACACCGCCTACCAACCACCACTTCAGGCGGCCTTTTACCAAGAAAAGTGCAAAAACAAACAAAAACAAGACGACAGCTCCGACATATGCTGGTGCTTCAACAATCGTCTGGTCACCCCAATAGGTTGGGGTTTGTTTGGCTTCTTGCAACGCCTGCACAGGAGAAGCTCCCATGGCGATATAAGCTTTATAAGTAGCAGAATCCTTGCCAACATCTTCATAGCTTCCTCCTCCCAAAAACCGAGGTATAAATAGGTTAAAAGTTTCTAAAATGCCGTAACTGTATTCTGTAATATATTCTTTATCAAGCCCTGAAGTGGCCTCTTTGGGCGAACCATCTGGATTAATTGTCAGTTCGCTTTGTCCACGCGTACTTTCAGCCACATATTCTTGGGTAGCCATGATGTTCGTTGCATTCAATCCAACTGACATTATCACAGCAACCAATAACAAACCAACTGATTTAAAAAAATGTGGCAGCATCTTCTTTTTGAGTGCATCAATGAGATAAGCGATTCCCAAAACCAAAACCAATAACATTAAATAATAAGTCATCTGGAAATGATTTGCACTAATCTCAAGCGCCATGGCAACGGCAGTGAGTAGAAATCCGATAATGTATTTTTTTCGAAACGTGAGAATGATTCCACTCAAAACTAAAGGCATATAAGCAATGGCATGCGCCTTACTATTATGTCCCACCCCGAGAATAATAATCAAATACGTCGAAAACCCAAAAGCCAATGCACCTAAAGCCGAAAGCTTTGGATCGACTTTTAGTGACAACAATAGAATGTAAAAACCAATGAAATAAAGGAATAAATAATCGGCTGGTCTTGGCAAAAAACGAAGAACGGAGTCCAGTTTCTTTATATAGTTGTGCGGATAATGTGCACCCAATTGATATGTAGGCATGCCTCCAAAAGCACCATTGGTCCAATAAGTTTCTTCACCAGTGTCATTTCTAAAGTCATTTTGCTGTTTAGACATTCCAATATAATGCTTGATGTCACTTTGGAAAATCTGTTTGCCGCCCAATACAGGGCTAAAATACAATAGGGAGACAACCACGAAACCAATAAGAATTAGAATGTGTGGCAGAAACTTTTTAAATGATATTTGCATGAAGTAAGATTCTGAAATTGATGTGAAAATTAATCAATTTCTTCGTAATCGATATACTCACCAACTTTTTTATCAGAAGTTTTTTGTTTAGGAGGCATATTATCAATCACGGTTTCGCCTTCTTTTGGGCGATTTATATCTCTGTTTGGTTGTTGATCTTGCCCTGTAAAACGCTCCTGCATTTTTTTAGACATATAATTAACCAAAAAGGGTGCAAAAAGACGCATCACAATTTTAAGCCCAAAATAAATTAGCAAAATAATTAAAATGGTTCTAAAAAATCCCATAAAGGAAGCCGTTTGTAGCATGAAAAAAATATTTTCCCAAAAATACAATTCTTGTGGTTTAAATTCAGTTATTAATACTTAAAAAAAATATAAAATCTCTATATTTGAGACCTAATACAGCACCTATGAATATGATAAAAGCATATTTCCCCATTCTCTTTTTGGCATTTACCATTACAACTTATGGTCAGTATACAGACGTCATTAATTCCAATCGACCAGGAGTTTCACAGAGTGCATTTGCCGTTGGACCCAATGTTCTTCAATTTGAAATGGGACCCTATTTAGCAAAGGAAGAACACACACCACTAAAATATGATGTATCGGGTTTTGGAGTGGATTTTGCTGCTCGTTACGGATTGTTTTTTGAACCTTTGGAAATTAATATAATAGGAACGTATCAAAATGACACATTCACAAATAACCGCTCTGCTATAAGTTCAGAAGACAAGCGCTCAAATTTTAAGAATTTTACTGTTGGAGCCAAATATCTCATCTATGATCCATACAGAAAAGCTCAGGATGACAAACCAAATTTATACAGTTGGAAGGCTAACCATACATTTAAATGGAAATATTTAATTCCAGCAGTGGCAATCTATGCTGGAGCAAATTTTGACAGCAAGAATAATCCTTATACGGCTCCGGGTATTGAGGGTTTTAGTCCGAAAGTGGCGTTAATTTCCCAAAATAATTTTTCTGGTGGTTGGGTATTTGTGGTCAATTTAGTTAAGGACAGAATAGGCACAGATTATTCCGATTTTCAATACATTCTGACCTTAACACATTCATTCAGTCCTAAATGGTCACTTTTCGCAGAAACACAGGGTATCCAAAGCGATTTTTATGCTGATAATTTGTTTCGCTTTGGTGGTGCTTATTTATTTAGAAAAAATTTCCAATTGGATACTGCCTTAACGTTCAACACAAAAGACACACCGTCGGTTTTCGGTGTTAATGTAGGTGCATCCTACAGATTCGATTTTCATAAAGACACCATAATTGAAGATGACGGAACCTCTGCCAAAGATGAAGGCAAACGAAAGGAACGCGCAAAAAAGAGCAAAAAAGATGTTGATTTTGGCACTGATGACGGAAGCTTATAATAGAACTTTATGATTACAGTTAAAGAAGTCCGTTCTAAAAAAGAACTTACAAAATTTGTAAAATTTCCTTTCCAACTCTATAAGGAGTCCAATTATTGGGTTCCTCCTATAATTTCACAAGAATTAGCGACATTTGACAAAAAGAAAAATCCCATCTTCAATGATGCCGAGGCCAGCTTTTTCTTGGCATATAAGAACAACGAAATTGTTGGTCGTATTGCTGCAATCATCAATTGGCTAGAAGTGAATCGTCAAAAACAGAAAAAAATGCGTTTTGGATGGTTTGACGTAATTGATGATGTCGACGTTACTAAAGCATTATTGGAAAAAGTGAACGAAATAGGTAAAGCCAATAATCTCGATTACATGGAAGGCCCTGTAGGATTTTCAAATCTTGACAAAGTTGGCGTGATGACTGAAGGTTTTGAATATCTTGGCAACATGATCACATGGTACAATTATCCATATTACGCTGAACATTTTAAGGAATTGGGATTTCGGGATGAAAAATTGTATTCCGAAAGCCGTTTCCCTTTTGCAAATGTAAAAATTGAATTTTTCCAAAAAGCACAAGAACTGATAAAAAAGCGGTATGAGTTAACCTCTTTGAGCTTCAACAAAACAGAAGATGTGATGCCATACACAGACAAAATGTTTGATTTGTTTAATGAATCTTACGCGTCGTTATCCTCATTTGTAGCCATCACTGATGTTCAAAAGGAATATTTCAAGAAGAAATTCGTTAGTTTTATCAATCCAGAATATATTAAATTTGTTATTGACAAAAATAAGAAACTTGTGGCCTTTGCCATTGTGATGCCTTCTTTTTCTAAAGCCTTGCAAAATACAAAAGGCAAATTATATCCTTTTGGGTTTAGACATATACTTCATGCCAAAAAACACAGTAAGGATGTTGTTTTTTACCTTATTGGGGTGCTTCCCGAGTATCAAAATAAAGGTGTGACTGCCCTTATTTTTAATGAATATTACAACACATTTACCGAAAAAGGCATCATTAACTGCATTCGTACCCCAGAACTTGAGGACAATCTCGCTATTCATCAAATCTGGAAACATTTCAAACCTGAAGTTTTTAAACGACGAAAAACAGTTAGGAAGGAGATTTCGTAATCGTATGCAAAAAAATCCAATCCTTTATCAGAATTGGAATTTAATGTATTTATACTTTTCTTTTTTATTCTCCCATTGCAGACATCAATGCTGCAGATAGGCGCTTGTAAGTTCCGTTTTCCAATCGGGCCCTAATGGCATCAAAAGCGTCCAAAGTTTCGTTAACGTCTTCTATTGTGTGGGTAGCCGTTGGAATCAATCGCAGTAAAATCATTCCTTTAGGAATTACTGGATACACTACTATTGAACAAAAGATACCATAGTTCTCTCTTAAATCCTTTACTAAGGCCATGGCTTCAGGTATACTTCCTTGCAGATAGACAGGCGTGACACAGCTTTGCGTTGTTCCAATATCAAATCCACGCTTTTTTAAACCAGACTGCAAGGCATCGGTATTTTCCCAAAGCTTTTCTTTTAATTCTGGCATTGTTTTTAGCATGTCCAAACGTTTAAGTGCGCCAACTACCAATTGCATTTGAAGTGATTTGGCAAACATTTGAGAACGTAAATTATATTTCAAATAATCAATAATTTCCTGATCAGCGGCGATAAAGGCCCCTGTACTTGCAATGGATTTTGCAAACGTTGCAAAATAGACATCGATGCCATCTTGGACACCTTGCTCCTCACCAGCGCCAGCTCCAGTTTTTCCTAATGTTCCAAAACCGTGGGCATCATCCACTAGAAATCGAAATTTATATTTCTTTTTAAGCTCAACAATTTCCTTTAATCGTCCTTGTTCGCCACGCATCCCAAAAACGCCTTCAGAAATCACAAGGATTCCTCCGCCAGTTTGTTCTGCCATTTTGGTTGCCCTGTCCAAATTTTTCTCAAGACTTACAATATCATTGTGCTTATAGGTAAATCGTTTTCCCATGTGTAAACGAACACCATCAATAATACAGGCATGAGCATCAACATCATAAACAATAATATCATCTTTAGCTACCAGCGCATCAATTGTCGATAAAATTCCTTGGTAACCAAAATTCAATAAATAGGCGGCTTCTTTGCTTACAAATTCGGCAAGTTCGTTTTGTAATTGTTCGTGAAGTGAGGTATGACCAGACATCATGCGTGCTCCCATAGGATATGCCGAACCATAATCTGCTGCAGCTTGGGCATCTACTTTACGTACTTCAGGATGGTTTGCTAAACCTAAATAATCATTGATACTCCATGTAATAACATCCTTTCCTTGGAATTTCATTCGATTAGAAATTTGTCCTTCCAATTTTGGAAAGACAAAATAGCCTTCAGCTTGTGCTGCCCACTTTCCAAGAGGTCCTTTATCCCTGTAAATTTTATCGAATAGATCTTTCATGCGTTTTGTTAGAGTTTTAAGCGGTTGCATGTAACTTGTGCAAAATGTCTTGCAATAGTCTCGATTTGCAGATGTCACATTTAACTTAAATTAGTCTTATTAGTTGGAGCAAAATTAATTAATTAAAAGATGATAGCATAATTTAATTATACACCAATGTTTATAACCCTTGGCAAAAAAAAAATCCCGTCACATCTCACGAAATAACAGGACATTGAATTAACAAGATTTTATTTTATATATTCAATAGTTTCGATCGTTGAAGTGCTTTTACTGTCCATAAACCCTTGCTCTTCCATCCATTTATCACTGTACACTTTGCTCATATAACGGGAGCCATGATCGGGAAAAATAACGACCACTTTATCGCCGATTTTAAATTCACCTTCTTCATTGAGTTGCTTCAAAGCCTGCATTGCTGCACCACTTGTATAACCCACAAATAATCCCTCTGTACGACATACTTCACGCGCTGTATGGGCACTTTCTTCGTCGGTAACTTTTATAAACTTATCAATCAGGTCAAAATCGGTAGCTGTAGGGATCAAATTTTTACCCAATCCTTCAATTCTGTAAGGATAAATTTCCTTTTCATCAAACTCTCGGGTTTCGTGATATTTTTTTAGAACAGATCCATATGCATCAACTCCAATAATTTTTATGTTGGGGTTTTGTTCTTTTAAGTATTTAGCAGTTCCTGATATCGTTCCTCCTGTTCCACTACATGCAACTAAATGTGTAATTTGTCCTTCGGTTTGAGTCCATATTTCGGGACCTGTTGAATTGTAATGCGCATCAACATTGAGTTGATTGAAGTACTGATTGATGTAAATAGAACCTTTAATTTCGTTACTCAAACGCTTTGCCACTTGATAATAAGATCTTGGGTCGTCAGCACTAACGTGCGCCGGACAAACATAAACTTTGGCACCAAGGATTTTTAGCATGTCTATTTTATCGGCCGAAGATTTAGAACTCACTGCCAGAACACAATCATATCCTTTAATAATACTAACCATTGCGATACTAAAACCAGTATTTCCTGAAGTTGTTTCAATAATGGTATCGCCCGGTTTTAAGACGCCTTGTTTTTCGGCTTCTTCGATAATGTGGAGTGCAATTCTATCTTTTGATGAATGGCCTGGGTTGAATCCTTCTACTTTAGCATAAAACTCACCATCAAAACCTGAAGTCATTTTGTTCAATCTGATAAGAGGGGTTTTGCCTATAAGTTGCAAAACGTTATCAAATACTTGAATTTTTTCTTTCATACATAGTACTTAATTTTTTCATAGGACGAATGTTTTTGACACATATTAGACGTTTTAAACGTAAAACAGTTTGCAATGTCAACTTCATAAATCCTATTAACAGATCCAATTTATAAAAATGTAACCTAAAACCTCGCAAAAATACAAGATTTTTTTTAATTACACATTAATATTCTCTAGGTCTAGTAAAAAGGCAAATTCTTCAGCATCTTCCCTTAAAGCTTCAAAACGTCCTGAAGCTCCACCATGGCCTGCTTTTAAGTTGGTTTTTAATAGTAATTTATTGAAGTCCGTTTTTTTGTCTCTCAATTTGGCAACCCACTTGGCAGGTTCCCAATATTGTACTTGTGAATCGTGAAGACCGGTTGTGACTAATATATTTGGATAGGCCTGCTCTTTCACATTATCATATGGTGAATACGATTTGATGTAGTCATAATAAATTTTGTCTTTTGGATTTCCCCATTCGTCATATTCCCCTGTTGTCAATGGAATTGTATCATCCAGCATGGTAGTTACCACGTCTACAAAAGGAACGGCAGCAATAATGCCGTTGAACAATTCAGGAGCCTCATTGATAACAGCCCCTATCAATAATCCTCCTGCACTTCCGCCAAGGGCATACAAATGTTTTGGGGACGTGTATTTATTTTCAATGAGATATTTTGAACATGCAATAAAATCTGTAAAGGTATTTTTCTTTTGAAGCAGTTTTCCGTTTTCATACCAAGGACGCCCTAGGTATTCACCACCTCGAACATGTGCAATGACATAAATAAAACCACGATCCAACAAACTTAAACGAATACTCGAAAAATAAGGATCAATGGTATGTCCGTAAGATCCATAAGCATACATCAACAGAGGATTGGAAGCATCTTTTTTTATTCCTTTTCGATAGACCATAGACATCGGTATTTTAGTGCCATCGAGAGAAGTTGCCCATAACCGCTCGGATTGATAATTATCCTTGTCAAATTTTCCGCCCAAAACTTCTTGCTCCTTTAGAATAACCTTCTGTTTGGATACCATATTAAAATCGATGGTGGATGAAGGTGTTGTCATGGAGGTATAACCATAGCGAAGGATGTCAGTGTCAAAATCTACATTGGTGCTCGTAAACGCTGTATAGGTTTCGTTATCAAAAGGCAAATAGTAATCCTCTTTTCCGTCCCATCGCATGATACGAATAAGGTTTAATCCGTTGGTGCGTTCACTTACCACCAAAAAATCCTTGAAAATCTCAATATCTTCTAGCAAAAAATCCTCTCGATGGGGTAAGACTTCTTCCCAATTAAAGATAAAGGTAGTAGCCTCATGGGTTTTCATCAATTTAAAATTAACCGCATTGTCGGCATTTGTAACAATATAAAAATGATTGTCGTAATGCGAAATACTATATTCCAAACCTCTGATGCGTTCTTGAAACACTTTGAATTCCTCATCTGGAGTGTCGGCATTCAGAATGTGATATTCGTTGGTAAGTGTGCTGTAACAAGCTATTATCAGGTATTTTTTTGATTTAGATTTAAAAATCGTTACTCCAAAGGTTTCATCTTCTTCATGAAAAATAACCTTGTCATTTTTCGAACTCGATCCCAATTTGTGCTTATAAACTTTATCAGAACGAAGTGTTTGCTTGTCTTTCTTGGTATAAAAAAGCGTTTTATTGTCATTGGCCCAAGTTGCCGTACCTGTCGTGTTTTTTATCGCATCCGAAAGAAGTTCGTCTGTGAGTAAATTTTTAATTTGAAGTGTGTAATTCCGTCCTCCTTTCGTATCAATTCCAAATGAAATCATAGTGTTATCTGGACTTACACTCAACCCTGCCAATTTAAAATAATCAAATCCTTCAGCCATTTTGTTGCAGTCGAAAAGCAATTCTTCCGGATTGGATAAACTTTCTTTTTTACGGAGGTAAATTGGATAATCTTTACCGGTTTCATATTTAACAATATACCAGTATCCATTGTATTTGTAGGGCACGGATTCGTCATCTTCCTTTATACGCGCTTTCATTTCTTCAAATAAAGTGGTCTCAAAAGCCTTGTATTTTGAAGTCATAGCTTCATAATATTTATTTTCGGCCTTGAGATAATTAATGACCTGTTTATCTTTTCTATTATTCAACCAAAAATAATCATCAGATCTATCATCGTCGTGTATCGTTAGTGTTTTTGGCTTCTTTGCAGCGATTGGCGGTTGAATAATTGTTGTCATTGAAAGATGATTTTAATCGGGTTGCAAAAATAGTGTTTATTTGGAAGAAACTTTGTTCTGGAAACATTAAAGACGAAATAGCTGAAGTTGTATTACACAAAGTTTTGTAATTTTACGGTTAAACTTAAAAAACAAAAAGTATGTTTGGAGATATGATGGGAATGATGGGAAAACTCAAAGAAACCCAAAAGAAAGTTGAAGAAACAAAACAACGGTTAAACCATGTTTTGGTGGATGAAGCAAGTAGCGATGGAAAAGTAAAAGTAACAATCACGGCAAACAGAACCATAAAATCCATTGCGATCAATGATGAGTTGCTGCAGGATAAAGAAATGCTGGAAGATTATTTGATATTGACACTCAATAAAGCCATCGAAAAAGCAACAAATGTCAACGATACTGAATTGGCAGCAGTTGCGAAAGAAGGCATGCCGAATATTCCTGGGTTGGATATGTTTAAATAATCTTTAGTGGGAAGTCGTTAGTGGGTAGTGTTTAGATGCAAGATGCTAATAAATAGTTTACAATAAATTTCTAAATTCCAAAATCGTAAATTAAGGATTAGAGGCTAAAGTCTAGAGGCTGGAAGCTGGAAGCTGGAGGCTGGAAGCTAGAAGCTAGAAAAAGATTAAAATTTTGTGGTTTTTAGTTCTTTCAGGACATAATCGTGCATATCATTTGTGTAATCTAAATGTGTAACGATGCGCAACTTTCCGCTTCCCATTCCTATGATATAAATCTTTTTATCATTGAGGGTTTTTAAAAATGATTTTTCATCTACATCGTTGTTGAGCTCAAAAATAATGATATTGGTTTCAATCGGTTCAACTTTTTTGATGAATGACAAAGCGTTTAGAACCTCCCCTATTTCTTTGGCTTTTTGGTGGTCATCCTTCAATCGATGTATATGATTGTCCAAGGCATACATTCCAGCGGCGGCCAAAAATCCGACTTGTCGCATGTTTCCACCAAAAACTTTTCGGTACCTAATGGCATCCTTCATAATAGCTTCATCGCCTATCAAAACAGAACCGATCGGACAACCTAAACCTTTGCTCAAACACACCGAAATTGTATCAAATATGCCATATTGTTCTGTGGATTCATTTTTTTCAACCAAAGCATTCCAAAGACGGGCACCATCTAAATGAAATCCTAAGTGCTGTACGTCACAAATCTTCCTGATTTTCTTGATTTCTTCAAAATCCCAACATGCTCCTCCACCCTTGTTCGTTGTATTCTCAACTTCCACCATCCGTGTTTGACTGTAGTAAAATTCAATTGGATTTATAGCTTCTATTACTTGATCTGCGGTAAACATACCTCTATGACCATCAATCAACCTACAAGAAACGCCACTGTTAAAGGACACACCTCCCGCTTCATAATTATAAATATGGGCATATTTGTCGCAAATAACTTGATCACCTGGTTGCGTATGTAATTTGATTGCTGTTTGATTTGCCATACTTCCAGACGGAAAAAACAATGCTTTAGGTTTCCCAAACATGCTGGCCAAACGCTCTTCCAGAGCATTGACCGTTGGATCTTCCTTAAAAACATCATCACCAACTTTGGCACTCATCATAGCATCCAACATGCCTGCTGTTGGTTTTGTAACTGTGTCGCTTCTCAAATCTATCTTCATCTGCATATGTATTATTTCAAGTTCCAAAAATAAACATTAATTGAGAAACTTATTATTATTCATTGTTGTCCGGTAAACATTTTTGTGAAAGCAGAAATTTCACAGGTTTGTGTCAATACAATGTGATTTATTAAATATTAGCTTGCTTTAGTAATTTTTTAAATTACACTTAATTTTTAAAATGTTTCAAAAAATTAATATCATATCTAGATCTTTATCATCAAATTAAATTAAGTCATGGTTCTAGGCTCTTGCAGTTACGCCAAAGGCGGAACGATCTTGATTCTTTACCGGACATTATCGATTATTATTGTAAAATTCATGTTTCTCCAAAATATTTTGATACAGCACAAAACATTTATGATAATCTCCCAACTTTAAATAATTGGGCATACATGTATGTCTATTTTAAAGCTGGAGTTAACCAAGTTGATACCCTACATGCTGAAAGTATAGAAAAAAGATACCTTGATAGTCAATATTTTTCCCATTTATTCATACCCATTGGGCGTTCAATTAAAATTCCAGCACGCTAAGTTGCGGGGGTTTTTACACCAAGGAAATGGCTATTTTGGCGATTCACAAATGCATGGCTGGGTGTAGTGTTATGTTCCAAACATTGGGTGGATTGGCTTTGAACTGACCAACAATCTGCTGGTAAACCACGGTCATTTCAAAGTGTCTCACAGTCGGGATTATAGAGATTATACTCCCTTAAAAGGTATTGTTTATTCACAAGGAAAAAATAAGACGAGACATTCGGTTGAAGTCTCCCATCAACAATAGCAATTTTAAAAGCCACAACCATCACTTCCAATAGGTGAACCATCTGGAATCTGTATAGAATTTTCTAATTTGAATTTTTTTGGATCTTTTTTAAATTCGTTGATCATTCTAGTATATTGAGACGCATATAAAATTTTCGTTCTTTTATTGGTGACTAGATCTAAAACTTTATCCAAAGTGTCATATGCCAAAGCATTGACTTGCAAAAATGCATTTTCCGAAACTGCCAGATTCATAATCTGCTTTAAAACATTGGCATTGACCATTTGTTGTGTTTCATCTAAATAAGCATTGTCATGGTTTCTTTCAAATGAACTTTGAATTATCTGATTGAAAACATCTTTCAAACCAAGCTGCTCTTTGTCCAAACTTTTTTGCTGTATCAAACGATTTGCCCGTTGTGGATTTAATAATAGTTCCAAAGTCATATCACTAGCAGTGGATACAGCACTAAATGGATCGAAAGCGACACCAGTCTTACTTGAAAATGATTCTCTTGTCCTATCGTAGTCGTATGCACGTGGTGGAAATAAATCCAACTTTTCTTTTGGAATGGCTAATTGTTCGGTAGATAGGGTTTTTAAAAGTGAAGTTAAGGCTGCTTTCTGGGTGTTGGCATCCACAACTTTAGTAATAAGTTGTCCATCACCTTTAATGGCGTAGTTATAATCTAGACCACCAACAACTTTAGATACAGCTTCCGTTTGGTAGCGATGAAAAAAATACAAGGGCACGAAAACATCTTCTAATATAGAATAAGGTTCATCAGTGCGAATGTTATCTTCTGAAAAATTAGATATCGCCTTTGCTCGTATTTTTAATACGTTGTCAAGCTCTTCTGATACATTTTTACCATTGTCCCAAAGATGTGCAAAAGCATGCGCTCCACCTTCAGCTCGCGCGTCAGCGTCGGTAATGTATCTCAACCCATTTTTGTGTGCTCTGTCTAGTATTGCATCTAAAGCGAGCTTCTCATCAGTATTCTCATCGAAATTGGTATAACCATACGCGACTGTTACCTTATCCCACGCTCCTATCCCTTTGGCATAAGCATTATTAATATCGATTTTGTCATTAATAATTTGCAACTGTGGATGTGGATAATCCATAACGGATGCTCTGTCATTTGTACTAGCCGCAAAATTATGTGCAAATCCGATAGTATGTCCTACTTCATGAGCGCTCAACTGTCGGATCCTTGCCAAAGCCATTTCTAGCATTGGTTGATAATTGTCATCACGATCCGCGAAAGGTTTATCCAATAAAGCCTGTGCAATTAAAAAATCTTGGCGGATGCGTAAACTGCCTAAACTGACATGCCCTTTTATAATTTCTCCAGTCCTAGGGTCAGAAACGCTTCTGCCATAACTCCAACCTCTTGTGGAGCGATGAACCCACTGGATAACATTATACCTACAGTCCATAGGATCAGCATCTTCAGGAAGCATTTCCACCTGAAATCCATCCTTGTAACCAATGGTCTCGAAAGCTTGATTCCACCAACGAGCTCCTTCTAGCAGTGCAGATCTGATAGGTTCAGGAGCACCGGGATCTAAATAATAAACAATAGGCTCAATGGCCTCGCTTATGGCCAACTCCGGATTTTTCTTCTCCAATCGATGTCTATAAATAAATCGCTTTTTTATTGGTTCTTGTACAGGTGTTGCATAATCCATGTAGGACATTGAGTAAGATCCGCTTCGTGGGTCAAATACTCTTTTTTTATATTTATTATCAGGTAATTCTAAGAACGAATGATGTTGAATGACGCTCACCAGAGAAGGTGTTGGTGTTACACTCTGAATATTCCTACCTTTCGGTTCGCCTTCAAATGTCAATAATGCCTCGAATTCTACATTTTTTGGAAATGCCTTCGTTCTCTCTAGTGACAAA
>JBGTCT010000046.1:0-10521 GCA_041748695.1 Aquaticitalea sp. | reverse complement strand
ATATAAATGGTTGGGAATAATCAAAATTTTATTGTCAATTGTAACAGCTCTTGTTGTTCGCAATTTAATTTCTTCCACGCGACCTACCCTGTTTTCAATTTCTATAATATCTCCTACGTGTACCGATTGGTCAATCAAAATGAAAACGCCAGAAATAATATCCTGAAACAAGGTTTGAAGTGCCAAACCAATACCAATCAACAATGCCGCAGAAGCTGCAAAAACGCCTGTGACAGGAACTCCCAAGGAATGGAACGTTATGAGCAGAATAATGACGTACAAAAACCATCTTGCATAACCGAAAACCACTTTAAACTTTCGTTTATCTTCATAGGGAAGGTTTCTGCTTAATAGTTTAAGGACAATACGCATTAAAATTGTGGCAATCAAAAGAACAGCTGAAAGTATTACTAAATCCATCATGCTTAAGCTGATGCTTTCTGTGATATGATATTCCTTTCTCAAGAAATCAAAAATCTCCTTCATTGTTTAATATTTTAACCATTTAAATAATTCTTTATAGCTCGGCTTTTTTCCATACATTAAAATTCCTACTCTATAAATTTTTGCTGCAAACCATACCGTAAATACAAATGCCATTACCAATAATGCCAATGATAATAGCTGTTGCCATATTGGTACTCCAAAAGGAATCCGCATCAACATAACCACTGGCGAGGTCAAAGGGATGAATGAAAATATGGTCGATACAGTGCCATGAGGATCTTCAATGACCGTAAATACACCAACATAAACCGCCAATACCAACGGCATGATGATGGGCATCATAAACTGTTGCGTATCTGTCTCGTTGTCCACTGCGGCCCCAATGGCAGCGTATAGAGAACTGTATAGTAAAAAGCCGCCGAGAAAGAAAAATAAGAAAGCTACACACAGGTTAAGAATTGGTAAATTAAAGAACGCTGTCATCAATTCCTGTGCTTGATTCTGCATTTCTGAGGATGCCATAGCTTGCTCAATCATTTCTTGTTGCGGTGTTTGTACCTGCATCAAGTCGATACTAAAAATAGCTGATGCGACAAACAACATAACAGTGCCAAGAATAATCCAGATTATAAATTGGGTTACTCCTGCCAAAGACGTACCGATGATTTTTCCCATCATCAACTGTATTGGTTTTACCGACGAAATGATGATTTCCACTATGCGGCTTGTCTTTTCTTCAATGACACTTCGCATGATCATATTGCCATAAATTATGATAAACATAAATAGCAAATAACCAGCTGCACCGCCAAAGGCAAGCTTGAGATAGCTATCCAATTTAGAGGTTTTTTGCCCTGCAAAACTTTCCTGTCCAATCGTGATTGGTGTTCTCGAAGCTTCAATTTTTTCGATATCCACACCATCCTGAACCAATTTTAAATCGGTCAACTTCTTTTCTATCTTACTCTCTAAATTAGAAATAATGGACAGTGACGGCGAATCTTCTGAAAAGAATTTAGCGGAGCTGTACAGTTTGGAGGAATCTTGGTTTTTTTGAATATATAGTAACCCGTAATCATCTTTTGTATTAAAGGTTTCCTTCGCCTCTTCAAGGCTCATATCGTTTAAGTACAAATACGTTAAATGCTCGGAGTTTGTCAATACATCCTTAAACAGTCCTGTTTCATCGAGAATTGTGATGTTCCTGTCTTGATTGCTATTGATTTGCGATAAATAAGCTACCAAAGCAAACAAGGCAATCATAATCATTGGGCTCAAAAAAGTCATGACAATGAATGATTTATTGCGCACTTTGGTCAAATATTCCCTTTTGATGATTAGTGGCAAGTGATTCATGTTCAATTATTTTTTACGGTTTGAATAAAAATATCATTAGCACTTGGAATGACCTCCACAAAATGATGGACTTCTGCCTTTGATGTCAAGAAAGACAATAAATCGTTAGACGTAGCATGATCTGGAAGTTTGATATTGAGTTTTATATCGTCATTCAAATTCTTGAAGGTGGCAGGAAAGACTTCAAACTTATTTTTAATTACGTTTACAACATCTTCGGCGTGCGCAGTTTGCAAACCGACTTCAAATGTATTTGTTTTGTATTGCCTTTGGATGTCAGTTAACTTTCCATCAAGTACTTTATTGGACTTGTGAATTAAAGCAATATGATCACATAATTCTTCTACCGACTCCATTCTGTGTGTTGAAAAAATGACTGTGGCTCCTTCCTCGCGCAATTGCAGAATTTCATCTTTTATAAGATTGGCGTTGATGGGGTCAAAGCCAGAAAATGGTTCATCAAAAATGAGCAATTTTGGTCTGTGCAGAACAGTGACGATAAATTGTATCTTTTGAGCTTGCCCTTTACTCAACTCTTGAATTTTTTTATTCCACCAGTCGCCGATCTCAAGCTTATCAAACCAATATTTCAGTCGGTCCTTGGCTTCTTGTTTGGTCATTCCTTTTAATTGGGCGAGGTATAAACATTGCTCACCCACTTTCATGGACTTATACAGACCACGTTCCTCAGGCAAATAACCAATATTTTGAATATCAGTAGGTTTTAATGGTGCTCCATCAAGTAGTACCCTACCGGTATCTGGCATTGTTATTTGGTTGATGATTCTTATCAAGGTTGTTTTTCCTGCTCCGTTTGGACCAAGCAATCCAAAAATACTGCCTTTTGGGACAGAGATTGAAACGTTATTTAGTGCCTTGAAATCTCCAAAATTTTTGGAAACCGTATCAGCAACTAATACATCATTCATAAATAACGGATTGAAAAGGTTAATAAAAAATTGGGTAAAGATATTAAATGTCGGAATTAGAATAAGCTAAATAGCGGTTATTTTTAACTGATACACAATTAAGTGACAAACACAAATCATCTTAAAAGCAAAACCCACCCTTAATGAATTAAGGATGGGAAAAAATTGCTATGAAAAAGAAAAATACCACTAACGTTAATTAGTGATATTCAAATATAGTGTATTTTATTAAATAACCATTTTTTAAGAAAACATATCTTTCACTTTTTCAAAAAAAGATTTATCATCACTATCTGGCTTCGGCTCAAAGTGCTCATTATTCTTCATGTTTTCGAAGAAATCGCGTTGTTCTTTGTTCAGTGATTTTGGTGTCCACACATTGACATGAACTAGCAAATCACCTTTACCATAACCGTTTATACTAGGAATTCCCTTACCCCTTAAACGTAATATTTTTCCAGATTGAACTCCTGCATCAATTTTTATTCGCACTTTTCCGGTAACCGTATCTATTTCTTTTGATGTTCCCAAAACAGCATCGGGAAAACTCACGTACATATCATAATGCAAGTTATCGCCTTCGCGCTTTAAAGTGGCGTGTTCTTCTTCTTGAATGGCTACTAACAAATCTCCAGCGATGCCATTGCCTGGCGCATCATTACCTTTTCCAGAAACTTTTAGTTGCATACCATCAACAACACCTGCAGGTATTTTTACAGCAACTGTTTCTTCAGAAATTTTCAAACCTTGAGCATCAGCATCATCAGGTTTTTTATCAATAGTCTGACCGGCTCCTCCGCAAGTAGGACATGTTGAAGCCGTTTGCATACGACCTAAAATCGTATTGGTTACTCGCATCACTTGTCCTGCTCCATTACAGGTTGAACATGTTTTGTATGTTGTGCCAGGGGATTGGACTTTGCGTTTTACCTTTAGTTTTTTCTCAACACCATTGGCAATTTCCTCGAGTGTTAAGCTGATTCGTATACGAAGATTACTGCCTTTAACTTGCCGTTGTCCACCTCCGAAACTACCCCCAAATCCAGAGAAACCTCCGCCTCCAAAAGCACCTCCAAAAATATCACCAAATTGGCTAAAAATGTCGTCCATATTCATTCCGCCGCCGCCAAAGCCTCCTGCTCCTTCAAATGCCTGATGCCCAAATTGGTCGTATCGTGCCTTCTTTTCAGGGTTGCTCAACACCTCGTAAGCTTCAGCTGCTTTTTTAAACATTGCCTCGGCTTCCTTGTTGTCAGGATTTTTATCAGGATGGTATTTTATTGCCTTTTTTCTGTACGCCTTCTTGATTTCCTCGGCAGTGGCATTTTTACTGATTTTTAATATGTCGTAATAATCTTCTTTCATTCAAATGTGGTTTTCTTTCCGCGCAAGCGAAATCCCTTGGGAATAGTTTAAAATCCTGTAATTACTTTAGGAAAACGAATGACTTTCTCGCCAAGCTTATAGCCTTTTTCAATAACGTCGATGATTTTTCCTTTTAGTGAATCGTTTGGAGCAGCAATTTGAGTAATGGCTTCATGTTCATCTGCATTGAAAGTATCTCCTACCTTCACTTCAATTTCCTCTAAACCTTTGTTGACTAGTGTAGATCGCAATTTATTACTTATCAATTCCACGCCTTTGAGCATTTCTTTATCCTCTGTTTTGGAAATTTCAGAATACGCCCTATCAAAATCGTCCAAAACTGGCAATAAGGACACCATGACATCTTGGTTGGCCGTTTTGAACAAATCCATACGCTCTTTGGAAGTACGTCGCTTATAATTTTCAAATTCTGCAAACAGACGAAGGAATTTATCTTTCTCCTTGCCAAGTTCTACCTTTAGCTGATCTTCAACCGACACTTCCTCTACATGCTCTACTTGTGTTTCTAGGTTTGCATCTGATTCAGAATCATGGTTTTCCTGATCATTTTTATCTTTTTTACTCATTGTTTAGGTCGCGTTTTATGTCTTTTGTAGATCTGGCAAAAGTACTGCCATTATTAACAAAATGTCAAAATGTCACAATAATTTTTTTGTTATTTTAAAATATCGTGAACTATCTGTATTTTTGCATTAAATTCAAAAAAAATGAACATGAAAAAAATAGTACACGTTTTTATGATCTTAACAATGAGTCTTGCTCTTTTAGGATGCAAAGACAAAGCAAATGAAGCGAACACCACTGATGCAAAACCATCAATGAATGCTAATGCCGTTGCCAATGCATACATGGTTGATGTGGTAGAGTCTAGAATTGAATGGAAAGGTTTTAAACCCACAGGAACACATAATGGAACTATCAAAATTGAAAAAGGTGTTATCAACACCAATCAAGAGAACGTTATCATGAGTGGTAATTTTGTGATTGACATGACCTCTATTGACTCACATGACTTGCAAGGTGAAAAAAAATTGAATCTTGAAAGCCATCTCAAAGGGACAGTAGAAGGTAAGGAAGGCGACTTTTTCAATGTCAATGAATTCCCTGATGCTACTTTTGAGATCACAAATTTGGAAGCCGTTGAAAATGGCAACTACAATTTATCTGGAAATTTAACGCTAAAAGGAGTTAAAAATAACATTACAATTCCGGTGAAGACATTAATGGAAAGCAACTCATTAGTTTTGACCAGTGCACCGTTCACTATCGACCGCACAAAATGGGGTGTGAATTACGGCTCTAAATCTGTTTTTGATAATCTAGGTGATGCATTTATCAATGATGAGATTGAATTGAACATCATGGTTAAAGCCAATAAAAGGTAACCTTTTATTAAATAAAAGTAAAAGCCACCTAGAATTTTTAGGTGGCTTTTTTATTTAAATGAAATCCTAAAACCACTACAGCAACAAATTATCCAATGCAGGTTGCAAGTTGGAATATTCAAAATTAAAACCTTCTTCTTCGATTTTTTTCGAACAAACGCGTTGACTTTCGAACAATAGGATATGCATTTCACCTAAAATCAATTTCATCATAAACTTTGGAATGTTTGGCAAAAACAATGGCTTTTTTAAGGTTTTAGCAATTGCTTTGGTAAGATCTGCGTTGGTTACAGGATTTGGTGCAACACCATTATAAGTTCCTGGCAATTGTTGCTCAACAACGTGGAGAAAAATAGCGGCCAAATCCTTAATATGAATCCAACTTTGCCATTGCTCACCTGATCCAAAAGCAGCTCCAGCTCCAAATTTAATGGGTGTTACTATTTGTGGTAAAGCGCCTCCATCGTTTGAAAGCACTAAACCAATGCGAATTTTGGAAGCAAAAATATTCAATGCCTCAAATTCATCAACTTTGGTTTCCCACTTCTGAACCACTTCTCCCAAAAACGTATTTGAAACCATCTCTATATCTTCATCATAATATTTGGTTGAAGAATCTGGATAGATTCCAATGGCGCTTGCCGAAACGATATGCCTCACTTCATGATTGATTTTCTGAAGCCTTTCTTTTAATAGCTGTAGAGATTGCAATCGGCTATCCAATACCAGCTTTTTGTAACTTGAAGTCCAACGTTTGGATATGGAGGTTCCAGCCAAGTTGATTATTGTGCCGACATTCTTAAAACATGCGTCATCAATCAATCCGCTTTCTGGTTGCCAATAAAATCCTTTGTACTTTGGATCATCATTCAACTTTTCTTTTGAAGTTGTAAGATAATGAACCGAAATATCTTTGTTACGACATTGTTCTACAATTGCACTTCCTATCAATCCTGTAGCACCTGTAATTAAAATAGTCATCTTAAAACCTGATTTTTTATAAAGTTACTGAATACATTTTCCGATTAGATTGTATTTAGTTTAGCTTTAACAGATTTAACGAAACTTTACCTATGTGAAATGCTCTTTTTGGCACAAAGAATCGCCGAATGTTAAGAGCCTTTTCTGGCTCGAAGTATTTGGCGCAAAGAATCGCCGAATGTTAAGAGCCTTTATTGGCTCGAAGTATTTGGCTCAAAGAATCGCCGAATGTTAAGAGCCTTTATTGGCTCAAAGTATTTGGCTCAAAGAATCGCCGAATGTTAAGAGCCTTTATTGGCTCGAAGTATTTGGCTCAAAGAATCGCCGAATGTTAAGAGCCTTTATTGGCTCTTAACATTTCACGTTTTCCGGGTGGCCCTGGTAGTTTTTCAACTTGAAATCCGACCGACTGCATCGCGCGTCTTACGCTTCCTTTTGCCGAGTAGGTAACCAAAAGTCCATTAGGTTTTAACGCTTCATACATAGCCTTAAAGATGAGTTCCGTCCATAGTTCTGGCTGAACACGTGCCCCAAAGGCATCAAAATAAATAATATCAAAAGCTTCTTTGTCATCAATGGCATCAAAGAATTTCTTTTGCTTCGTCAAGCTAAATTGTGGAGTGATGGCTTGACATTCATCCCAAGGTGATTGATGTATTTTATGAAATATTTCGTCGGTATTTTCTTTTAATTGCTCGGGATAATTCAAGGCCTGTAATTCTTCAGTAGAAATGGGAAAGGCCTCAACACCAAAATAATCAATATTCAGCTTGCGTTTTTCGGCTTCCAATAAAGTTATGAACGTGTTTAAACCTGTTCCGAAGCCAATTTCCAAAATAGAGATGTTGTGATGTATCTGATTTTTGGAAAGTTTTAGACCCACAAGACTTGCAACAAAAAAAAGCAAACCATGCTTTATAAAAACATGGTTTGCTTCTTGTATGGCTCCGTGAACGGAGTGATAATGCTCATTCCATTCCACAAGGTGAATGGTTTTAGATCCATCTGCGGTGGTTATGATTTTACGTTGCAATTATTCCTTTATTAAAACTCCGTCCGCTTCAAACGAATAGGTCTTTTTTGGCTCGGTAATCGCTGCCACTTCTTCAGCTGATTTTCCAGCGTCTTCTGCGTAATGACGTTGCTCATCTACAGGAACTTCATTTACAAAAGCCTTCCCGTTTAGGATAACTTCTTTCCCTGTGATATCCTTTGGCATAAAAAATCCGTAATCCTTAAACTTCACCATCACTTCATCGCCATTTTCCAAATTCAAGGTCATCCAACAGCCTTTTGCCTGGCAAACTTCAATGACTTTAGCCGTCATTTTGGTGTTAATAGTATCTCCAACTGCCATAGATTTATAGGTTTTTGAGATCTCTTTCGTACTTATTACATTATCATCATTAATCTTCTCTCCAACTGAAAGATAGGCAATTTCTTCCTTGACGATTTCCTGTTGTTCAGGTTCCTTCTCTTTTGATTTGCATGCCAAAACAAACAATGCTAATGATATTGCAATTAAAATATGTTTCATGATGGATATGATTTTTAAATTTTTATAGAATGACAAATATACCTGTTTTTTAAAAAACATTTTGGGTTTTTTATACTGGTTTATTTGACTATTTTTGCATCTGAAACAAAATATAATGACAAAACTTGCAACTTACGAAATCGATATAGTAAAATCAAAAACATCCAAGATAGACAAAGTCGATTTTGAAAATTTGGTTTTTGGTAGAATCTTCACTGACCATATGTTTTATTGCGATTATGCCGATGGCAAATGGCAACAACCAAAAATCACACCTTATGGCCCCATGACACTCGAGCCTTCTGCTAGGGTGTTCCATTACGGTCAAGCGGTGTTTGAAGGAATGAAAGCCTATAAAGATGAAGATGGAAAGGTATTTTTATTCAGACCTCAAGATAACTTTGAACGTATCAATAAATCGGCTGCACGATTGGCAATCCCAGAATTTCCTCAAGACTTCTTTTTTGAAGGTTTAACGGAATTAATCAAAATAGATAAAGAGTGGATAAAGAGTGGAAAAGGAAACTCACTTTACATACGTCCGTTTGTGATAGCTACAGAACCTGCTATTTCTGCCGCACCATCGCATACCTATCGCTTTATGATCATCTGCTCGCCAGCAAAAGCCTATTACACAGGAGGCGTACGCGTTTTATTTGCCGAAAAGTATAGTAGATCAGCCAATGGCGGCGTAGGTTTTGCTAAAGCAGCTGGGAATTATGCGGCGCAATTTTATCCAACCTCTTTGGCGCAGGCCAAAGGTTTTCAACAAATTATTTGGACAGATGCCAATACCCACGAATGTTTGGAAGAGGCTGGTACCATGAATATCTTTTTTAGGGTGAATGATACTTTAATAACAGCTCCGATAAGTGACCGTATTTTGGACGGTGTCACCAGAAAGAGCGTGTTGCAACTGGCAAATGATAGTGAGGTAGCTGTAGAAGTTAGGGCTGTTAGTGTCAAAGAAATTAAGGAAGCTGCCAAAAATGGATCCTTAAAGGAAATTTTTGGTGCAGGAACTGCAGCAGTAATCAGTCCGATTTCAGCATTCGAACATGGCGGCGATGTATTTGAATTGGAAACAGCAAGTGATTCGTATGCAACGCTTTTCAAGGAAAAAATGCTGAACATACAACACAATCTTTCGGATGATCCTCACGGATGGAGATTTGAAGTATAGTTTAATTCCGAAAGTGAATTGTTATTGCATTAATAATTCTATAATTTAAAAAAATCTAAATCCCAACGGACTCATTGTTGGAATTTGGATTTTTTTTGTTTTGGAATTTGTCTTTTAAGTATTCAGAATTTTTATAATGTCTGGCTTAAAGTAATTGGGTCCTTTGAGCACTTTACCATCTTCCCTATAGATGGGTTCGCCATCTTCGCCCAACTTGCTCATATTGCTACGCTGGATTTCATTAAAAACTTCTTCGATTTTATATTGCAACCCATGCTCAATAATAGTGCCACAAAGAATGTATAGCATGTCGCCCAAAGCATCCGCCACTTCTACCAAATCATCAGCATTGGCGGCCTCAAGATATTCTTCGTTTTCTTCGCGCATGAGTTTATAGCGCAACATATTTTTTTCGACACCCAGATTGGCCTTTGGCGTTTCCCGATGTCCTATTTTGAAAGCTGTATGAAAAGCTTTTACCGCGTCTATCTTATTTTTCATATGTGTTTTTTATTGTTTTTTATTGGTCATATGTTATCGCCTAATCTTCATTGATGTTTGAACTTCCAAATCATGACGATTTCATATTGAAATTTTAATGATGGATTTGAAGACCATATGCATTACAATGACGTAAAACATGTAGGTTTATGAATTCAAATATGGAATCATAAAAGCAGATTTACAACTTACTTAACATTTGTTTAATTATTTTTGCTTAAAAATAATTTTATGTTCACAACAGGTCAACTGATTTTTGCAATTTTGTTCATTATTGCATTTGTCATTATTCTGATTTATACCTACCGAAAAGATTTGCCACTTCACAAAAAATACTACAAAGGAAGCATCTGGGTTTTGATTGCCTTTATTTCGTTTATTCTTTTTGTAGCATTTATAAAATACGCTTTTATCTGAAATTTGAATTAATTTTATTCCTGTTTCATATTTAAGCGCCTGAATTATCCTTGTCAGTTCAATTTATTAACTTTATAGATATAATTTACCCATTATCAGGTATATTATGCACCCATCTTTTTATTTATTTTTGTAATTATAATTTTAAACTGATTGAATATGGAAAATCCGCTTGAAGACTTTTCAGGAAATATCAATTTACATCCCAGTGACAAACGTTACCAATTTTTGATGGCAAGTCAAAATTATGGAACTCTGTATGGTGTTTTTGGAAAGTTCAATATAGAAAAAGAAGTAGATACATTTTACCTAACCCAACTAGATTTAAAAATCATTAATTACAAAGGTTTGCTAAATATTGGTTTTGCTATAAATAAAAAATTTGATGCGGCTGTTGAT
>JBGTCT010000045.1:0-9566 GCA_041748695.1 Aquaticitalea sp. | reverse complement strand
CGGCGGAGGAATTAATAATGTTTTTAAAACAATTAGTGAAGGCGGACGTGATGGTAAAGGGATGATTGCTTGGAAACAGAGTTTAAAACCTTCTGAAATGGCACAGGTATCAAGTTATGTATTGTCCTTACAAGGCACAACTCCTGCCAATCCAAAAGCTGCAGAAGGTGAAATTTGGACTACCGCGGAGGTGGACGACCTAACAATTTCTCCAGAAATAGACGAATCCATTATTCAGCTCGATACAACTGTAGCCCTGAAAAAAGAGGAACCAAAATAGATAGTGGATTATTTCGATAGATCAAAAAATTCAATAATAACAAAAACCTGAATAGAATCATTGTGCAGAAATCAGAACATGAGAGCTTTAGGGATTCTATTGGTACAGTAACCAAAGAAGGCAAACGTGCTTGGGTTTTTCCTAAAAAACCAAGTGGAAAATTCTATGAATACCGGAAGATTGTCAGTTACATATTATTGGTATTTTTAATTGCGGCACCATTCATAAAAATCAACGGCAATCAGTTTTTAATGTTCAATATATTGGAACGTCGATTCAATATATTCAGTTTTCCTTTTTGGCCTCAGGATTTTTATCTATTTGTCATCTCCATGATCATAGGTGTCATATTTATAGCCTTGTTTACGGTTGCGTTTGGACGTATTTTCTGTGGATGGATTTGCCCACAGACTATATTTATGGAAATGGTCTTCAGACGCATTGAGTATTGGATTGATGGTGATAGAGGTGCTCAAATACGATTGGATAAACAAGCGTGGAATGCACAAAAAATAAGAAAAAGAGTATTAAAATGGTCAGTATTTTTGCTCGTGTCATTTGTCATTGCCAATGTGTTTTTGGCGTATATAATTGGTGGCGATAAGGTATTGAGATACATCCAGGAAGGACCGTTTGAGCACGTCAGTATGCTAATTTCCCTGTCCATATTTACGGCTGTATTTTATTTTGTATTTGTTTGGTTTAGGGAGCAAGTATGTATCATTGCCTGTCCGTATGGTAGGCTGCAAGGAGTACTTTTGGATAACAAATCCATCGTGGTAGCCTATGATCATAAGCGGGGTGAGGCCGAAGCCGGTAGAAAGAAATTCCGAAAAGGAGAAGATAGAAAAGAACTTGGCTTTGGTGATTGTATCGATTGTTTTCAATGTGTCAATGTATGTCCAACCGGAATTGATATAAGAAACGGTACACAATTGGAATGTGTCAATTGTACGGCCTGCATAGACGAATGCGATCATATCATGGAAAGCGTCAATCTCCCAAAAGGATTGATACGGTATGCGAGTGAAGACAATATTGAGAAGAAACATACATTTGAATTTACACCCAGGCTAAAAGGTTACAGTGCTGTACTCATTATTTTAACAGGTGTATTCATCGGAATGTTAATGCTGCGAAATGATGTCGAAGCAAGGATTTTAAGATTGCCAGGACAGCTTTATGAGCATAAAGATAATAATATCATCAGCAATGTATTTACCTATAAATTGATTAATAAAACCAATAAGGAAATAGACGGTATTAACTTCAAACTGCGGACATTTAAGGGAAAAATCCAACTTGTATCTGGGGATAAGAAGTTTAATATTCTTCCGCAAAAATCGAAAGAAGGGACGATGTTTATTGAGATCAACCAAAGTGAATTGAGCGGAGACCGAAACAAATTAATGATTGAGGTCTATAGCGATGATGAATTGATAGAAACCACAACCGTTAACTTTTTGGGACCAAGAAGTTATAATTAATAGTTGTGTCTACCATTTTAAATGGAAGACATTGATATAAAAAAAGAAACATATGAAATTCAATTGGGGAACAGGAATAGTATTGGCATTTATCGCTTTCATCAGCTTTATATTATATTTTGTGATCAACATGACCATCAATAAAAAATATGAGCACGATTTGGTGACCGAAAATTATTATGGCAAGGAGTTGCAGTTTCAGAATGATATAGAAAAGCAGGAACATTCTAAAACATTGGAGCAGGATATTGTCTGGAAACGAACATCAGAAGGTTTGTTAATCGTGTTTCCGGAAACCATTAGCCCAAAAGATATTATGGGAAATGTGTTTTTGTACCGTCCATCCAATAAACAATTGGATTTTGAATCGTCAATCAATTTGACCAGTCACCAATTGCTGATACCTGATGAGCGTTTGGTTGGTGGTCGTTGGAACCTTTCGATTGATTGGCAGGCGAACGGCAATTCGTATTTATATAAAACAGAAATCTCCTATTAATGCTTTGGTCGGCACTCTTATTTGGTCTATTGGGAAGCTTTCACTGCGTAGGCATGTGTGGCCCGATTGCATTTATGTTGCCCGTTGATAGAACGAATTCATTTAGGAAGGTCACTCAAATAAGTACCTATCACTTCGGAAGAATTTTAGCCTATAGCATTATTGGTTTATTTTTTGGACTTGTTGGTAAGAGTTTGTACATTTTTGGTATACAGCAACAATTGTCAATTGTCATTGGAGTCCTCATGATAATCGTGGTTTTGATACCAGTGAAGACCTTTAACAGATATAATTTTTCGAAACCTATGTATGGGTTGATTTCCAAAATAAAATCAGCTCTTGGTCAGGCCTTAAAAAAGAAAACAGCCGACACCTTTTTTACGATTGGCTTTTTAAATGGTTTCCTGCCATGTGGATTGGTATACATGGCGGTATTCGCTTCCATGGCCACAGGAAGTATGTTTGAAGGAAGTTTGTATATGATGTTGTTTGGAGTGGGAACAATTCCGTTAATGACATCGGCGATATATCTTGGTAAGATTTTGAATACTGCAGTCAAGCAGCGAATTCAGATAGCGATCCCAGTATTTGTGGTTGTAATGGGAATCTGGTTCATAGTAAGAGGTTTGGGATTGGGGATTCCTTATATTTCGCCAGCGCCAATGGGGCAAATGGCATCAAGTGAAATGGAATGTCATTAAAACTAATTCAAACCATCTGGATTTAGTGCATTAAATAGGATAAATTTGTCCGATTAAATTTTATTTCTTATCTTTATACAAATTAAAAGCTAAAACAGTATGTTCTCAAAAGCATGTGAATACGGTATTAAGGCATCCATTTATATCGCATTAAACTCTTATAAGGGTAGGAGAGTCAGCTTAAAAGAAATAGCCCAGGAGATCAATTCCCCTGAAGCTTTTACTGCCAAAATCCTTCAGGCTCTGGCAAGGAATAATATCATCAATTCGGTGAAAGGTGCGCATGGTGGCTTTGAAATCAACAAAGAAGACATAAAAAATAAAACACTGTCGGATATTGTCACAGCCATCGACGGAGATCATATATATAACGGTTGTGGGTTAGGTCTTGATATTTGCGACGAAATGCATCCGTGTCCGGTTCATGATAAATTTAAAATTGTCAGAAATGAATTAAAGGATATGCTTGAGAACACAAATCTTGAAGAATTGGCATTAGGAATTAAATCTGGCAAGTCATTTTTAAAAGTCTAAAAAAATTTAAATATAAATAGGATAAAATTATCCGAAATAATCAATAATTATGGAAACACTACAAAAAAATTCCCAAAAGCAAATAGGGCAGTATGTTGCTGAAGATTTCAGGACTGCCGCAGTATTCAACAAATATAAAATTGATTTTTGCTGTAAAGGCGATCGAACCATAGAGCAGGTTTGCGAAAAAAACAACTTGGACACTCACGAACTATTAGATGCTTTAGATCATGTTTTAACTAGTTCAACTGATTCGTCCATTGATTACAAATCATGGCCTTTGGATTTAATGGCAGATTATATTGAGAAAAAACACCATCGGTATGTCGAAGAGAAAACACCTATTCTTATTCAATTTTTGGATAAACTTTGTAAAGTGCATGGTGAACGACATCCTGAATTATTTCAAATTAAATCCCTTTTTACGGAGTCTTCAAAAGACTTGGCATCCCATATGAAGAAAGAGGAGCTCATTCTATTCCCTTTTATAAAAAAATTGGTGAAGGCCAAATCGGAAAACATCGATATCAAGTCACCTCAATTTGTAACCGTTGAAAACCCTATTGCCATGATGAAGGAAGAACACGAAAATGAAGGGGAGCGTTTTAGAGAGATCTCTGATTTGTCCGATAGTTATACTCCACCAAGTGATGCTTGCAATACTTATAAGGTTACCTTCGCGATGCTAGAAGAATTTGAAAAAGATTTACATGTGCACATTCATCTTGAGAACAATATACTGTTCCCAGAAGCCATTAAACTTGAACGATTAGTGATTTGATTTCACTTTGAATTGGTAACTAGAAATAATTAAAAAATTCATCCTTAAGGCGGTTTATGAACCTATTTTGAGGATGAATTTTTAATTTATTGCCATATTATTAATTAAATACACCAATAAATTTTATGCTGATGAATGAGCGTTCAACAGTCTGTTTATACTTTAAAATATTCAAAATATTTTTTAATTGAAGCTTCCAGTGAATTAAGTGTTTTTTCTTTATTTTCTATTTCTTTAAGAGCTGTTATTTGCTCTAACATTGGCAATAAAACAAGATGCAGTTGGTCATGCTCTTCGCCTTTCATTGTGCAATTTTTGATGATAAAGTTGGTTTGAACGGATAGATTTTCAGCCAAAACCCCATAATTTTCACTTTTTTCAATTCTAAAGGATTTAATAATGGAATCCATTTTCTGTACGCCAACATGCGTTTCTAAATTTGCGTTCCATTTTTGGCCGTTATTGAGCATCAATTTTGGATCGTCATTATTAGTATTTAAAGATACAGATGGTTCATTTGTGGATTCTGTATTTGCTACATCCTTTTTACAGTTCATTAAGGTGAGACAAATTAATGCCAGAAATAAATGTTTTGTTATCATCATATTTTTAGGTTGGGATAAATTATTTGTTTTCAAGAGTGCTTTCAAGTTTAGAATGTGTAAATAATGTCGGCTTAAATATAAACTGCGCCCAAGCCCAGTTGTTTGTATTTTCGCTGTTGCCTCCTTTTAACACTTCCATTGTTTGTGTTGCAAACATATGCGAATATCCAACCTGAAAGTTAATATCGGTTGCAATTTTATAGCCTAGCGTGACATCGATTTCTGTTCCCAAATAATTGTTTGGCTTATTGCCGAAATCATCCATAACCGTTGCAGCTGCTGAAAATAGATGTGGAACGATCATCATTGACAATTTTTCCTTTTGATATTTTAAGGTCAAATTAAGATCTAATAAGCCAACCGAGTTTAGGTGATTGCCAACATAGAAATAATCCATCCATCCGTTAAATTTATGGTTCGTACCAAATAGCGGATTAAACGAATTTAGTTCATCATCAACAGCATCCATATCGGTTCCAGATAGAAATTCTGCTCCAAGTCCCGAAGTAAAGGTTTTTGTGATATCATAATATAAATTTCCTGCAAGGTTATAAGCATTTAAATCTTGATTGGCAATTTTTCCTCTTTGAAAATAAGAGGAAGCATCCGCACGGAACGCATTTTTCGCAAAGGTCATATGACCACCAAAGGTTTGGTTGTAATCGACTTCCTGAATGCCGGAATTTTCAAAAGTAAAAGCAGTATTTAGCGCCAACAAACTCAATGAGATATGACTGAATTTTATATGATACCATGCATATTGAAATGCTTTGTAATTGTTGACATCATAATCTGCCTTAACTAGAGTTTCATTTTCTTGGTTAAGAGCAAATCCAATATCCAATTGCTGTTTTTGATTTGGAGCATACCTAGCAATAAATGCATCGTGACTACGGGCTGTTTGCGCCCAATCTACATTCCCAAAAATCCGGGAATCATCATATACAATTTCTTGACGTCCTAATTTTAGAGTAAATGCTGAATTTAAATGCACTGCTGCCCAAGCTTGGTGAATGGCTGTGCCATTTTTATCACTAGCCGACATGGTATTCACATCTCCCCAAACCCTAATATTCTGAAGTGAGATGTAAGCGTCTAATTTTGCATTACTATATTTAAGATTGAGTCTAGAGCGCTGCGAAACAAATGCGGCGGCCTCTTCTTCATCCGGAATTAAGGTTTTAAAACCATGTCTGTATTCAAATCGAGGTTTTAATTCGAGGTTAGTTTCAAAGGTTTGTGCAAAGAAGATCTGGCTCATCATACCTAGGCACGATAAAATCATATATTTTTTCATCTGTTTTTGATTTATTATTCCCGCGAAACCAGGAATTTATCTTTTCGTTATCTGCACACCACCTATACTCTGAAAGATTTGGGCAATGAACTAATGTGTACTTTTTACCACTGCTTCGATATGTTGAATGGTCGCATCTGAATTGACACCAAGCCCTTCCTGTTGAAAGACCATTTCACCTGCTTCATTAAACACGCTAATAATATTGGAATGTGAAAAATCAAGAGGGGAAATTTTCTTATAGTTCACAGCCACAACAGCTGCAAATTCTCTTGTATTATCTTCACTTGAACGCAAAAAGAGCCAAGGTTCGTTATCCATCTGGTTTTCTATGGCAAATGCTTTTAAACGTTCTGGTGTATCCGTTTTTGGATCAATACTAACAAATACCATTTGAAGACTTTCTTTTGCATTGTTTGATAGACGCTCCTCTATGTTTCGCATATCTGCAACCAATCTTGGGCATGCCGCCTTGCAAGATGTATAAACCATGACCATTACCAAGATATCACCTTTTAAATCAGCCATTTGTATCTCTTTACCGTTTTGGTTAGTCCAAGAGGAAGTTAGATTAAAAATAGAGATATCCGAAATTTCATCAGAAGAAGATTCAGTTCCATTCTGAATTGCAACTTCCTTTAAATCCATTTTACAAACAGGGCAGCTTCCAGGATTATGATATAATTTTTCGCCTTCACATTTCATCGGACACTGATATAAAGAAGTATGTTCCTTTGAGTTTTGTGTCGTCTTTTTGCATGCTGTGAATCCTGTAAAAAAAAGTATAGTCGCTATTAGTGCTATTGTTCTCATATTATAAACTTTTATCAATGTCTTTGGCACATCGGAATCCAAGGTTTTTGATGGAATAATTGGCCTTAATACTCCCTCTGAAAGCATATCTCATAAAAGCAGCATAATTCATCAAATCTGAAGCCCCAATGGTTGCACTTCCACAGAAGAGGTTATTGTCATTATCTTTATCCTTACGAGATTCCCCAGAAAGGAAAACAGAATTAAAATCTAATGTCCATTCCCAGACCAAACCATGTAAATCGTGCACGCCCCAATAATTTTTTGGGTTTTGTCCAATTTCATTTTCGTTGGATCGAGGTGCTTCGTACCAAGCCAAAATTTGTTGGTTATAGGATTTTTTGATACGAGCATCTTTGGTTGTGGCATCTGCCATTGCAGCATATTCCCATTCATCCATTGTTGGAAGTCGCTTGCCTTGGCATTCACAATAAGATTTAGCTGCAAACCAAGAAATATAGGTCACAGGGCTATTTGGGTTTTCTGAATCATTAAATTCAAAATCGTTTTTCCAGTTTCTCAAATAGCTCGCATCTGCAAACAGTTTTTTGACCTTTGATTTTTGCCATTGTGACTGTTTTTGGACGAAAATTGCATAATCTGCATTGCTAACAGGATACACATCCAACTCAAAATCTTTCACGACTACAACGGTAGAATCCCGACCATATAAAGGAAGATAACGATCACCAATGATACGCACCATGCCTTTAGACTGTCCGAAGCTAGTTGCGTAGACAGTTATCATTAAAATCACCACTATTAAGGACTTGGTTCGTATCATGGATCGTCGATATTAGGTTAGTTATTTACCTTTTACTTTTTTAACACGCTCTGGTGTTACCACTGTTTTGTTATTTCCCCAGCTGTTATAGACATAGGTCAAAACATTTGCGACTTCTTCATCAGATAATGTTTGACGAGTCATTACACTATTATATTTTTTACCATTTACTGTAATTTCTCCGGTTTTACCATGAAGAACGATATCTATGGCTCGATCTGCATCAGCATTTAGATAATCTGCTTTCGCCAAAGGAGGAAATGCGCCTTCTATTCCTTGGCCAGCCTGTTGATGACAGGCAACGCAGGTCTGTCCGTAAATTTGCTTACCAAACTCCATTTGTTGTTCAAATGACTGTGCTGGCTTGGCTTCCACAATATCGTCCGTTGTCGGCATTGTTTGAATACCTGGACCTTCGGGTGTATAAATGTTATCCATTAGTTCACCTGAATAGATTTTTGGATTTTTTTCGCCTTGTACCTTCAACATTCCTAAAGCACCTTTATTGAATGCCCTAAAAATCGAGTGATCTACAAGAATGAAGGTTCCTGGCACATCAATTTTAAATTCTACAATGGCAGCGCCACCTGCCGGAATAAGAGTTGTTTGAACGTTTGTATTAATCATATCGCCACCTTCCACATGCACTTTATCAAATATTTCTCCTATGACGTGAAAGGAAGACACCAAATTAGGACCTCCATTACCAACAAATAACCGTACGGTTTCCCCAACATTTGCAGTAATGGCGTTGTTGCCTGTCAAAGCATTTACACTGCCATTAAATACTACATAATCGGCTTTTTCATCCACCGCTTTTTGCATATCAAATGGTTGCAATCCTCGTTCGCCATTGGCACCTTTAGTATAAAAATCACCTTGCATGATGTAATATTCCTTATCAACAGGTGGCAAACCACCATCTGGCTCCACTAATATAAGTCCATACATACCGTTCGCAATATGCATCCCAACAGGAGCAGTAGCGCAATGATATACATAGAGTCCAGGATTCAAAACTTTAAAAGAAAACACTTTTTCGTGCCCTGGAGCAACAAAAGACGATTCGGCTCCGCCTCCAGGACCGTTGACTGCATGAAGGTCAATGTTGTGTGGTAATTTATTATCGGGATGGTTTTGTAAATGGAATTCGATTTCGTCCCCAACACGGGTTCTAATAAAACTTCCCGGAACGCTTCCGCCAAAAGTCCAATATACATATTTGACCCCATCTGTAATTTCGCCTTCTTCCTCAAGAATCTCCATTTTAACAATGAGCTTTTTGGCCGACCTTCGTCCAATGGGCGTTGGTACATGCGGAGGTGCAGTGAGTTCTGCGATCATTTCCCTGTTTACAGGTATTTCTGCTGCCGTGGCATACGTTGTTTTTTCATTATCAATACAGGATATAGAGCTTATGGATAGCAGCAATATCAATAACGATTTGGTTAAATTCTGATCTATCAAAGTTTTCATAGTAATGTGGTTTAGTGATTGCTTTACATTAATAGGACAAAAATGTCTGAATTAATAATCAAAAATACCTTTTCATATGTTTATAAAACATGATATATATCAGTTTTTGAAGAAAATCAACGCTGAAATCTTGTTAAACGGTCATCGAAAACAATTGAATTTCTGGCTGTTTTCTTTGCAGCAATACATCAAATGCCATACAGACATTTCGAACAAATGGTTTGCCTTTTTCGGTTACAATAATATGATCTTTAAATATTAATATCAATCCGTCTTGTTCCAGTTCAGAAAGTCTGTTGAGTGTATTTT
>JBGTCT010000044.1:0-3891 GCA_041748695.1 Aquaticitalea sp. | reverse complement strand
GAAAAGTTTTGTGATTGCGACGGATACGATTCGAAAATCTCAATGGTCCTCATCTTTAAGCCTCGGTTTAATTGGACCTGGTGCGTTTGGTAAAGAAATGCAAGTGGGCATTCATAGAGCCACTGGAAATAAAGAACCTTTGGGATGGAACAACCAGATAAAAAATGATGTGGTGCTCAATTATCAAGTGAGTTATGAGAAACAATTATGGGAGTATCGTGAACTTGCCACGTTTCAAGCATTGTCCAGTATACAAGTGGGTACTCTTTTCACCAATGCGTCCATTGGATTTAATATGACTTTAGGCATTGTCAATTCGCCTTTTTCCAATACAAAAAAAGGATTTGCTTTATATCTCTATTCACAACCGACTTTGAGTATTGTGGGATATGACGCCACACTTCAAGGCGGCTTGTTCAATCAAAAAAGTCCTTATATTATCCCAAATGGTGATATTGAGCGTTTCACAGCGCAATTAGATTATGGATTGATATTACAAACAAGAACGCTCTATATTGAGTTTTCAAGAAGCCTGATTACTAGAGAAATTGCTACACTTGGCTCTTCAGCTTGGGGAGGCATGAAGTTAGGATTTACGTTTTAGCCAGTTACAAAAACACTTATCAGCACATAGGTCATTCCAAACGCAAAAATCGGTGCGACTGCCCAAATCGTAAAAAAGCGTTTGACTGTTTTGTTTCTAAAGGTCTCTTTCACTCCTTTTTTACTGATGCTCAAGGCGATAAATCCAGCGACATTCAATTGCACTAAGGATGTTGGAATGCCTTTGACCACAGAGGCAAAAATCAACAAACTTGCTACGATAAAGGCAATAGTGGTCGCATTCATTGGATTGACTTCGATGATGCCTTTTCCACTTGGAGCGGTTACTTTATGACCGAATAGGGAGCTTCCAATCGCAAAACAAGGTGCCACGATTAATACGGATAAAATGATAATAGGAAGGAAGTTGCTAATAGAGTCATGACCAATTTCATTGGCAGTTAAAGCGGCAATCGGAGCCGCAGCATTAGCGACGTTATTGGCACCAATCGAAAATGCCACATAAAGCGATGACAAAATCAATAAGACTTTAAAAGTTTTATTGTTCACAAAAGCCACAGAGGTTTTCTTCAAAAGGGTTCTTTGGAAAAAGGGTAGCAAATATTTCGCAAAAAAAAACATGATGATAAATGCAACAATTGGAAGTACAATCCACATGGGAATGATTTCAAAAAATAGGGTGTGTATATTCAAACGTCCGAAAGCACATGCGGCACCAGAAATAGCCAACACTGTCGATTGACTTGTAGATTGCGGAACTCCTAATAAGGTTGCAAAAAGAATAGATAATCCAATGGACAACAAAATGATGGACGTTGTCAAAGGCGTAAAGAAAGTGCTATCCAAAAGATTATCGCCTAGGGTCAAAGACACTTCTTTACCTGCTAATAGGGCACCAGCTAACACCATAATTCCGAATAATCCTGGAATTATGGATTTCTTTAGAACGTTCGCTCCGTACGCTGCGGAAAATGCAGGCGCTGTACCACTGGCTCCCATTGTAACCGCTAAAAACATGGCCAACAAAAAAGGAATCGTAAGGACGTTAAAGATATTTGACATGTTATTTTGCTTTAGGTGTTTTTAAATCGATGGTTTGATGGATGGTAAATCGGACAATGTTGCGTTCGTAAAAATCAACACCTGTTGGACGCTGTTGATACCAATTGATGCAGCCCAGTTCGAAACCAAAATTTTTCAAAGGCATGTATTGTACGCTGGTACCAATTCGGTTTTGGTCGAATTTATTGTACACGATGTTTTCGCCAAAATTGAGGAAGATTTCGTCATAAGCCTTCAAAGTTACTTTGTTCGTTGGCTGGTATTGAAATTCCAATTTGTAACGCATTCGAATGTTACTGTATTTAAAATCCTGATTCTCCGCTTTAAAATTCCGCATTTCGGACCAATAGCGATGCTGCGCGTTGAATTTTTCGGAGAGTTTTTGTTTGTAGCCAACTTCTAGAAAAGGTCGTAGTTCAGGTTGTGTGTACGTGACTTCTTTATGGGCATCCTGTGGTAATGCCTGACGAAAATAGGTGAGTCCTCCGCCAAGATTCCAACCGTTTCCTAATTGATATTGTGCCATAGAACGCGATACCAATTGATGCTGACGCCATGGAAACCAGTAGGTACGTTCTTCCAATTCCTGATAAGCTGACCAATGCTCGTCGATTTTTAATTTGAGTTGATACCGGGTCCAAAGTAAGCTTTGATGGTCTACTTTTTTTTGGGAATAGGTTTGTGTACAACATAATACCAAGAATACTAACAAGACAAAATTTAACATCTTTAAAGCATCGTTCATAACTATCTAATTATGCGATAAATATATAAAATTTATTAATCATACCAAATAAGTATGATATAAATAATATAAAAAAATCAGAGTTGTCCTAATTCGGCAATAGTCTTGTCTAAAACAGGAAGCATTTCAGTCCGAAGTTCACTAAATAATTTTCGGATTTGGCAAGTATCTTCATCGGTACATTCATCACACTTCTCATAAAAATTTTCAGACACACAAGGAATCAAACCAATAGGTCCATCAGTAATTCGGATAATATCAGCAACTGTGATCTCGTTAGGAGTCTTTAGAAATTTATAACCACCTACAGGGCCTCGAGTACTCTTCAAGATTTTGTTTTGACGTAATTCGCGTAAGATGTTTTCAAGAAATTTATAGGGAATATTTTCTTGTTCCGAGATTAACTTTGCCGAAGTTGGTGTGTTTTCTCCATATTGTTGCAGATACAATAAGGTTTTGATGGCGTATTTTGCTCTTTTGGATAGCATTCGAGAGTGAATTAATAGATAGCGAGTTACGAAGGTCGTTTATTTCATTTTGAAATCAAATAGTATCTTTATTTCTTTAGGTTCAACACGCGTTCCAGCAAGGTCGGATGCGAATAATGCACCCAAACGTAAGCCGGATGCGGAGTCAAATTGCTTAAACTATTTTTGGACAATTTCTTTAAGGACGTAATCAAAGGTTGACCAGCGTATGTGGATTTTGCATAATCATCGGCTTGGTATTCAAACTTCCTTGAAAAATGATTCATCACAAAACCTGTCACGTCCGAAATAGGCGAGTAGAGGAGTCCGAAGGCAATTAAACCCACATGAAAACTAGGAATCTCCACACCAAGTGCGTTTGACAATAACGGATTGGAAATAAAAATGGACAAAATATAAAGTGTCAATCCTGTTAAAAGTATTGAAGCAATCAAATTGAAGATAATGTGTTTCTTTTTATAATGTCCTACTTCATGCGCCAACACTGCGACGATTTCTTCTTCCTCTAAATCATTCACTAAAGTATCGTACAATGTGACCCTTTTTTCACTTCCAAAACCCGAAAAATAAGCATTGGCTTTGGTGCTTCGCTTGGAACCATCAATAACAAAAATCTTTTCTAAATTAAATCCTACAGATTGCGCGTAGTCTGATATCTTATTGCGAAGATTGCCTTCTTCCAAAGGTTTTTGTTTGTTGAAAAGCGGTACTATCAATTTGGCGTAAAACATATTCATAAGCACGGTAAAGACTGTGACGATTCCCCATGCATACAGCCAAAAATAACTTCCTGTTGCCTCATAAAACCAGATAATAAGCGCCAAAAGACCTCCGCCAATAATCGACATCATAAGCAGGCCTTTTAGTTTGTCAAACCAAAAAGTGGATTTGGTTGTCTTGTTAAAACCAAATCGTTCTTCAATTACAAAGGTTTTATAGTATGCAAATGGCGTTGAAAGAATATCACTTCCCAGAATAATAATTCCGAAGAAAATTAAGGCAATGATAATGGAATTGTCGCTGTAATTTCGA
>JBGTCT010000043.1:0-1622 GCA_041748695.1 Aquaticitalea sp. | reverse complement strand
GAACATAAGAGAAGCTTGAACGGAGTGTCCAATTTCGTGGGCTAACAATGTCAGGTCTATTAAATAGCCTTCATAATTTTGTGCATAGAAAATACTTGTTTTTATAGGATAAACACTTGCCGTGCCTCTTATAGCAATACGGTTATCGCCTCCAACAATATCAATTCTCCCGTTTTTTGGATTAAGTATATTTTCTACTTCCATTTTGTAATCATTTCCTATTCCCGATAATGCATTTATAATAATTTGAGATGCTTTATTTATGTCAAATCTTATAGTATCTGTAGAAATTGATTCAACAATTTGTCGTTCTTTAGAATTTGCAGAGATTATATTAAAGTAATTTTTTAGGGAATTTGAGTCCAATTCAAATTCAGATAATTTCTCATCAAGAAAGTTTTGATGTCCTTCAGCAATTGAAAAAGCATTCAAACCTTTTATATAATTTATATAATTATAACCGAGATAGTTTTTTTGGGTTTCATAACCTGCAAGAAGAGTGGCTTCAGCTTTATCCCTTACTTTTTCGTCTTTGTGGTTTTCCCATAAACTTTGCTGATTGATAACATCTATTTGTCCATTTTCCGTTTCTACTTTTTCAAATACCATCTTATTGAAAGCTTCGTCATAAAATCTGTTGTCTTCTAAATATTCGAAAGGTTCAAGCAATTTTCGACTTGGTTTGGATAATTTGTATTTTGCTTGACTAATGGTTTTATTAAAAAAAATTTCATAATTAGGAAGATTCCTTTTTAACTTATCCAATTTTTCTTTCGTTAATGCATTGACGTGGTCAGTCAGTTGATTTCTAATGGCTAAGATTATATTCCTTAAGGAATCTGAAATTTCCAAAGAATGATTGTCCGAAACATTTATGGCATATTTTAAAAAATAATAAAGGTCTAAAGTTCGATATTTCTTTTCGAGGCTATTGTATAAATCTAATACCGTTGCCCAATTTTTTTCAGTTATATTTTCATTTGCAAAGTAAGTTTCTATCTCCTTACTTATAGTGCTTATCTCTTTTGTTGCTATATTTATATCTGCCTCATTTTCATAGAAATTTTTTTTGAGATTGAAGGTGTAATCACTTATATTTTCTTTGGGTATGGGTTCAAAATTTTGTGATAACAATGAATTAGAGAAGAAGGAAAAGAGAAGAATTAGATGCCATTTTATCATTTTGAATAAATTTACAGTTTTTTGTTCATACAATATTCTGTATAATAAATTAGGTAAAATTGTACGGAAACGAATTAAATGCTACTAAAATAATGAGAATAGCACTCTTTGTTTTTTCTGATGTGTGAAGGAGTAACACCAAAAAAAGTCTTTACATCTCTATTAAAATGTGCTTGGTCAAAATAGCCACCTTGATAAGCAATCTCTGTAAGGGATAAATGATTTTCGGTAATAAGATGGTAAATGGCATTTTTGATTTTATTTTTTTTTATGGCAGTTCGTAATGGGATGCCTAATATTTGTTTGGTCTTTATTTCCAATTGTCTTCTCCCAATAGATAATTCTGAATGGCTACTGTCTAATTTATTTTTAGTATATAAGTTGATAATATTCAATTCCAGACAAGAAATTTTATAATTTTTAGATTTGATGAGATTGAT
>JBGTCT010000042.1:0-15796 GCA_041748695.1 Aquaticitalea sp. | reverse complement strand
AACAGCCACAAGGGTGTTGTCAAACACTGTAAAAAGTGCATAACTACCGGCTATAAATGCCATGACCGCAGTAAAGAAAACGGTAGCGCCAATACCAGCATATTTGTTTTGTTCGCCATTGGAACAATTTTTCAGAATATCACTGTCTGAACCAGAACAAATGATGAAGAAATTTTTTAACATAACGGAGTCGATTTTTGATTGATTGACTATTAGAACGTTAACCTATGCAATTTGTTACATAAATGCATAAAAAAAGACTTCATGGAAATAGAATTCCATGAAGTCTCAATTTGAAGTAATTACAATTATTTTATTATAGTAATCAAGACGGGAGGATGTACCGCACTCTTGGAGTCTTTGATCATAAAAAGTTGAATGGCATCCCCTATTTGAACTTTTTCCAAGTTGGCTTTAGCCGCATCATTTAGTTTGTTTCCTGTGATGGATTCTGTCTTTACACCAGGGATTTTAAACATAAAACTAGAAATATCTCCATCTTTTGTTGAAAAAGAAGCTTTGGCTAAATCTTCTTTGGTCATACTAATAGAGTTTTCTTTTACCTTTTTTCCATTGACCAAAATAGGTTCCTTACTGTTATTTTGAGTGACTATTTTAATAGGATTTTTACTGATATAAACTTTTGGTTCTTTGGATTCGGATTCCTTTGTAGCAACATTCAGTTCATGATTCTCTTTTAATAGTTTAATAGCTTCATCTGATGAGATCAACTTACCTTCATTATAAAATATAGCGCCTTTTTTTGCCATTTCTATGACATGGTCTAATGGTGATTTTATGGGAGGAGGTGGAGCTTGAACTTCAACAATATCAGCTTCGCCATATTGGTCAAAATACTTTTTATTTCCATCTTCCATAGTATATTGATAAGTCTTTCCATTAATGACTTCTTCTTTCATTGGAACCTCAATAATTTCCATAGATTTTTTTGATGGTGATGGGGTTTTTGGGACAGGTGGTGGTGGAGGCGGTGGAACCATTTTTGGTAAATGTTCAGCATTGGCTTTTTGTTCTTTACTCATTTTATTGTAAAGCGATTTCATCCTGTCAAAATCCTTTTGTTTGATAATGGTGTTGTTTGGATTTTGAGAATTATAGTGTTTTGCTATTTTATTGTATTCAGAAATTTCTTCAGGAGTTGCTCGTTTTTGCGTTTGACTGTTATCTTTAAATTCCACTACAACTTTATCATCTTTGTATACTTTGGTAATGTACTGTCCAGGAAGTACGTCAGAGGCATTTACTTGATTGTTGCCGTTTATTGTTTTACCATTTTTATCTACCAAATAACCTTTTTTATTATAATATCTTACAGGGTTGAACCATGCATACCATAAAGTTTCGCCATTGACTTCTATAAATCCAGTTTCTGGAGATGGAGGTGGATGTACAGTTGAAAAATCAGGAAAGGACACAGAATTCTTTTTCTGATCGGATGACATTTTGTTATATAAGAATTTAACTCTTTCCACTTCCTTGACCTTTATGATCGGATGCTGTTTTGAAAGTTCAGAATTGCAATGTTTTGCTAATTTATTGTATTCTTCAGCTTCTTCTGGAGTTGCTTTTTGTTGAGTTTGGTCAATCGCATAAGGTGTATTTCCTTTTCCTTTTACTACCTCTTGTTCAGGAGTTACTAATCGATAAAAACCATAGTCTAATAATGAATTATAAATAAACCAAACCTCTTCATTTGATATTTCAGATGTGGAAGTGACATGAATATTCATAATATCATTTCTTATCTCTGGTGTGATATCTTGGTGTAATTTATTTACTTCTGTTATGAGTGTGCTTTTATTAGATGTAATCCCATCAATTATATAAGTGCCGTCTTCAAGTACTTCAATACTAATACTTCTAGCTGTATAGTCCGAATTAGATGTTTGAAAATCCTCTGACGGTTTAACCACTTCTTGTCTCTCACTAAACCCATAAAGAATCACTGCAATTAAAGGTAAAAGCAAGAAGCTTAGGGTCCAAATTTTCTGTTTTGATGTGTGTGTTTTCATCACTGTAAATCGTTTTTTGATGGATGAATAATTGATGGCATTTGCCAATTGCGGTTCAGTGACATTTGATGAGAATGTCAATAATAATTGTTGGTAATTTGAAGGTTCAATACCTTGTTTGATGACAGCTTCGTCTGCCAAGAACTCATGGTTCATTTTAATAAACTGCTTGGTCAGGTAAATCAACGGATTAAACCAAAAAACCATCTGTAAAAGTTCTACTAGCAGTACGTCAATGCTGTGTTTCTGTTTGGCGTGAGCTTGTTCATGAACAAAAACTTCAAGGGGAATCTGTTGCGTTTCAAACTTTTGTTTGTTCAAAAAAATGTAACTAAAAAATGTATGTGGAGTTACCAAATCACGTAACAGAACATGTGTATAATCTTGCGCTACATGTTTTGGATTTCTCTTTATCTTGAAGACTATTTTAGATAAATTTAAAATAAATTTAATTCCAAAAAGGAGGACGCCCAAACCATAGATGCTCCAAAGAATGATGGGGAGAAAATTAGTTGCTGGTGCCTCAACAGATCCTTGTTCCACGCTCATCTCGGGAAACGATTCAAACGATGTAACATTAGAAACTACAATAGGCTCTACATAAGTCGTAAATGTTATTCGTGGGAATGATAGAGAAATAAAAATAGCTCCTAATAAATAAAAGCGTTTTAATTGATGCATACGTTCGCGCTCTAAAAATAATTTGTAGAACACCACGAAAATGGCCAAACATGCGCTGAATTTTAAGAGATAGATTAGCATGATCATTTATTTTTAATTTCGTTGTCAATAATTGCTTTTAAGTCTTCCAACTCTTCCTTTGTCAGATCGGTTTCCGTTGTAAAAAACGAAGCAAATTGCGATGCGCTGTCATTAAAAAAATGCTTGATGAGTCCGTTGACATGCTTTGAAAAGTAATCCTTCTTTTTAACCATAGGAAAATATTCGCGCGAATTCCCAAAAAGATTATAACCCACAAAGCCTTTGTCCGTCATGCGTTTTAGTAAGGTTGCAATAGTCGTGGTGGCAGGTTTTGGTTCTGGATAGGCATCCAGTAAATCTTTCATAAAAGCCTTTTCAAGTTTCCAGAGATGGTTCATCAATTCTTCTTCTGTTTTGGTCAATTGCATTGCTCTACGTATTTAGAATGTATTCTACAAATGTAGAATAAAAATTCATATTTCCAAATTCAATGGAATGAAATTTTGATAATTCCGTATCTTTGTGCTTAATAAACAAGAATTCCCAAAATGAACAAACTGATTATTACACTTTTGTGTGGCTATATATTTTCGATTACAGCGTCTGCCCAAACAATTAACGATTTGGTGAACCAAGTGAATTTGGACACTTTATCTTTGAAGGTGAATAAATTTTCGGGCGATGTATCTACTGTGTTTAACGGAAATACGGTAACGATTCTTAACAGATAGCAAAACGATCAGTTTAAAGTCATAGTCTAAAGGCGTTTATTTTTTGAATGTCAAATCTGCCGACAAATCTGGAAACTTTAAGAATGTCAGGGAGTAAACCTGGAAACATAAGAGAAGAAACTCCGTTTATTGCTAAGTTAAAGGTTACAATCCTGAATTTTAGTTGCAGTTATTTTGTTTTTGTAAAAGGTTTTGCAACGAATAAACGAATATTTATATAACAAAAAAACCTAGTTTATTTGTGAATTCGTGGCAAAACAGACTTTAAGTCCGCAATCAAACTAATGGACTGTAATATCATAATGGTTTATTTTTTAGATAATCGGGTTTTTTGCGTTAGCGATTGCAGTGGAAAGCCCACAGCTGCCCCGATGTTTATCGGGGCGAGCGAGGACTTGCAACGGAAAGCGCGACCCTTGTGGTAACGCCCAAATTCTATTTGCTCAACTCTGTAAAATATTTGTAGAACAAAGGAATGGTTTCAATGCCTTTCAAATAGTTCCAGATACCGAAATGTTCGTTTGGCGAATGAATGGCATCGCTATCCAAACCAAAACCCATTAAAATGGTCTTGCTTTTTAGCTCCTCCTCAAATAGCGACACAATAGGGATACTGCCTCCAGTTCGTTGCGGAATGGGCGTTTTGCCAAACGATTCTTCATAGGCTTTTGATGCGGCTTGATACCCAATGCTGTCTATGGGTGTAACATATCCCTGACCGCCATGATGTGGTTTTACTTTCACGGTAATACCAACGGGGGCAAGGCTTTCAAAGTGGTTTTTGAATAATTTGGTGATCTCTTCCCAATCTTGATTTGGCACCAAACGCATCGAGATTTTGGCATAAGCCTTACTGGCGATGACGGTTTTTGCACCTTCGCCTGTATATCCACCCCAAATGCCGTTGACATCCAAGGTTGGCCTGATGGAGTTGCGTTCGTTAGTGCTGTAACCTTTTTCGCCATAGACGTCTTCAATATTCAGAGCTTTTTTATAACGTTCTAATGAAAACGGTGCTTCGGCCATCAACTTTCGCTCTTCGGTAGAAAGGTTTTCGACCTTATCATAAAATCCGGGAATGGTAATATGGTTGTTCTCGTCATGGAGAGATGCAATCATTTTCGAGAGGATATTGATTGGGTTGGCCACTGCGCCTCCATATAATCCGGAATGTAGATCTCTGTTTGGGCCTGTTACTTCCACTTCTACATAACTCAAGCCTCGAAGACCTGTTGTGATGGAAGGCGTGTCTTTTGAAATCATTCCTGTATCGGAGATCAAGATGACATCATTTTTGAGTTTTTCTTGATGGGTTTTGAGGAATTTAGAAAGATTGACACTACCGACTTCTTCTTCGCCTTCAATCATAAATTTCACATTGCAAGGCAACTGATTTGTGGACGTCATAAACTCCAAAGCCTTTACGTGCATGTACATTTGGCCTTTGTCATCACAAGCACCTCGGGCATAAATGGCACCTTCGGGATGTATGTCGGTGGTTTTGATGACAGGTTCAAAAGGTGGTGAATTCCATAGACCGACAGGGTCTGCAGGTTGCACGTCATAATGGCCATATACCAAAATGGTTGGTAAGTTCACGTCGATTATTTTCTCACCATAAACAATAGGAAAACCATCGGTTTTGCAAATTTCGACATGGTCGCAACCGGCTTTTTCCAAACTTATTTTGATAGCATCGGCGGTTTTTAAAACATCTTTTTGATAGAAAGAATCGGCACTGACGGAAGGGATTTTAAGGAGTTCTATTAGTTCATTTATAAATCGGTCTTTGTGTTGTAGGACGTAGGATTGAATGTTATTCATTATTAAATTTTGATTTTGGCCAAAAGTACAAATATTTAAATTATTCAAACTTTGAAAACAAAAAAAGGGAGCCATTTAATGCGTAGCTCCCTTTTATTACCAATCTTAAAGTTACAAACTATTGAACAATAATTTTTTTAGTGAATACTCCTTGATCTGATTTTACTTTTATTAGATAAAGACCCGATGATAAGTCTAAATCTAAACGATTTGAATTTAAGGTACCTTTTGAAATTTGTTTGCCGCTGGCATCAAAAATGAAGTATGAGTTGCCTATCATTGATTGAGAAAATAAAATATGATCTTTTGCCGGATTTGGAAAAACATTTACGATTTCTAATTCGTTTTCGCCAATAGATAAGGTGGTTGGACCGGCTTGATACAATTCATTTCCTGTTACACCATCATCACCTTCAAAATATAACATATCGTTATAAACAACAATATCGTCTATATCAAAAATAACGCTATTTAATCTTGCGGAGGTTACTCCGTCGGTTCTGAACAAATATTGGGCAGTATTATCGGCCACCTCTCCGGCATAATATAAAAACCCATTGAAAGGAGCGTAATCAGAGGGGTCGTGATTGTTTCCGCCAGTTTCTGTACTCCCTGTAATATTACTGACATTAGTGACAGTATTGGCTACAGGATCATACACCCAAAGTTGATCATTGGATGATCCGTTGTCTCCTTCAAAGAAGAGCTTTCCATTCCATACATATAATTCTGTTACACCTGCCAGTGTCGCGCTAGTGGCAGCACCGACTGCTGTTGTACCGGCTTCCGTGCCATCACTGACCCATAATGCACCAGATAGGGTAAAATATAAATCAGTCCCTAATGTTGTGAAATTTGAAAGGCTAGAATTACTGGTTCCTGCCGTAATGTCTTTAATGAGAGTGAATAGTTGAGTAGCTGGGTCATATGCATACAGTTCGCGGCCCACGTTGTCTTCTGAATATGTTGTAGAGCAATAAATTTTTCCATTCACTGCTGCTAAATTAGCTCCCACTAAGTTGGATGTGCCTCCACCAGCAATAGGCGCTGGAACTCCAGTTGTTCCATTAAACACGTAAAGTGCATTTGAATCGGTAGTATTGACATAGTAAATTAATCCATTCAATTCTGTTGGGTTAAAAACAAAACCTGTCCCAGTTTCAGTAGTTCCAGCTTCAGTTCCATCCGAGGTCCAGAGTACATTTCCAGATCCAGAATTGGCACTGTAGTAAAGAACATCATTATAGATAAAAAAGAAAGACGGAGAGCCATTTGAACTTCCTGGGTTTGCATCTTTTACAAAAGTTGTTCCCACCGCTGTGCCGTCGCTAATCCATAATTCGCTTCCGAAATCGGTACCACCAGTATTATCTCCCGAAGAATCGTCGGCAGACATAAATATTTTGTTGTCAAATACGATAAGATTTCCCGGGTTTCCATTAGCCGCACCCGGATTGATGTCTTTAACGATTGTAATTTGGGCATGACCCAAAAACATCGTAGTAATTGCGATGAATAGTAGTAATTGTTTTTTCATAATTGTTTAATTTAAAGTTAATAATTTTATTTTGGTAATGTGGGAATGATTGTTCTGCGATTAGGAGTACTAATAGTTTCTAAAAATGCCAGTAATGCATCTATCTCTTCACGGTCTAAATCAAGTTTTCTCAATAATGGCGACGTTGTTGGTATTAAAGAATCTCTGCTTGTCCCTAAATATTTTTTTTGAATAGGTGCAGGATTCCCTAGATTATAAAATTCCACCACGTCTAGCAAGGAAGGAAAATGGCCATTGTGCATCCACGGGCCAGTGTTTGAAATCTCGCGCAAGGTGGGAGTTCTGAATTTTCCTAAATCCTCTTTATTTTTAGTAACTAAATATCTGCCAAAATCTTCGTCTTTTGTTCCAAAAAGAGTTTGTCCGTCGTTGTGATATTGATTATCGCTAAAATAAGGTGTATTATGACAGTTTATACACATAGCTTTTGTTCTAAACAGATGAAGACCTTGTACTTCCTGATCAGTAAGCTGATCGGATTTTCCTTCTACAAATTTATCAAATTTACTTTTTGGACTTTTTATGGTTCTTTCAAAAGTAGCAATTGCATATTGTATACGTTCTAGGGATACGGAATCATTTCCGAAAGCCGCTTCAAACAGCGGTTTATAACCTGCAATTTTGTCTATTTTATCAACAGCTATATTGAGGACCTCATTCATTTCAATGGCATCTGAAATAGGGAATCTTGCCTGATCTTCTAGACTTTTGGCACGACCGTCCCAAAACAATTCATGTGCGTAGGCTACATTTAAAATTGTCATTGAATTTCGCATGCCTGTTTGTCGATCATGGCCAAATGAACGTGTTGAGTTATCTGTCCACCCCAATTCAGGATTGTGACAAGATGCACAAGCAATTTGACCACTTACAGACAGCCTTGGATCAAAAAACAAGGTTTTGCCCAGTTTTGCCTTTTCTTTAGAATAAGGGTTGTAATCGGGATGTTTTACTTCTGGCAATACACCTATATCTTGGAAAGACGATTTTTCTATCGTTGAATCTAAACTTGGTTGAGGCCATTTGTCATAATCACCGCTGCTGTAGAGCTGTCTTAATTCATCGATCGGGATGTATTTAGAACTACTTTTTTGATTGCACGAGCAAAAAAGTACAACAATAAGCAGTGCGACAGGGTATGTTATTGAACAATTATAAGACATATTCTGAAATGCATTCATTAGTTAAAGGTGCTGGTTCTGGATAAGAGTTGTAGTTGTAAATTCTATATTCTGCGCTGACGCTACCTCCAAATAAGGCGTCGTTTGTTGCCTCTAAAACAAACGATAATTCAAATAAACCCGCACTGGTTTGTTGGTATGTTCCCTCTCCAGAGATTGCAATGCTGTAGCTGTTACCATTGGTTCCTGCAATAGTTATAAATTGTGGAATTACCAAAACAATTCCAGAACTAGAGCTGTTGCCATTATCAGGGAAAAACTCCAAGGCTGGACTTATATTAAATCCTGGAGAATTAGCTGCTGAAATAGATTCATTTGTAAACCATCTTTTTAAATTAAAAGAATTGGTTGTCCCTGTAGCATTTGTTGAGCCAAATCCAATTTTGAAGGCATCGTGATAGATATCATCGGCAGGGTCAGTTGTACCCTTATTATCAAAAAGAACTGCATTTGGATTATCTGCACTTACAACAATAGGAAATGTAAAAGCAAAAAAGCTAGACCAATCACATTGACCATCAGAATTGAAATCACCCCAGTTTTCGCCGTAGGTTCTGAATAAAGGATCGGATAAATTGTAAAAGCTGGATGCGGTATTTACTTTGGGATCGCGAGGTGTGGTGATTGGTTTTACAATTTGAAGCACCGTATTGCCAGTGGCGCTATAATTGTCTGTATTCAAAAGTGTTATTACAGTTTGATATAAGACGGCGTCGTTTTGGATATTTTCATTTAATGTTAATTTAAAGCTTATAGAGGTGGGGTTTTCGCCCACATTCAAAGCGATGAGCGTATAGTCAAATCCGTCTAAAAACTCAAACATCTCATCGATATTTATTTCTGAAGCTAGATACCCATTTGGAAAATTAACATCAAAGATTACTTCCTCGCCAGTCTGTCCAATAATTTCAATTCTGTTTTGAGCAAAAGAATAAGTGGCCTCTATAGATCCTAATTCTAGAACGAAGGTATCGTTGACGGCCTCTGTGTTGAGATTTCCAATACGAATTGCAGGATTAGAAACTTCTTCAAGTTTAAATGTTATGGATTCTCCTTCTGTCCACCGTTCTTCAAAGGCTACAAAAATAGTATCCGTTAACTGATTGCCTTGAAATGTAAGTTGCCCGTCTGGAGAGACGTTAAAATCTCCAACATCTTGAGAAGTAGTGATACTATAGGTAACAGTCACAGCTTCTGTAAGGGTTGGACTCGTTAAGGTGACAGGGATCTTTATCGGTTTTAGCAATGTATTGATATAGCTAGTTTTAGGAACTAGACCACTATTTATTGCAGGAAATTCTATAGGGACGTTATTGCTATTTACTAAAAAGTTAAAACGAACAAAAGGCTGAACATTAAATTCGCCGTCCGAACGACTATCGTCTTGAGAACATGACAACAACATCCCTATTAGAGCAAACATTAAAATAGTTTTAATACGAGTCATTTTGTTCTAAATTAGAGTTTAAATTGATATTTTTCAATGGAATTGGTAATATAAACCTTGGTGATGGATAGTTGAGGTTACAAACTGTTGATATGCAGCCATCATTGCGCACCACATCTCCTTGCCTTCTAGAAAGATCGAAAAAGTATTGTCCTTCAAAGGCCATTTCTTTTCTTCGTTCTAATAGGATGTCAGTTTCAAGATTGCCGCTATTTTCCAACAACGACGCATTGGCTCTGCTTCTAATTGCATTAATAAACTCTGTTGCGCTATCCGTTTGGCCTAATTCAAATGAGGCCTCGGCAGCAATAAGGTACATCTCGCTTAATCTTAAGGCAGGGTAGCCTGGATTGTTTTGAAATTTTTTAGTAAAATAATAAGTAACATCTTCCAGATCTCCATCAACGAGCGTGGGCAACGACTGCTCCAAAAATAGTAGTCGTCGAATGTCTGCAGGTTCATAAAGTTCAATTAAATCATTTGAGGCAACATATCTGCCATAATTGGTTCTAGATACATACCCGAACTGCTGCGCTAGAGATCCACCTACAGAACCACCATCGTCTCTTGGTACAGAAAACTCGAGTAATATTTCTGAAATTGGCGTGTTTTCAGCCTCCCATTCACCAATGTAGCTTTCTTGTGAAATGAGTGTTATACCAGAAGATGAAATAACCTCATTCGCCATAGACAATGCGTTTGGCCAATCATTTTTAGAGAGATAGATACGCGCCAACAATGCCTTGGTATTAATGCTATTAAAATGACTGTAAACTGGGCCACTCAAAAGAGACACACTTGAAAATTGATTTAATGCAGAGATCAAATCTTCAGTGATTAAATTATAGGTATCTAATACTGTTTGGCGCGAAGGAAATGTTATACCTTCAGTTAAAGTAATCTTGTTATATACAACTCCAAGATGACTGGCATTAGGTGTAAACGAATAATTTTGGGCATATACCAGAACCAACAAATAATGCGTATAGGCTCTAATGACGAGTGCTTCGGCTTTAATTTGAGATTTTTCGACTTCTGTCGCATCAGAAATGGAATCGACAAACTCAATGATTAAATTAGCTTGATTAATAACACTATAACAGCCATCATAAAAAGATGTAAAATCACTATCTATAGCATCATCCTGGAAGCTATAAACATTTGCTAGATTGATAGGTATTGTAATTTGTCCTGTATTACTTCCAGTAGCAGTTGGTGTAAACTTTAAATTACCACCTTGTAGGTCAGCATATACCGAAAAGCGTTCGCCTCGAACTAAAGCTTCAATCGAACTGTAATTGCCATTCAATGCTAACAGAGCGCCCTCTTTAGTTGAAAATATTTGATTTATTGAAGTTTGGGATCCTGGTTCCTGTTCTAAAAAGTTGCTACAAGAATGAAAGACCATTAAAATCAGTATCAACCAAGTTAATTTACTACTTATGAATATGTTTTTCATTGTTGTCATCATTAAAATCTTGCATTAACACCCAGTGATATCGTACGAGCTTGAGGGTAGGTGAATCTGAATTCTCTAATGCCATTTCTATCAGCAGGGCTTTTTTCTTTATACCAAATAGCAACATTGGTGACATCAACAAAAACTGAAGCAGCTTCTAAAAATAATTTATCTTTTGAAAGTGGTATATTATAATTAAAGTTGATGTTATTGAGTTTTAAGTAGGTATTATCATATACAAACTTACTTAAATTAGTAATAATTGGATTGTTGTTGGTCACTGCAGGTTGTGCTGCTAGATCTCCTGGATTGGCCCAATAATCGAATGCATTAACAGACATATTTCTATTGACGGAAATTCTGTAATTGGAAACCAGTTCGTCTTGAATCAAAAAATCACCTCCAATTTGATATGAGCCTCTTATGGCTACTGTGAGTTGTTTAAAAAAAGTAAAACTATTGTTAAACCCACCAAAAGCATCTGGTTGTCGGTCACCTATTGGTTCCCAATCTGTATTATTGAAAAGCGTTCGGTAAGTAGCGGCATCATATATGGCGCCATCTTTTTCGATAAGATCTCTTCCCGTCGCAGGATCAATTCCCGCCCATTGAACACCCCATATGGTTGATGTGCTAAAGCCAATACGTTGCGCAAGTGCTCTCTCTGCGATGGAAAAAGAGCTTCCAGAGCCTACCAATTCTGTGACCTTGTTCTCTAACGTAGCTAAATTAAAGGAGGTTACCCATTTAAAGTTTTCTGCCTGTGACCAAGTAACCTTCGTAGAAAATTCAAAACCTCTGTTATACATACTAGCTGCATTGAGCTGAATCGAATTGTACCCTGTTTCTGTTGGAAGATCTCTAGAGGTAATTAAGTCCTCAATATCATCATAGTAGTATTCTAATGTAAGATTGACGTGCTTAAATATATTCAAATCGATTCCGGCGTTAAATTTTTTGTTTTTTTCCCAACTTAAATTCCCATTTGGTGCTGCTGTAGGGACGGCATTATCAAAGCCGTTGTATCCATTGAACGAAGTTTGATAAAGACCTTTAGACCTGTAGGAACCAATTCTTGAATTCCCCGTGGAACCATAACTCACTTTTAATTTTAAAAAATCTATCCAAAATTCATCACTCATAAAATCTTCATTGCTTATAATCCAGCTAATTCCAGCACCACCATTAAGAGCAACATTTGTGTCGTCTCCAAACACAGAGCTCTCATCTCGTCTAAAATTGGCAAGGAAAAAGTATTTTTTCTTGAAATTATAATTTAATTGAGAAAAAGCTGAAACGCGGGAATTATAATTGATATCGTTGCTAAAAGTTTGTAAGGCCCTGGTTTCATCGCGTGTGGTAGCAGGATTATCATCTTGAATAGCATCTGCTACATTGTTTATAACATTAGGATTTACAAAACCTCTTCCAGAGGCATAGCTAAAATCTGTTTTTTCTTCTGAAAGTTCTAAACCAGCAAGGATGTCCAATTGATGATTTTCGGCAATTTTAGTTTCATATGTGAGTTGACCTTGCCAATTCCATCGATTCGATTTACGCAAATTTAGAAGTCTTCTGCCCCATGTAGGATATTTAACACCATCTAATTCAAACGTACCGTTAAATTGTCCACTTTCATTTTCTCCAGAGAAATAGCGGTCTTGCTCTTTGTCTTTTAAGTCAAACCCAAATAATGTAGAAGCTTTTATATTGTTATTTATAGTGTAGTTCAGGTTAATACTGCCTATTATACCATAAGTGTTTGCAACGTTTTTATTTTGCTCAATGGCCGCCAATGGATTGCCCAAACCTTGAATACCTAGATCAGCAAAAGTATTATCTTCATTAAAGGGCGAAAGCGTAGGAGGGAGGGCGAAACTGTAGTAGATATTGGGCGCATCTTTCTGGATGTAACTTGGCGTAAGTGATATTTGTAAGCCTAAATCCTTGTAGTTATAACCAAAATTCATACCCACATTTATTTGTTTGGTCACATTGCCCAATTGAGGTTCTTTGATATCCAAATAATTTATACTTGTACGGTAAGAGAGATTATTAGTGCCACCAGAAATATTAAAATTATATTTTGTGAATACACCGTTTCTATTGAGCAAATTAAACCAATCGGTGTTTACACCGTTATATGGAACAGGCGATTGTCCAGTATTTGCAAAATATTGATTTGTTAATTGTGAATATTGTTCTCCGTTAAGATATTGTATTTGATTAATGGCACTCGATATACCTAATTGAGATGAAAATCCAAATTTAGCTTTTCCTTTTTTTCCTTTTTTTGTTGTGATTAATATGACACCATTGGCGCCATCGGCACCATAAATACTAACGGCTGCCGCGTCTTTCAAAACTGTAAAACTTTCGATACTCTCTGGCGAAATTTGAGAAAGTGGGTTTGATAAGTCTTCTGAAAATGCTCCACTAGCATCAAAAAAGTTATTATCTATGGCGACTTCTTCAGTAAGTATGACACCATCAACAATGATTAATGGCTGTGTAGATGTGCCCAAATTTGGATTTCCCAGAGGTGACAATGAGCCCTGTCCTCGAATATTAATCTTAACAGGCCCACCAATGCCAGATGTATTTTCAACGAGGACACCGGCAATTTGCCCTGTGATTATTTTGTCGATACTTTCAGAGGCTTGTTCCACCGCTATGTCTTCAGATCGAATTGTGGCAATGCTTCCGACAATTTCTTGTTTTAGTTGCCGCGTTCCATAAGAGGATGTTATAATAATTTGATCGAGTTCGTCTGCCGATTCTTCGAGATAAAATATGAATTCCGATTTATTTCCTACAGTTTGTTGAGACGTTTTCATTCCTAAATAATGAGCTTCTAGAATTAAATCAGGAATGTTATTATCTCTTAATAAATAGGTAAATTCTCCATTAAAATCGGTCACAGCACCTCTTGATGTACCTTTTATCAAGACCGTGGCTCCTGCTAATGGGTACTTATCAACGGCACTATATACCTTTCCCTTTATTAATCTTTCCGTTTCTTGACTGGTGTTTACGCTTCGTGGATTAATCCTTTCGGTAAGTAAAATTTGGCCACTTTTAATTACGTACTCTATATCTGTGTTTTGAAACATCTTTGATAATGCGTTTTCTAAAGAAGCGTTATTTATAGTAATTGATATAAGTTGTTGACTATTGATTTTTTTACTATTGTAAACAACTCTAAATGGGGTTTGTTGCTCAATGGATTTAATTACATTTTGCAATGGCTCATTACTATAATTGAAAGAGACAACTACAGCTTGATTATATGAATAAGCCTTCAACATAAACATTAAAAAAACTACAACAAACCACGTCAGCTTGTAAAAATTGAGTTCCTTATAGATGTGGAGGTTAAGAATCACCATTTTTGTCATATTAAATGTTAGTTGGCGGATCAATCACAATGTTTGTTTTATTTATAGTATAGTTAAAATCAGTATCAATTTTAATTATCTCCAAGAGTTCTGAAATTGAAAGCGTCTTTAATTTGAAAATTCCTGTAAACTTTTGGGTTTCTAAAACGGGATAAGTAATATCAAACTTTACATTATAGGCCCTCTCTAGTTTTGTTGCGAGGTCTTTGAACGACATGTTTTTGATATGAAGCTCTCCATTTACCCAAGCCATATGGTCAGACGAATTGACTTGTTGTACCTCAAGCGTTTTTGAAATCTTATCCCATTTACCAGCCTGTTGGAGGGTTAATATAGTCTGGCTTCTAGGATTTTCTATACTGCTTATTTTTACAGAGCCTTCAACAAGTGCTGTTTCAATTAATTGTTCTTCCGCATACGAACTTATGTTGAATTTAGTTCCCAGTACTTCGATTGTGACTTCAGATGTTTCCACTAAAAAGGGATGGGCAGCGTCCTTTTTTACTTCAAAATATGCTTCTCCATGAAGTCGAACAACCCGATTTGATCCTGACTCAAATTTATCTGGATAGCTGAGTGTTGTACCTGAATTTAAATGGACTAAAGTGCCATCTGACAACGTGATTTTATAAGTTTTGCCGTATGGTATTTTAATGGTGTGAAGAGCCCCGATGTGAGAAGCCTGATCGTTGCTATAAATCAATTCATCATTATCTTGTAAAGCCACAGTTTTACCATATGCGTCCTTAACAACTTTTGCTTCTCCGCTCTGAATTTTGTATGAGCCTCTATCTTCAATCTCTAAGACGATTTCAGTAGAATCTATTATAACAGACTTTTCTATATTTTGAGTATACCAAAACACACTAGCTGCCAGAAAAATAATGATTGCAGCAGCATATTTATACCAATTGTCGTAGTGGTTGGTCTTAAAACTAATTTGGGTCTTAACTAAGTTCCAATCGGAATTAAAATTTGGTTTCGGGTTATTTAAAGCCCAAGACTTTTTTAAATCCATGAACTCATCTTTGTTTTTTTGAGATAATTCAATCCAACTAAAGATAGCCTCAATTTCCATCTCGCTTGCTTTGCCTTGGAGATACTTATATATTGCTTTTTCTCGCATTAAAGAAGTGATTGCTTATAATAAGTACACTTCATAAGGTAAAAACCCTAAAAAAATGTTAAAAAAATTGTTGTAAATTTTATAAGTGGTAGTCAGATAGCTGTAATTTCAAATACTTAAGGGCTTTTGTCATATGTGCCTCCACAGATTTAATGGATAAATTTAATAAATCTGCAACTTCATTGTTTTTTAAATTTTCGACTCTTTTTTTTATAAACACAGTTCTTGTTGGTTCGGGTAAGTTTTTAATGTAAGTATTGATTCTATTTTCCAGCTCATGAAAAGTGATGGCATCGAAATGCATTGAAGTCAGAACTTCAATGTTTAGCTGTGATTC
>JBGTCT010000041.1:0-6910 GCA_041748695.1 Aquaticitalea sp. | reverse complement strand
AATGATGCTACTGATTTCTTTGCCATGACTCTTTATTATTTAATTTCTTTATGAACTGTCATACGCTTAAGGATTGGGTTGAATTTTTTCAACTCCATTCTATCTGGCGTATTCTTTTTATTTTTATTTGTAACGTAACGAGAAGTTCCTGGTTGACCAGATTCTTTGTGCTCCGTACATTCTAATATTACTTGTATTCTATTGCCTTTTTTTGCCATTGTATTAACTTTTTAGCTTGTGGCTATTATTTTAAAAATCCTTTGGTTCTAGCCTCTTTCATAGTTGCAGCGATACCAATTTTGTTGATGGTTTTTAAAGCTGCTGTAGAAACTTTTAAAGTCACCCATTTATCCTCTTCAGGAATGTAGAAACGTTTTTTGATTAAATTGACATCAAATTTACGTTTCGTTTTATTCATTGCGTGCGAAACATTGTTTCCAACCATCGCCTTTTTTCCAGTAAGTTCACAAACTCTTGACATTCTTCTTTACTTTAAATATGTTATTCAAAAACAGGCTGCAAATTTAGTAAAACTTTACAATATCAACAAACTAATGTGATTACTTTTTGAAAATTTCTTTTTGAAGCATTTCAAACGCTTTATTCACTGCTTTCTGGATGACTTTTGTACGATGATTTCCTAGGTTAAACTCTTCGGAATAGACTGTTGTTCTTGTAGCGATCGCAATGAAAACAGTACCAACTTCGGCGTCTGAATCACCTTTGGAAGGGCCAGCGTTGCCGGTTGTAGCGATGGCATAATCGGTATCAAACAGATGCAATGCAGAAGTCGCCATGGCTTCTACTACCTCTTTGCTCACAACCGAAAATTTTTCAATAAGACCCATATCAATCTTCAACACATTGATTTTGGCATCGGTTGCATAGCTTACAACACTTCCTTTAAAATAGCGTGAAGCCCCTGCAATGGATGTAAACGATTCTGCAATTTTTCCTCCTGTACAACTTTCTGCTGTGGCAATGGTTTTGTTGAGCTTCACTAATTGATGACCGATGATGGCCTCAAGGGATTCATCTTCTTCAAATCCGACAAAAATATCTTCAATTTGCGGCAGGAGCAACTCAATCTGTTTTTGCATTTCAGCTTCTACCATCGAGCGATCCATAGATTTGGCAGATAACCGTAATCGAACCCTGCCCAAACTTGGCAAATAAGCAAGTTTTACAAAGGATGGAAGATTGTCTTCCCATGCTTCAATTCTGGCTGCGACATTACTTTCGCCCATTCCATATGTTAGGACTGTTCTGTGCAAAATGAATGGAAATTTGTAAGCCGCTCTCAATTTTGGGATGACCTCATCATCAATTAATGACTTCATTTCAAAAGGTACTCCAGGAAGCGATATAAATACTTTTCCATTTTTCTCGATCCACATGCCTGGTGCGCTTCCAAATTTATTCATCAGCACTTGGGCTTTTGATGGCACCAAAGCTTGATCAAGATTGACTTGTGATGGAATTTGATGGATGAAATTTTTCCAAAGTGATTGAATGTTTTCAGTGACACATTCATCGCGAATCAACGTGTCACCAAAATAGTCAGCGATTGTTTTTTTTGTGATATCGTCCTTGGTTGGGCCCAATCCACCAGTGACGATAATAATGTCAGCATTGTATTCGGCTTCTTTAAATGCTTTTAGGATATGGACTTTATCGTCCTGTACAGACGTAATCTGATATACCGAAACACCTATTTTATTGAGCTGTTTGGCAATAAATGCCGAGTTGGTATCAATGATTTGACCTATGAGAATTTCATCGCCAATGGTAATGATTTCTGCCAGCATTATAAATTAAAGTCCTTTTTGATTTCATCGGTTGCTTTTTCAATTGCTACCAACACTTTATTAAGTTCATTGGAAACATCCTGGTTGCCTTTTTCAAATTTGCCCCAATCTTGAACTTCAATTAAGTCGTTTAAAATGCCAAGTTCGAATAGATCGATAGTTGGCTTCATTTTGTGCGCAGCTTGATAGGTTGTGTAGTAATCTTTTTCTGCGACTGCATTTTTGAGTCTGGATGCATCTTCGGGTACTTCTTCCAGAAAAGCAGCAGCCAAAGCGTTCACAAAATCTTCGTCGCCATCAGCAAGCTCGCGCACTCTAAACAGTTTGTAGTGTGTTTCCATTTATTTTATTGTTAGTTTAAACACCTCCTGGTTTTCGATATAACCAATGAGTTCGTCATTGGTTTCTACCTTGGCAACTCCAGAAGGCGTTCCCGTAAAGATAATATCTCCAATCTTTAAAGTAAAATATTTTGAGATATATTCGATAAGTTCATCGATTTTCCAAAGCATTTGCTGCGTATTACCCTGTTGTACAGTACTATCATTCTTCTTTAATGAAAAATTAATATCATTTAAGTCTTTGAAAGACGATTTTGGCAACCATTTGCCAACCGCCGCCGCCCCATCAAAGGCTTTCGCTTTTTCCCAAGGTAAGCCTTTGGCTTTTAATTCGTTTTGTAAATCGCGTGCTGTAAAATCAATGCCGAGGCCAATTTCATCATAATAGCTATGAGCAAATTTTTTATCTATATACTTTCCAACTTTATTGATTTTGACCAAAACTTCGACTTCATGATGTACATCCTTGGAAAAATCGGGAATAAAAAAGGGTTGTTTTTTCAGGAGAATCGCTGTGTCAGGTTTTAAAAACACGACGGGTTCTGTTGGCCGTTCGTTGGCGAGTTCTTTAATGTGATCTGTATAATTTCGACCGATGCAGATGAGTTTCATTTTTTTAGATGTTAGATTTTAGAACGCTTTGCTATTAGATATTAGACTTTTTAGTTGGATAAGGTTAGGGAAATTTCTGGAATCATTAATTCTTCTCTTTTCATTTAACAAAACCAACCAATACTGACAGAATCGTAAATCGCATTTGTTTAAAATTTTAGAGAATTATATCACATTCCTGATTTCGCAGGAATCTAGTCTAATTTATTATTGAATGCTTTTAACTTTATCGCTGTCAGCACTTTTTTGGTATATAAGGGAAAATCCGCATTTAACAACCAACCAAAATAACCTGGTTCGTCATTAAGGACATCTTCTACTCGTTTGTTTTTATGCTTTCCAAAGGCAAAACATTCTTCACCATTTTTGTTGAAAGAAATAAATCCGGCAAAATCGGCAAACTGTCTTCTAGTGCTAAATTCTGATAGAAATTTGGTGTCATTTTCTAGTTCTTCGTACTTTTCGATTTGTGCTTTTAACACTTCATAAGTGGCCTTTGTGTCCACTTCTGCCCTGTGTGCATCATCAAGATTTTCATCGCAATAAAACTTATAAGCTGCCGCCAAGGTACGTTGTTCCATTTTGTGGAAAATGGTTTGTACGTCTACTGACACTCTGTTTTTCATGTCAAAATCTACATCGGCACGCAACATTTCTTCTGCCAACAAAGGAATATCGAACCGATCGGAATTGAATCCGCCCAAATCGGAATCCTTAATCATATTGTAAACATCTTTTGCAATCTCCTTAAAAGTCGGTTTGTCGGCCACATCAGCATCCGAGATACCGTGTATTTCAGTCACTTCTTTAGGAATAGGGATGGTTGGGTTTACAATCCAGGTCTTGCTTTCTTCTTTTCCATCTGGATGCACTTTTAACACCGCAATTTCCACAATTCTATCGTTAGTGATATTAATTCCAGTGGTTTCGAGATCGAAAAAGCAGATGGGTTTTGTGAGGTTGAGCTTCATTTATTTTTTTCTTTGTCTTTGTATGTTTACCTTTAATCAATAAACCCGTTTAAACGAGTGCTTTCACAAAAATAGAAAAACCCAACCGTTTGAAGGATTAGGTTTTATATTATTTGTGTTAATTAATTTTCTAAATTTCACGATTGCCGTCCCAAGCTTCCAAATAATCTTTGACCGCTTTGACAAATTGTCCACCGAGTGCACCATTGACAACCCTGTGGTCGTAGGAGTGCGATAAAAACATTCTGTAACGAATACCAATATAATCTCCAGCCGGAGTTTCAACAACTGCTGGCACTTTTCTGATAGCTCCAAGTGCTAAAATAGCAACTTGAGGTTGATTGATAATTGGGGTTCCCATGATGCTTCCAAAGGTTCCAACATTGGTTACCGTGTAGGTTCCACCTTGTATATCGTCTGGTTTCAATTGGTTTAAACGTGCTCTATTTGCCAAATCGTTGACGCGCTTGGTCATTCCAACCAAATTCAATTGATCGGCATCCTTGATAACTGGCACAATCAAATTTCCGTCGGCCAATGCTGCGGCCATGCCTATATTGATATGTTTCTTTTTGATTATCGTATCACCTTGAATGGAGATATTGATCATAGGAAACTTTTTAATGGCTTTTGCAACAGCTTCCATAAATATGGGTGTAAACGTCAGGTTTTCACCTTCACGTTTAAAGAATTCATCTTTGACTTTGTTTCTCCAATTCCAAATTTCGGTAACATCGGCTTCAATAAAACTCTGCACATGTGCTGATGTCTGAATCGATTCCACCATGTGATGTGCTATCAATTTGCCCATTCTGCTCATTTCGATGATCTCATCTTCGCCATTGGACACAACTGGGGCCTTTGGCTTTTCGGTATTTGATGCAGGAGCAGGCTCCACTTTTGGTGTGTCTTTTACTTGTGGGGCTTGTTCTTCCTGTGAAGTTGTCTCTTGTTCTGGTTGTGAGCTTCTTGATTCTATATAGTCAAGGATATCGTTTTTGGTGACACGGCCTTCTTTTCCGGTTCCTGAAATTGAATCCAATTCCGCTTGCGATATGCCTTCTTGTTTGGCAATATTTCTAACTAATGGCGAGTAAAATCGATCCTCTGATGATACTACAGGTGCAACAGAATCTTGAGCCGCTTCAACAGTTTGAGCTGCTTGCGCCACTGAAATGATATCAGCAACAGCTTTTTGACTGATTGTTTCTTCTTTTGATTTTGCAGCATCTACTGTGCCTGCTGCTTCGGTTTCGATAATGGCAATTGTTTGTCCGACTTGTACAACATCATCAACATTAAAAAGTTTTTCGACCAACACACCTTCAACTTCGCTTGGCACTTCACTGTCGACTTTGTCTGTAGCAATTTCCAAGACTGCCTCATCAGATTCAATAGTGTCTCCAACGTTTTTTAACCAAGATGTAATCGTTGCTTCGGCCACACTCTCTCCCATTTTGGGAAGTTTCAGTTCAAATTTTGCCATATATTTAGTGTAATGGTAATTTTAATTAATTGCATTGCAAAATTAATGAAAAATGGTAGACTTCCTTATAAATTCAATAGAATTTACAACGATTGAATTTTTACTTTGATCTAAAAAATTTAAAATTTTATGACTTCGCCTTGTCCTTTGGAACTATTACTGCCTATAATGAATTGTGATCGTTTCGGAAGAATCTTAAAGGTAAGTTTTGGGTTTTTGCCATACTTTATAAGAAATTCAATGCTCTTTTTAAAGGATTTGGAACGCACATCCAAAATAATTTGTTGGTGTTCAGTTATAGTAATGGTTTCCGAAAATAATGTGACCGGATGGTCTAACTCTTTTTTTAATAATTGGTTCATTTCATTGGCCACCAATGAGTAACTCGAAACTTTTGTTTTCTTTAGTTTTGGCTGTCTATTCATTAAAATGATCGCCTTAATTCCCAACCAAATGATTCCGTTGTAGATAACATTTGGTTTGAAATGTTTTTTAAAAAAAATTCGCATGGCTTCATTGAAGCGTTTTGCGTAGACTTTATCCTTTAAGGTACTTTCACCTTTAAAATGAACAATGGTAGTTGTTGGATTGTAATAGTTTTGATATCCGGCTTTTGTAACACGGTATGAAAAATCCATATCGTCGCCATACATAAAAAAATCTTCGTCAAAACCGTTTATTTCCATGTAAATAGTTAGTTTTAACAACAAAAAAGCGCCAACCAACACAGATACTTTTCCAACTTCGTCTTCGCCTAAATGAGTGGCATAATAGGATTTTGAATTCCCTAGAATTTTCTTAATTGAAATTAACGGGGTCGGCACATTGCGTTTGCTTTCGGGAAGAAATCGTCCTCTGCCATCGATGAGTTTGCAGCCAATAACTCCCATATTTGGCGTCGTTTCGGCAAAATCCAATAGGATTTTAAAAGTATCTTCAGCAACCACCGTATCCGGATTGAGAATGCAAACATAATCACCTTGAGCTTTCTCAACTCCAATATTGTTTCCTTTAGAAAAACCGTAGTTTTCTTTATTCTCAATTAAGATGACATCTGGAAAAAATTCCTGCACCATTTGGCAACTGTCGTCGGTTGAGTTATTATCTACGACTATTATTTCAGCATCCAAATCAGAAATTGCCGCTTGCACACTATCTAGGCACAACTCCAAAAAGAAACGTACATTATAATTGAGTATGACGATGGAGAGTTGCAAAAACCTTATAGTTTTAGTGAGGATTCGAATGGAATGCGGTTCGTGATACTTCGTCCAAGCGTGACTTCATCGGTATATTCCAGCTCATTCCCCACAGAAATACCACGAGCAATCGTAGATGTGATGATGTCACAATCTTGTATTTGCCTAAAAATATAAAAATTTGTGGTATCGCCTTCCATTGTTGAGCTTAACGCAAATATGAGTTCTCTTATTTTGCCCTGCTTTATTTTTTCAACCAAGGTTTCAATATTCAAATCGTTAGGTCCTATTCCGTCCATAGGCGAAATTTTGCCACCCAATACATGGTACAACCCTCTAAACGAGCTCGTGTTTTCAATGGCCATTACATCCCTAATATCTTCAACAACACAAATAATATCTTCCGTTCTGTGCGGATTTGAACAAATCTCGCAAAGGTCAGTGTCACTGATATTATGGCAACTTTTACAAAATTTAATCTCTCTACGCATGG
>JBGTCT010000040.1:0-63543 GCA_041748695.1 Aquaticitalea sp. | reverse complement strand
GAAGTTTTTCAAGATTGGATGCAACAGTTCATATCTGTCAACTTCGAACTTATCAAAGGCAACCACGACCGCTTATCGAATGCGTTTTACCACTCTTTGGGAATTAAAATTTTTCCTGATTACAAGGATGTCTTACCGTTTCGGTTTGTTCATGATTCTAAACACTGCGATGAAAGCGTGTTCTGTATTTCAGGGCATACCCATCCTGGTGCGATTCTATATGGTCGAGGGAAACAACGCATTAAACTTCCTTGCTTTGAAATAGGCGAACAACTTTTGGTGCTCCCTGCCTTTAGCGAGTTCACAGGGCTAAATACAAAAAAGACATGTGAATCATCTGAATGGTTTGCATTCACAGATATGGATGTATTTAAGGTATAAAAACTATGGATTGCATTCGTACTACATTTAAAATTGTAGTAATTTTGACCTTTAAATTTGATTAACTATGAAAAATATATTTCGTGCATTATTAGCTGGCTACGGTGCAAAAAAAATTGGTGGTGGTAAGTGTGGCTGCATCGGAACAATTGTAGTGTTCATCATCCTATATTGGTTATTAGGATACGTCTTTAAGATTTTTTAAGGTATTAATTGTCCCCTGGTTGATGCTTTTATTAATCCAGGGAGCTACTTATTTTAGAAGCGATTTAGTATATAGTTCATATAGATTTAATATATATGAAAACCAGTTTACTAAAGGTTTTTGCTATAGCAGTATTTATGCCCCAATTTCAATTGTTCTTTAGAATCTGTGAAAAATTCCTTTAAAATTAGATTAACTTAAGTATAACTGCGACCGAGCAACTTGCAGTCACCTATATTCTTGAGTACCACTTCAAACTATTCAGTTTTTGTGCATATTAAAACGATTTTTTCTTCTTTCAATATAGATGTAAAAAATAAGTAACTGGAACCACCATCTTTAATTTTGAATCGATCTCGAATTTGTTGAACAGTTTCAGGAAAGTTTCGTGTGGTGACATTGGCCTTTTTAATTTGTAAATTCTTTAGAGATTTTTTGTTGTATGGTAATGATTTTTCAATTTTGAAGGCTCTTCCTGGAAATTTGATTAGATTATCGCTTGTGTACAAATGTGAATGCTTGTGGAGTTTATATAAATTAAAGGTTGAAGCTACCGAATTGAAGCCTCCTGATTTTAGAATTGCAGCATTGGGTTCATAAAGATAGGAGCGAGGTTGGCTATAATTGGGCTCATGATTCTTTTCATCGTTTAGGAGGAAGCTAAACTTTTCATTCAATTCGCTCCTTAAGTTGATGGTTTCTATCATGATTTCAGAATTGTAACCTTTCTCAAGAATCCACAATAATTCTTTCACTTCGTTGCCGACCGCTACCACATGAATGGTTTTTACAAATTTCAATTCTCTGATTCCAACAGATATATCCAGCAGTGGCGAAGTCTTAACCATTATGTTGTCAGCATACTCAAAAAGTTGTCCAAGCGCATTAGGAACGTTGGGTAAACACTCATTAAGAAAAAAAACTTTTCCTTTATTGTCATCCCGACGCGATGGATCTACATATATCCAATCATAACGATTTTGATGCTGATTTAGATATTCGATGCCATCTGTGGCGATGATTTCAATGTTGAAGACTTTTAACTGATTGAAATTATGCTGAACCATTTCCGAGAGTTCAGCGTTGATTTCGCAATGAATTACCTTTTTGAATTGTTTCGAAAAGCCATATGCATCCACACCAAAACCACCAGTAAGATCGATAATGGTAACACCAGAAACTAATGAGGCTTTGTATCGAGCAGTGATTTCTGAAGATGTTTGTTCTATATGGATTTTATTTGGATAATAGATACCCTGCTGTTGATACCAAGTTGGAAGCTTTTTTTGACTACGTTTTTTCGATGAGATCTGCGCGACAATTTCTGATGTATCAATACCAGGAAAGCACGTTCCTTTTAAAAGTAAAAATGTAATATCAGAATCGAAGTGGTCGGTTATGAATTTTTGTATTTTTGTATTTAGAATCAGCCTATTCAAACCAAATTTAGAGGTTTTTGGTAAGATGTTTTACGATCTTATACTCCGATAAGAATTCCTTGGAAATCACTTTAATAGTGGTATACACCGGTACTGCGAGAATCATGCCTCCTATATCGAACAATAATCCACCAATGAGGATCGCGATAAAAATTTCCAATGGATGTGAACGTACACTTTTTCCAAAAATAATAGGTTGTGAAAGAAAATTATCTATCAATTGTACCACAGCTGCGCCAATTAAAACCTTGACCAACATTGGTAACAATTCGGTAGAAAAATCTGCTCCTAAATTGTTAGATACCACCACCAACACCAATAACACAGCACCGATAAGTGGACCTAAATACGGTACAATATTTAAAAATGCACAAATGATGGCAATGGCTAGTGCGTTTTTAACATCGAGATACATTAACAATCCAAGATAAAAAACCGCAACAATTAGCGTCTGAAGCAATAAGCCAATAAAGTAACGCGATAGCAATTGCTTTACCTTTGTGAAAACCACAATCGAACGGCGCTCATTACCTTGATCAGCAAATGACGTAACTGCAGTGGCAATTAGTTTCTCATCCTTTAGTAAAAAGAAGGACACAAACAACACCGAGAACAAACCAACAACAATATCGCCAACATTATCAAAAAACACTTCGATAAAACTGCCGACAAATTCTGAATTAAAATTCTTTGCGAATTCAGAGCGTTTAATGGTTTCGATTATATTGATACGTTCCACGCCCAAATAATCACTCGCTTGAATGCTCAATTCGTTCAGGTCGGTTTTTACCACTTCAAAATCGATATCCGAAATATTTTTACTTTGCTCCAGAATGATTGGAAGAAATATCCGAAGAATGGAAACCAGAAACACACCAACCAGAATTAAGGTTGTAAAGGATGCCATCGTATTTCCAAACTTCAATTTATTTATAAGAAAAGACACCACCGGTCTACAAATCAAAGAGATGACACCTGCGATAAAAATGAAAAGAATTAGGGATTTAATCTTAAACAGCACATAAAACAATAAAGCGACCCCTAACAATACGGCAACTGCCTTTAAAAGTTCTTTGGCTATGGTTCTTGATTTCATGGGGCAAATATAAATTAATTAACTATCGTAATAAATCAAATTTTTAACGAAGATAATAAATAAGGCCTTTAATTATCAAAGACATACTTAACAATATTAGCTCCCATTTTCAATGCTTGTTCGCGAAGTTCAGCAGGATCGTTATGGACTTCCATATCTTCCCAACCATTGCCAAGATCGCTTTCATAAGTAAAAAGCAATACCAATCTTCCTTCATGAAAAATACCAAAAGCTTGCGGACGCTTGCCATCATGAACATGAATTTTTGGCAAGCCATCAGGAAATTTGTACTGATTATTAAAGATTTCGTGGGTTTTGGGCAATTCCATCAGGTCTTTATCTGGGAAAATTTTTTTAAGCTCCTTGGTAATGTAGGGTTGTAACCCATAATTGTCGTCGATATGAATAAAACCTCCAGATATTAGGTAATTCCTTAAGTTTTCGGCATCTTCCGAACTAAAAAAAACATTTCCATGACCTGTCATATGCAGCATCGGATATTGAAATATATCTAGACTTCCTGTTTCTACAGTTTGCGGTTTGGGATTGATCCTAGTGTTGATATTGGCATTGCAAAAAGCTATTAAATTGGGTAAAGATGTTGGGTTCGCATACCAATCGCCACCACCCTTGTATTTTAACACAGCGATGTCTTGAGAAAAAGAAATTATAGAACACAAAGAAAAAACCAAAAGTAAGATTCTTGATACAGACCTATAAAATGGATATTTGAGAATTAAAAATATGCTTTTATGTTTCATCAGTTTTAAAAATGAATGCGTTGCAAAACGTTTAGAGTTCATTGACAAATGCCGCACTTTGACAGGCCACAATGGCTGCCGTTTCCGTTCTTAAACGAGTAATTCCCAAAGTTACAGGAATAAACTGATTTTTGATAGCGGTTTGAATTTCTTTAACACTAAAATCGCCTTCCGGACCGATCAGTATGATTACGTCATGATTTGGTTTTAATTCATGTTTTAACGATTTCCTTTCGGAATCTTCACAATGTGCAATAAATTTTTGACCTGAAAAATCTTGGGATATAAAGTCTTTGAAGGTTATAGGATCGTTAAGTATTGGCAGATAATGGTGCAACGATTGTTTCATGGCCGATTGCAAAATCTTTTCAAAACGATCTGTTTTTAATATTTTTCGCTCGCTATGATCACAAATGAGTGGCGTAATGGTGTCGACGCCAATTTCGGTAGCTTTTTCTAAAAACCATTCATAGCGATCGTTCATTTTAGTTGGTGCCACGGCTAAATGGAGTTGATAGCTTTTCTTTTTCTGAAATGATTTTGATGTAATGCTCGCAACACAATTTTTGAGGTCAGCGATGCTAATCTGTGCCATAAAAAGCCAGCCTTTGCCATTGGTAATTTGCAAGCTGTCTCCAGCCGATTTTCGCAACACTTTTACGATGTGCTTACTTTCTTCTCGCGAGAAGGCCAGATGTTGGGTTTGCTCATTGATATCTGGATTGTAGAATAATTGCATATTAAATTTTTCATTTTTTTAAAACCATAATTTCAATTGCTTTTTAGGATGCCTGTAAAGACCTGCTTCATATCTTCAATCGTGAAGACGCCACGACATCGCTTCCGGCGAAATCGCCTTCCAAAAATTTCAAATAACCTACTATGGCAATCATCGCGGCATTATCGGTGGTAAATTCAAATTTAGGCACATACGTGGTCCAGCCAAATTTATTTTCGCCATCTTTTAAAGCCTGCCGAATACCGGTATTTGCCGAAACACCACCACCAATCGCAATGTGTTTGATTCCTGTTTGCTTGCTCGCCAGTTTCAATTTATCGATTAATATTCCTATGATTGTATATTGAATAGAAGCACAAATATCGTTCAAATGTGTTTCGATAAATTGAGGATAAGCTTTAGTTTCTTTTTGAATGAAATATAAGATGGCGGTCTTTAGACCTGAAAAGCTAAAATTAAGCCCTTCCACTTTCGGTTTTGTAAACTGAAAAGCTTTGGGGTTTCCTAATTTGGCCCGTTTGTCAATTTCTGGTCCTGCAGGATATCCCAGACCTAGAAGTTTTCCGCTTTTATCAAAGGCTTCGCCAACGGCATCATCAATGGTTTCACCGATGACTTCCATATCAAAATAGCTGTTCACTTTTACAATTTGTGTGTGACCACCAGAAATGGTCATTGCCAAAAACGGAAACGGTGGTTTGTCAAAGCCTTCTTCGTCAATAAAGTGTGCCAGAATATGGGCTTGCATGTGGTTGACATCAATCAAAGGAATGTTTAATCCAAAAGCCAATGATTTGGCAAAAGAGGTTCCAACCAATAAAGAACCTATCAATCCTGGGCCTCTGGTAAAGGCGACTGCACTCAATTGCGATTTGTTAATTTTGGCTCTTTTGAGGGCTTCATGCACCACGGGAACTATATTTTGTTGGTGGGCTCTCGATGCCAGTTCTGGCACCACACCTCCATACGATTCATGAATGGATTGACCAGCAACAACATTACTTAATATTTTTCCGTTATGCGTCACAGAGGCCGCTGTGTCATCGCAGGAAGACTCAATACCAAGAATATAAATATTTTGTGAAATCATTAGCGGTTATTAGGCACAATAATTGTTAAATTTGACTGCAAAGTTATAACATAAAAACATATCAAAAAATTCTTCAAAATACTGTGGAAAATCGCAGCCGTCCTCATGCTGCTTTTTATTATTTTGGTGCTTGTTTTATCGCTTTCTTCTGTACAAACTTATTTAGGAAAAAAAGCTACAGATCGCATCAACAGTGACTTTGGCACAAATATCAACATCGATAAAGTGGGATTGAAATTTAATGGAGATGTCAACTTGAAAAACATTTACATCCGAGATTATAAAAAAGATACGCTTATAAATATCAACGAACTCAATACCTCTATCTTAAGTTTTAAGAATCTTTATAATGGAAAATTGGTTTTTGGAGACGTCATCATCAATGGATTAACCTTTAATATTAAAACCTATAAAGGTGAACCGAAGACAAATTTGGATGTATTTGTAGCAAAATTTAAAGAAGATAATCCTAAAGAAGAAATCAAAACCTTTTTGTTTTCATCGAGTGATGTCTCTATATACGACGGTATATTCCGGATGATTGACGAAAATAAAGAAACGCCAACCATTATCGAATTTGATAAATTATATCTCAATGCTACCAATTTTGTTATCAATGGTAGTGATGTCAGTGCCAGGATCAACACATTTGCCTTTATTGACAGTAGAGGATTGGTCATCAAAAACATGGTGGCAGATTTTGAATACACCCAAGACCATTTAAATTTTGAACGCTTAAGCATAAAAACCACAAACTCCAATCTTAAAGGCCATGTGAGATTCAGTTATGCCATAGAAGATTTTAAGGATTTCACAAACAAAGTAAGGGTAGATGCAAGTTTTAAAAATTCTGAATTAATGCTTGATGAGCTCAATACCTTTTACAACGAATTTGGGACCACTCAACTCGCTAAACTCAACGTCGACCTTTCTGGAACTTTAAATGATTTGCAGGCCAACAACCTTAAACTCACCACAAGTTCGCTTACCCGTATTTATGGTGATATCAACTTTAAAAATCTTTTTAGTAGTTCAGAAAGCAATTTTGCAATGGATGGTAGGTTTGATGATTTGTCCTCCAATTATTATGATTTAAGAGCGCTTTTTCCAAATGTTTTGGGCAAATCTATTCCAACCGTGTTTTCTAAGGTGGGCAATTTTTCCATTAATGGCACCACAAAAATTACTTCTAGTTATATCGATGCCAATCTCAATATCCGCACTGGTATTGGTCAGATCATTTCCAACATGTACCTGTCTCAAATCGAAAACATAGACAATGCGAGTTATAAAGGTAAAATTGTATTTAGAGACTTTGATATAGGAAAATTATTGAATGATCCAAAGATTAAAGCCGCTTCGTTTGATCTGGATGTGGATGGTCGAGGATTTACTGTCAATACATTAAAAACCAATATTGCTGGTAATGTATTTTCTTTGGATTATAATAATTATGTCTATCAAGATATTAGCGTAAAAGGCGAATTGGGCAATAATGTGTTTAATGGGGATTTGGTGTCAGATGACAAAAACTTTAAGCTTAAATTCAACGGATTGGCAGATCTTTCTAGAGATATTAAAACAATGGATTTTACGGCTGATGTAGAATATGTCAATCTCAACGCATTAAATTTCATCAAGAAAGACAGTATTTCGGTATTTAAGGGCAATGTAATCATGTCCATGAAAGGCACAAGTATCGATGATGCTTATGGAAGCCTTACGTTTAGGAATACAACGTATATCAATCAAAACGATGACTATTATTTTGAAGACTTTGATATCACTTCAAGTTTTGAAGGTGACAGGCGAATTATAGCCATCAATTCTCCCGATATTATTGAAGGTACTGTGAGCGGTAACTTCAAGTTTAAAGACATCGGGAAGCTGGTTGAGAATTCTGTCGGAAGCATTTATACCAATTATCGACCGTATGAAATAGAAGATAATCAATACCTAGATTTTAACTTTAAAATTTATAACAAAATCATCGAGGTTTTTGTCCACGACTTGGAATTGGCAAAGAACACTTATGTCAAAGGACGCATCGAAAGTGACGAACGCGGTTTTAAACTGAATTTTCAATCGCCACAAATAAAGCTTCAAGATTACTTTGCAAATAATATTGATTTAAAGATCGATAATTCCAATCCATTGTACAATACCTATATCGAAATAGATTCGCTTCATACAAACTATTATAATGTATCAAAATTCAATCTCATCAATGTGACCTTAAGGGATACCTTGTTTATAAAATCAGAATTTACCGGCGGAAAAACAAATAAAGACGATTTTAATTTAAGCCTTTTTTACACCATAGACCAAGAAAATAAATCAGTTGTAGGATTTAGGAAATCAAATGTCACCTTTAAAGACAACACTTGGGTAATCAATCAAAACAGGGATACGTTAAATAAGGTCATTTTTGATAGAGAGTTTAAACAATTTGATATTGCTAATATTATGATGAGCAATCTCGACGAAGAAATCGAATTTTTTGGAGAGATAAGGGATTCGACTTATAAAGACTTACGCCTTAATTTTAAGGATGTCGATTTAAACAAAATCACGCCGCGACTGGACAGTATTCGTTTTGCCGGAAATGTAAACGGAAAACTGGAACTTCTTCAAAAAAATGGCGTCTATCTGCCCAATACCAATGTTACGGTAAGTCGATTTAAGTTTAATGATTATGAACTTGGCAATTTAAGAGCTGATATTATTGGAAATGAATCTCTTACCAATTATCAAGTGGATTTACTGCTGCAGAATGATAATTTAAAATCGCTCGAAGTCAAAGGTGATATCAACGTTAGTCCAAACAATTCGAGTATCAATTTAGATCTAGCCTTAAATGAATTTCTTTTAGAACCACTCAATGTGTTTGGAGGTGAAGTGATTAACCATATTAGGGGTTCTGCTTCCGGAAATGCCAAAGTTACAGGAAGCCTTAAGCGACCAGACATTAATGGCGATTTGGTGTTGAATAATGCAGGAATGAACATACCATATTTGAATGTAGATTATGCCTTTGATTTTGATTCTCAATTAAAGCTCGAAGGCCAAAGATTTATATTACAGGACGTAGTAATGACAGATTCCGAATTCTTTTCGCGGGCTACTGTCAATGGATATATGAGCCATAATAACTTTAAAGAGTGGCGTCTTGGTTTGGACATCGATACCAACCGTTTGCTAGTGCTCAACACCAAAGACGATGAAGAATCTTTGTATTACGGAACCGCATTCGTAACGGGTAGAGCAAGTATTTATGGACCTACCGAGCAATTGGTCATTCGTGTTGATGGCAGTACTGCCCAAGGTACTTTTTTTAAGATTCCTTTAAACGATGCACAAAATTTTGGTGACAACTCATACATTCATTTTTTAAGCCCAGAGGAAAAAGAAGCCCGATTGAGAGGTGAAGCCTTTGCCGCCACTGATGTGAAAGGTTTGGAGCTCTATTTTGATTTAGATGTCAACCAAAATGCAGATATTGAAATTGTAATTGATAGAAACACAGGAAGCACCATACAGGGTAGTGGGGAAGGTAATTTACTTATTGAGATAAACACCAACGGAAAGTTTAATATGTATGGTGACTTTATTATTTATAGAGGAATCTACAATTTCGCTTACGGCGGATTGGTGCAAAAGAAGCTCGAAGTAGAACGAGGTGGTAATTTACAATGGGATGGCGATCCGTTAAAAGCGCAACTCAATCTAAAAGCTATTTATAGAACCAATGCCAATCCTTCGGTATTGTTAGACAATCCTATTAACCGTAGTATTCCTGTGAATGTTGAATTAAATCTTACAGGACAATTGGAACAACCCGATTTGGATTTTACGTTCGGCTTTCCAAATGTCAGTTCTACAGTAAAATCAGAGCTCGATTACCGATTGGAAACCAAGGAAAGTAGAGATTATCAGGGTGTATTTTTATTGGCCACCGGTTCGTTTGCAAGCGAATTGAGTTTGGGCCAACAAGCCTACGGAACAGTAGAGGACAGGGTGAATAATCTTTTTAACAGTCTCCTTTCCAGTGAAGACGATAAAGTGCAAGTTGGTGTCAATTTTCAATCGGGTGAAGACACGCCAGAGTATAAAACAGATGACCGTTTAGGACTTACCTTGAGCACAAAAATCAGTGACCGGGTTCTTTTTAATGGAAAAGTGGGGGTTCCTGTTGGTGGCGCTACACAAACCGTGATAGCAGGCGATGCCGAAATACAATTGTTACTGAACGATGATGGAACGCTTTCGGCCAAATTCTTTAATCGAGAGAATAATATTCGGAATTTTGGAGAAGAAATAGGCTATACTCAAGGTCTCGGATTGTCCTATAATGTGGAATTTGACACTTTTAAGGAATTGCTTCAGATTATTTTTAAAGGTAAAAACAGGAAGGAAGACAATCAAAAGGATAAAGACTTAGAAGCCAAAAAAGAAGAAGTTATGACACCTGATTTTATTTCGATAAAATCAAAAACAGCCAACAAAAAGAATAAGTAGAATGTATTAGCCACGGCATAATTTTGATTCTTAATGAAGGAGTATTTAATTTAATGACATGGGATAACTTTTTTATTCATCATTTTAGGTTCTAATTTTAAGGCCCTTAAAAGAAACATAACGAAAGTTAATTATGCCAACAGTTTGACTTCTTTAATTGTTGGTAATCTTCAACTATCATTCGGAAATTTGACTTTATCAGGATGTTTTTTTAGTTCATCCATCACAGCGGTAAATAATTTTTTTCTTACCCTACCTGAACTTTTTGGTTCTACCAAGTATCTCACAGTTACTTCTATCCAACCGTTTTGCGTGGCTTTTAAGCTGACTGAAGGATATTCATAAACATCAAGTTCGTCTACAGGTGTTTCTGCTAATATTTTTTTAAAGCGTTTGACCCGTCTCACCATGGATTCACCTAATTCATTTTCGACGACTCTTTTGACGATTTCACTGGTAAATTTAAAATCGCTACCATAAGTAATAATTAGACTTAATTCATTCCAGATAAAAGGAAATAAAGGCCACGAATAATTATAGACATACTCGCTAAAAACTTTTGAATTGGCAAAACGAATGATGCGTCCACTGGGATGATCGCTAGATAAGTAATCGCCTCTAAACTCCCACAAGGTAGTGTCGAAGTAACTAACGTTAATAACGTCGCCATAAACACCACCAATCCGGATGCGGTCGCCAACTTCGTAAGGTTTTCGAATTAGAATATACAACCATCCAAAAAAACTAGTAATCGGATTTTGTAACGCAAATCCAAGTATCAATGATATGATTCCAAAGGAAACCAAGGTGGCATACCAATTAGCAAACAAGGACGATACAATAATTAAAAGTATAAGAAGTCCCGCAAAGAGATTAGCAATACGGCGAAAATTGAAAACCGTGGTTTTGTCTTCTATCTTTCGATCGACCAATCGTGTTAATAGCTTATTTGCCGCCAAAACCAAGGAAATCAACATTCCCGCGAACACAACTTTTTTAGCCATCGGAATGTAAACGGTAGAAATGGGTAAACCTTTCCAACCTAGAAGAACATATAAGGTACCTAAAATTAAAAATAATACCGCGGTTATTCCCAGTAATGGAGCCTCTTTCCTAAAGGTACCAGAACTGTCTTTTTTTACAGACTTTGAAGTTTCACTCAAAGCTCTTTGTACTTTCTCATCGTTTTTGATGGCTTCTATTTCTTTCTCTTCTCTCGGGTCTGAAGTTTCCATAAATGAGTTTAAGGCTTGTAGTTTGTAATCTTAATGAATTTTTATAATAATATCATTTATTTTAATCCTAAAATTTGATCAAACACCTATTTAAGTTTTAAGTTAACTGCTGTTTTTTTATTCTCAAAATCAAAAATTCATAGTGCTTATTGTGGACACGATTCAAAAGACATGCTTTTTTAGGTATATCCCATTAATGTTGATGTGTGGATTTGATACAACATCAGTATTACCGATCAAAACGAACCTATTCTTATAGTTTTTTGAATACGCTTTTAATTTGAATAAAGTTTGGAAAAGGAAACACTTTTATCATTCCTATTAAAAAAGGCAGATGCAATACCAATTTTACCACTGCTTACTTCTGTTTTAAAATAGTCACTATTGGTAAGCAGGTCTTCTTTCGCTTTTTCTATATTGAAGGCCACAATATCATTGGTTAGCTTATCAATAGGCTCTGATTTTATATCACGAGATTCAAATTCTTGACTCTTTAAAGCATCTTCAATAACAATATTCAGATTTGAAGACCTATTATTAAAATGATTGTTAAGTGCTTCTTTAACAACCTCATTATTAGAATTTGCGAAGAACAATACAAGTTTGGCCCCTTGATCTCTACAAGAAATCTCTAAATTTAAAATGCTTTGTTTATCCAATATATGCCCTGCAGAACGTAAAGAAACCAAGTCACCAACAGCAGTATTGAGCATCATATTGAGGGGCTCGCGCAAATCAACGCATGTGACGACAACTGAAAGCGGCGATTCGTTGAGATGTTCCAATAAATCTTTAGAACTTATTTTGCGAGACATCAAATTTCTACTTGCATAGGTAGTACTGCCTTCTATGAGGTATTCTAATATTTCTTTAGGTGTGGTTTTAGCTTTAATTTCGGCTTTCGTTTTCTGATATAGGTCTATTTCTTCACCCACTAGATAACTATCCTTCATGCCAATGACCTTTACATCAATATTGTGATCAATTAAAGCTCTTTCTTGAAACTCTTTTATAATGTCAACCACATCTGGATCAATGTAGCTTGTAAAAGAAGCATCGATCAATAATTTGCTATCATCAGGAACACCCCATAAGGTATTCTTTATGGACGCTTTGTTAAAGAAAGAAACTTCGTTTGATAGTTCAATTTTTATGACCTCATCCTGCACGTATTTTATATTTTCAATGTAGAAAGGGTTGTAATAATTGCCTCTTAACAAAAAGAATATACTCAAAGCAGAACCTATTAAAACACCTGTAAGCACATCGGTTAATACAATGAAAACAACGGTTAAAACAAAAGGCAAAAATTGATTCCAGCCGCGTTTATACAAATTCTTAAAAACGTCGATAGACGCCAGTTTATAACCAACTACCAACAAAATAGCTGCTAATGATGATAGTGGGATAAGGTTAATGATAGTACTTAAAAACAACACGCTCAGTAATAAAAGAAATCCATGGATAATGGTACTCAATTTAGTTTGACCGCCTGCTTCAATATTAACCGAGCTACGTACAATCACAGAGGTTATGGCAATACCGCCAATAAATCCAGCAATAGTATTACCTATACCTTGGGCGACAAGCTCCCTATTGGGCGGTGTGCGACGTTTAAGTTTGTCAATATTATCTGTGGCTTCAATATTTAATAAAGTTGAAATGGAAGCAATAATGGCAATGGTAAAGGCAGTAGTGTACACCTTTAGATTTTTGAATCCGCTAAAATCTGGGAATGTAAAAAACGAGCCCATACTGTCAACATTGGGAATTTTGACTAAATGAATTCCGTCTAAATATAAACCGGGAATGACGTATTTAAATAATTGGTTCAGCACGACTCCCAAAATTACTATTACCAAAGCTGGAGGCAATAATTTAAAGTTTTTCATCGGTGACTTGTCCCATAAAAGTAAAATCATCAAAGAGATAACAGAAATAATTACAGCACCAATTGTAAATGCATTGAAAAAATCGCTAACTACATTTAAAGTACTTGTTATATAATCTTCATTATTAATCAACATACTGCTTTCTAATTCAAACCCAATAATATAAGGCATTTGTGAACGAATTAGAATTATACCTATACCAGCTAAAAGCCCTTTAATGATACTAGTAGGCATATAATCAGCTAAAATTCCAGCTCTTATAACTCCCAAAATAATTTGAATAATACCTGCCAAGACCAATGCCCCTAAAAACAATTGAAAGCTATTTAAATCTTGAATTGCAATTAAGACAACAGCCGAAACACTTGCAGCGGGTCCGCTTACACTGGTTCCAGACTTACTTAAATATCCTATAATAACACCGCCAATAATACCCGAAATTAGGCCAGACATCAAAGGAGCTCCACTCGCCAAGGCTATACCTAAACACAATGGAAGTGCAACCAAAAACACCACAATTCCCGCCGGAATATCCTTATTCAATTTAGAAAACATGGAATTGTAATCATCCTGAAAATGTTGACGGTTTACAAAATCTTTTAAAACTGGAATTTTTTTCAAGGATGCAAATGTTAGTTGTTAATTAGAAAAACGATGTCAAACATGGTTAACTTATGAAATATAGATTGCAAAACCAAAGATACCTAATTAGATTTTTTTTAAACATTTTCATTCTAAAATTTTCTATGGATATAACATTTATCGGCATCAAAGTCATAATGAAATTGTCCTTTTATAATACCACTCTGCTAGAGAACCAATGCTTTTGAGACAGCTCTTAGGTTGTATTATTTTCAAATTTGTTGTGAATCAGGAGTATTAAAAAACCAAATAGTACAGCTCCTATAATGAGAGCATTGTTTACTATTCCTTCAGTTGAAAATGACATTTTTATTAAAATGGTAGATATTACAAATCCAGAATTTCGAATTATTTTGTGAAACTGATCTGAATAATAAAATGAAGCCAATAAAAGAAGAACATCCACTATGATTAGTACGGTAAAGAATCCATCAAAAAATATATTATTGATGTTTCCAAACGTAATAATTCCCGTTTGATAATCAGTAAAAGAAGTGCTAGCCCAGTTGAAAAAAGTATAAATTGCAAGTATAATCAATGTTGGGACCAATACTATAGCGATCGCTTTTTTTAAGTTGATAAAGACTTGAATGTTTTTATTTTTTTCTTGTGATGTTTCAAAATTTAAATCTTTTCTCTTTGTGACATTCCGGTAGAAAAAATATATAATAAGAAAAAGGATCAATGAGGTCAAAACATCATAGGTAAATTGTAAATCATTTTTTGATTGAAACCATTTTGACGTCAGTTCTAAATTTCCAATATCTTTAAAAATCCTTCTAATGACAATCAATGTAATGATCTCATATTGTTTGCCAATATAAAACGAAAGCGATTTTGGCAGAAAAAATATAAGCAGATATACCTCATAAACTAAAATAAACGAAAAAGGAGTATATATTGCAGCAATCGGGTTTTGGATTAATTTAGAATCAATTTGAATTAGATCATAATTTGCCAAGAGTATTAAAATGAGATGTATTAAATAGCTGATTATGGCCACTGAAAGAATTACACGTTCACTTTGTTCCTTGACTTTAAGAGACAGTACTTTATCGAATACTTTATCAATAGTGAGTTCTTTGCCCATTTTTGGTGTTGTAACTAACACTTTTAATGATGGTTATCTTGGCAGTTACAGAATAAATTTAGCAAAAAAACATTATGTCCTCATTACTTGCAATTTCTTAATATTCAACATGTGCTTTGAATATGTCATTGGCTAGGTATTTTAATTAGATCATGCCTGTTACGATAGCTTAAGGCGGTTTTATTTCCTGAACTATTCTAAAAATTATGTATATTAGGCCACCCATTTTTTGCGATTTTATAAATGTCAGTTAAGACTCTTTTTAATTTAACCCAATTAAATTTTTTAGACTTTGAGATGGTTAGGTGGAAGCTTGAGTACGATCATTTGTGCTCATATTCAAATCTAAAGTGTTTGACAAGCCGTAATTTTTTAACTCCACAATATTTGCAGGCAAGCTAAAACCATTGGTTATTAAGGCTGCTATAACGTCATTCATAACTTGTGATCGAATGGTATTGTGAACCGAACGCCGTGTGGATTTGAAAGTATCAATCCAAAAGCTAATATTGATATTGATGGAATTAGTAGAAAGTTCATTAATTGATATTGATGGTTTTTTATCTCCTTTTAACACACCTTCAACACTGTTAACCGTTTCTAAAATTAACTTGATAGCAGCAGTAGGATTGTCTTCATAGGCTATTCCCACAACAAAGCTGTAACGTAAAAAGCCATCAAGCGTATAGTTATATAGTGGATTTTTGAGAATAATCGCATTGGGTAGAAACACATCCTTACCATCAGGTGTTTTGATGGTTGTTTCTCTTATGCTGATATCTTTTACATGTCCTATGATCCCTGTTACTTCAATCAAATCATCCAACCTAAAAGGACTTTTAAACGCAAGGACTATTCCGGCTAGAAAATTTTCGCCAATATCCTTTAAAGCAAAACCAATTACAAAAGTTAAAAGTCCAGCGCCTGCCAGAAGCTTGTTGGTAAAAGCACTCAGTCCAAGAAGATATAGTGTTGTAAATATCACGATAGACTTTAATATAAATCCAACAATTTGTGATGTAAAATTAGCCGTGATGTGGTTGGGCGATTTATTAACCAACCGCTGTTTGATTCTAATCTGTATGAAGTTGGATGTAATAAAACCTATAAAGAGAAAGAAAATTGTTGCTCCCAAATTCAAGTAATTTTCTTGAAAATATTGAAATATGTCATTGTAAATTTGAATTGATTTGTCCATGGATAATTGTTTATTGATTTAACTATGCTGCACATTTAAAAGATTTTAACCAGTAAAAAAAAGTTTAAAAGACTAATGTCTTCAAATAATTGTATGGAGATACAGTACCTCTCTTTTTGGGTTATTAGTATTTTTTTAACTGCTCTTATTTGTCACCTGGACGGTAGCTGGCTTTAGCCCGTTTTTCAACGTCTTCCCTATAAAATGCCACATCTTTAAAAAAACCATCTGCATAGCGCTGTGATTGATCGTCAAAGTGGGGCGAATTTGGATCGCCACTTTGACCTCCAGCCAATATGCTTTTTGCTTGTACCTTATCCCCAAACTCTACAACAGCAACAAAACTATTCCCTGAAGTGCCGTATTGACGTTTGGTGTTCGCTCCAAATTGGGTTCCAAAGGATGCTAATGCTCCCCAAAAGCCAGATGCCATACCAATAGGAATACTAGGTTTTGCATCATCAAATTCTTGAACAATGTCACCATTGTTTCTTTGATATCTGTTGAATTCTCCCCAAGCTGTTTGCCATGAACCAAAATCTGCTTTTAAATTTTCCAAAGCTATTTGAAATACTTGCATACGTTCTTCAGGAGGAGCTGTTTTGCTCATATATTCAAATAGTTCCAGGGTAGGCATTCGTTTGTTGCGAATTTTGTCAGACCTTAAGTATGCATTGACATAAAATTGTGTTAAAGTCATTTCAATGGAATTTTTGGCTACCCTAAAATCCCATTGTTTTAATAATGCGATGGCCTCTTTGGCTTCTTGCGTTTTTGCAGGTACTTTTTTGACAGCATCCAGCAAGCCTCCAATCAATATATCTGCTCCAGGTAGATAACTGTCATAAGCCAATTCAATCAAGGTATCTAATGTTAAATCTTCTGCCTTTGTCAACAAGGGTATGGCGTGCATACCCCTAAAATTTTCCGGAAAGGAACTCATGTAATTTGGATAATCCTCTCGCTTTGGGCTGTATTGAGCAGCACTTGTAAAAGGTGTAGAGTTGCAATTTTGGATCCAGCCATTTGGAGGGTTCATTACAAAAATATTATCTTTTAAATCATGAATTCCCTTCCATTCGGTTTCAGGATTACTGCCATCCACAGGTTTGGTGTAGTCAAATTTCTCATTGCGTTTTGGAATAAAATTGCCATGATAATAAACAATGTTGCCATCCGCATCTGCATACACAGTATTATTCGAGGAATTGGTGCGAATATTCATCATATCATAAAACTCCTGATGATTGGATTTTTTGGTTCGCATAAACGATTGTTCTAAAGCCTTGATTGGGCTCCACATTAAAGCAGTTGCAACCCATTTGTCATCTTCTACATGCGTAATGGGACCATGATGTGTTCTATAAATCATGAATGTAATATCGCTTAATCCACCATCTGCTAATTTGTAATTGAGTGTAACTTCCATTGAATCAACAGGGCGCAACGCTTCACCGTGTTTATAATAGGTTTTTGTACCTTTCTTTATGATGGTTTCTTCAAATTCATCAATTATGTCTGTTCCTGTTGAGGTATGCATCCAACCTGTTTTTTCATTAAATCCTTGATAAACAAAAAATTGTCCCCAAGTCACAGCACCATACGCATTTAGACCTTGTTCGCTTACTACATGGACTTCACCGCGAAAAAAGAATGACGTATGCGGATTGATCAGCAACATGGAGTTGCCAGATTTTGTTTTGCTGCCAGCAATAGCAAAACCATTGGAGCCTCGTGGCTCATCATCTTTCAACTTTATAAAACCTTCGTTTACGACTAGTTGAGTATCATTGCTAGTGTCATAAAAAGCTTTTATTTTTTTAGTGGAAACCCGTTCTATATCACCTCCAATAGATCCTTCACTAAAATACATTGGCATCCAGGGCTCAAAATGTATAATTAATTTTGGTTTCACTTCTGGGTGTGTTTTTAGGTAATAATTTATACCATCGGCAAAGGCGACACACAACTCCTGAAGCCATTTAGGACTGTTGTTGTAGTTTACAATTGCTTCTTCCTCGGTCATGTATAAATTGGCCCGCAAATCACTATAAAGAGAGGCTTTTCCTTGAACTTCAGCAAGTCTTCCTGTAGCCCAAATATAATTTTGCTCTACACGATTAAAGTCGTCCTCACATTGTGCATACAACAATCCAAAAACAGCATCAGCATCTGTTTTGCCATAAATATGTGGTACGCCATAATCATCTCTAATTATTTCTGTATTATCCACATGTTGCTGCCAGCGCAATGCTTCAGCCGTAAGTGTAGTTTCTTTCTTACAGCTGGTAAGAAATATTAGAGAGATTATTAACAATATGCGATTCATAATTATTGTTTTTATTAGTTGAACAAATGCTGAATTTCGATTTGTCGCGGTAAGTTAAGGATTTCGGAAGGATCATGTATAAATTTTTGTTATATCAGAATTTTTTACTTCTGTTTCCCAATTTTATTGAACTCATCTTAACTTTTAGTCCCGTAGTGTTGGGGAAGCGAAAAATACGGATTTATGTTCCAATTTTAATTTTTTTGTCCCAAAGCGTCAGGCATAGCAAAGCTAACGCAAAAAACTTCTAACTTCGAGCCTCTAGCTTCTAACATTTATTTTCTATTTTCTAATCTCTAAACGTAATTCTCACTGCAATTCGCCACCACTTTTAAGATAGTTATCAACGAAAACGTTTGAGTTTTTATGCCACTGTTAAATAAACTCCAATACCTTGATAATTCTAATATTAGTTTAGTAGTTTTACTTTTCAAAAGTAAATTTAAATGTCAAAAAGTATAAAAAAGATAGGTGTTATGACCTCTGGAGGCGATTCTCCTGGAATGAATGCTGCCATACGTTCGGTTGTGAGAACCTGTGCCTATCACCATATTGAATGTGTCGGAATCTATCGTGGATATGAAGGGATGATAGAAGGAGATTTTAAACCTATGGACGCGCGAAGCGTTAAAGGAATTATCAATAAAGGCGGAACCGTTCTTAAATCGGCGCGATCTAAAGAATTTAGAACTGTTGAAGGACGTCAAGCAGCCCATCAGAAATTAACAGAAGCCAATATCGATGCCCTTGTACTAATAGGTGGCGACGGAACATTTAATGGCGGATTGATCTTCAACAAAGAGTTTGATTACCCAGTCATGGGAATTCCAGGAACTATCGATAACGATATTTTTGGAACCACTCATACACTTGGTTTTGACTCAGCTCTCAATACTGTAGTCGATTGTATTGATAAAATTCGAGATACTGCAAGTTCGCACAACCGCTTGTTTTTTGTGGAAGTGATGGGACGTGATGTCGGACATATCGCTTTGAATGCCGGTGTTGGTGCAGGTGCAGAGGAAATTCTGATACCTGAAGAGGATTTGGGTCTCAAACGCCTATTGGAGTCACTTAAAAAAAGTAAACAATCTGGGAAATCATCGAGTATCGTGGTCGTCGCTGAAGGTGATAAAATAGGTAAGAATGTCTTTGAATTGAAGGATTATGTCGAAGAAAACATGACAGAATACGAAGTGAGGGTCTCTGTTTTGGGACATATGCAACGTGGCGGCTCACCATCCTGTTTTGACAGGGTATTGGCAAGTAGAATGGGTGTAAAGGCCGTAGAAAGTCTGCTCGAAGGCAAAACAAATTATATGGTAGGGCTTTTAAATGACGTCATGTCTTTAACACCATTGGAACAGGCCGTAAAAGGAAAATCAAAAATCGATAAGGAATTGTTAAGGGTGTCAGATATAATGTCTACCTAATAACGAAATCATCGAAGAAAAAATTTAATAATTTTTAAAAACAAACACATGTCAAATTTAAAATTGGGAATCAACGGATTCGGACGTATTGGAAGAATAGTATTTAGAGCAACACTTAAAAAACCAGGTGTTGAAGTCGTAGCAATCAACGATTTATTGGAAGTAGATCATTTGGCCTATTTATTGGAATACGATTCAGTACACGGTAGATTCGATGGTAAGATCGAAGTAAAAGACGGCCATTTAGTCGTAGACGGAAAGAAAATTAGGGTAACAGCCGAGAGAGATCCACGCAACCTTAAATGGGATGAAGTAGGAGCAGATGTTGTTGCCGATTGTACTGGGATTTTTACCACTATGGAATCTGCCCATTATCATATTGAAGCAGGCGCTAAAAAAGTTGTCATTTCGGCACCAAGTAAAGATGCTCCCATGTTTGTAATGGGCGTTAACCATAAAGATGTAAAAGCATCTGATAAAATTGTATCAAATGCATCGTGCACTACCAACTGCTTGGCACCAATGGCAAAAATTATTGATGATAATTTTGGAATCGAAGAAGCCTTGATGACCACTGTGCATGCTACAACTGCAACTCAATTGACGGTTGATGGTCCATCTAATAAAGATTTTAGAGGCGGTCGATCTGCGTTGTTGAACATCATACCAGCTTCTACAGGTGCTGCCAAAGCGGTTGGTAAGGTCATCCCAAAATTGGATGGTAAACTGACTGGTATGGCATTTAGGGTTCCTACTGCTAATGTGTCTGTTGTTGATTTAACAGTAAGAACCATTAAGGAAACTTCATTGGATGCTATCAAGAAAGCTTTTAAAGATGCATCAGAAGGCGAGCTTAAAGGCATCGTTGGTTATACGGATGAATTGGTCGTCTCACAAGATTTTGTTGGAGAAACTCATACTTGTGTCTTTGATGCGGATGCTTCCATTGAGTTGAATTCAAAATTCTTCAAGGTAGTAGGCTGGTACGATAATGAGTTTGCCTACTCTACAAAATTGGTTGAATTGGCTCAACACGTTCATTCTTTATAAATTATAAATCACTTTCCGTATAAGTTTACTATATTTATATAGTTTGGACTTATACGGATTTTTTTATTCAAATACCTATGATTTTAATCGTTGATAGTGGTTCTACAAAATGTGATTGGATTTGTGTAGATAATAATGGGAAACAACTTCTTGAAAAAATAAGAACGAATGGGCTCAATCCGGAAATTCTTAAAGAAAAAAAACTTTACTCTATCATCCGAAAGAGTGAGGAATTGATGGCCATTAAGCGCGATGTCACCCACATATTTTTTTATGGCGCTGGTTGTGGTACCGAAAACCCACGTTTGCTTTTAAAGAATGTGTTGGAAGAGATTTTTGTCAATGCACAAGTAGAAGTGACTGAAGACACGATGGCAGCCGTAAGGGCAACACTCAATAGTGATGATGAAGCTGCTGTAGTTTGTATTTTGGGAACCGGTTCCAACTGCAGTTATTTTAATGGAACGCATTTGGAGCAACGTATCGTATCATTGGGATACACTCTAATGGATGATGCCTCCGGAAACTACTATGGTAAACAATTGATTAGGGATTATTATTTCAATAATATGCCCGAAGCCATAAAAATTTCTTTTGGCGACAAGTACAATATGGATGCCGATTACATCAAATACAATCTCTATAAAAATCCAAGTCCGAATGCCTATTTGGCAAACTTTGCGGAATTCATGTTTTTAAACAGGGATTCTAAATACATTCAAAAAATGATCAAAGATGGCGTCACTCTTTTTGCTAAAAACATGATTCTTCAATTTAAGAATGAAATTGAAAAAGTTCCGGTTCATTTTGCAGGTTCCATTGCCTTTTTCTCACAAAAGGAAATCAAGGAGGTAGCAGACGAATTAGGCTTTAAAGTAGGTAATTTTATTCGTCGTCCTATTGAAGGTTTGGTTGCATACCATACAAAACGCTTGTAAGAAAGTATCGTCTAAACTGAATTATTGATGAAAGGCTTTTGATTAAAATAATGTCTAAGTACAAATTCTATCTTCTTGTTCTTCGACTCTAATAAAGGTGGTTGTATTTGTCAATTCCTTCACGCCAATTGTATCAATACTTCACGGCAATCATACTAATCTCTACATTGACAAATTTTGGAAGGTTGGCAACCTCCACCGTTTCGCGGGCAGGAGCAGAATCACTATTAAAATAGGTCGCGTACACCTCGTTGATATGTGCGAAATTGTTCATATCACTGATAAAAATGGATGTTTTTACCACATTTTCAAAGGTCATATTAGCGGCTTCCAAAACCACTTTCAGGTTATCCATTACTTGTTTTGTTTCACTCTTGATATCAGTTAAAACCAATTCGCCAGTGCTTGGATCCAAAGCAATTTGTCCAGACGTAAAAAGTATATTCCCAGCCAAGATAGCTTGGTTATAAGGGCCAATAGGAGCAGGAGCTTTCGAAGTATTGATGATTTTTTTCATGAATTATAAATTTAACAACATTATTGTACGGTAAACATTTTTATGAACGCAGAAATCTCAAATTTTTAGGTAAATACAATGTTATTTGTAAATTTTAACCTTCCTTTTAGTAAGTTTTTAAATTACACAAATTTTTAAAATGCGCCAAAGGATTATTATAATAACCAGATCTTTTATCAACAAATTAAATTTAGTCTAGATTCTAGGCTCCTGAAGTTACGGCAAAGGCGGAACGATCTTTATTCTTTACCGGCCATTACTATTTTAAAAATAATTGCTTTTATCAAAACCTTAATTATAATCGTTGATCCGGTCGTCTTCGTTGGTCATACTTAATGTCTTTTAATAAGTTCGATTTAATTCCGATAAAGAAATTCCAAGAACTGCGGTCGCTGAAAGGTATCCAACTAAAATTCATACGCCAGCTCAACAAATCGCGCTCAAACCGCAATTGCGTATAAGTGAATCCTTGATTCCTAAAATCATAACCCGATGATGCTCCAAGTGTCCAACGTGGCGAAATATTGATATCTCCTGAAAACATCAATGAATTTGAGGATATTTCGTTTTGGCGGGCGCTATTTGAATAATTTAAGGCATAGGCCAGACGCAAGCTCCACGGGATTTTGTAATTATAAAGTTCGCTAGGCTCCTCATCTTCCTTATTCGCATTGGTAAGTCTTACATCCGCAAAATCCTGTGGTTTTCCAAATAAATCATCAGCTCGCCCACCACTTTGAATCGATTCCTCCTTTTCTTTAGCATCTAACCCATCACCACCAGAAAACGTAGTGTTAGATAATGTGTAGCTAATATTTAAGTTGGCAGAAGTCATTCGGAAAAGACTTCCACCATTCTTGATGTTTAATGTATTTATTTTTCTATTATTATTGTCCAAGGCGTAGGGATCTAGTACCATACCAAAGTTGATCGCCATTTTGTTGTCGAGTATCTGCGTGCCGCCCGAAGCCCTAATTGGACTAAATTGCAAGGAATCGCCGGCAAAATTATAAGACGATGAAAAATTTAAATTATCAAAAATCTTAATTTTTTTTGGTTCTTTGGCAGTAGAATCTTTAGGTCTTACTTTGGCTTCTAAATTATTTGCTAGGGAAAAACCTAAAGAACTCGAAAAGTTTTTGTTAGGACTGCCAAAAAGAGAAGTTTCAAAACGACTATATTCTTGTCTGGCAGTAGTACCATCAGCTGTAATGATATCAAAGGTATCGTAATATTCGTCAAAAGCAGGATTGATATTATAACTGATGGCTGGTCGTATGACATGGCGTATGGCTTGAATTTTTGGATCTTTTCCAGGTCTCTTAAAATCGAACATTCCATATATGGTCGTACCAACGCTGGAGCTGAAATTATAAGTTCTGAAACTGTCAAATCCTCTCAATTCTTCAGTAACAATTTTGTCTGTATCCTCATCATAAGTTCGCCTGATGGTATTAAAAGTCCAGTTTTCATCAAAATTCGTGCTGGCACTTAAACTGAAATATTTAAACACTTTAAAATTTGTGGTAATAGGAATAGTATGCTTAACTCCCATAAGTGCATCATCAAACATTTCAGCTGAAAAGAAGAGGGAATCCGTAGTTTGAATGCGATTTTCAGCCCGAATATTGTATTGTAAATTAATGTTTTGAATGATCCCTTTTTTTGTACCAATGCTTGGCTCAAAAGGAAAAATACGACTCACACTTCCTTGAAAAGTCGGCAAGGTCATATCAATTTGCTGGGTTTGTGTATTTTGTGAATGAGTCGCCGTTACGCTGTAATTGATTTGTGGTTCGGTGTCGAATGTTTTTGAATACGAAACCGAAGATGACAAGGTATTATTCAAAAAGTTAGATTGGTTGATTTGATTGATAGATTCCTGATAATAACGACTACTACCAAGGTTAACAGATGCTGAAAATCGCGAGCTCGGATTTGCTTTGGCATCTTGTGAATGCGACCATCTAATATTATAAATGGAGCTCTTGGAGTAATCTGGAAAGCCACGCTCACTTAAAATCAAATTTTCATATCTAAATCCGACATTTCCCCTGAAGCGATACCGCAAGGCATAATCGGATTCCAAACGAAACCCATAACTTCCGTTGGTATAATAATCACCAAGCACGGCTAAATCGAAAAAATCGCTCACAGCGAAATAATAACCACCATTCTGCAAATTATATCCTCTATTGTTGTCCTGTCCAAAACTTGGAAAAATAATACCAGAGGTTTGTTTTTGGGACATCGGAAAATAGGCAAATGGCAAACCTATAGGTGTAGGTACATTATAAATATACATATTGGTTAAACCTACAACAACTTTCTTTCCAGGTACAAATTTGGCACGTCGCATCCTGAAGTAAAACTCAGGATCATCCCTATTTTCGGAAGTGGTAAATTTTCCTTCCTTTAAAAAATAAACGGAATCATTCTCTTTTTTGGTGATTTCGGCGTCGATATATCCGCCACTTTGTTCGGTTCTGGAATTAAAAATCAACGCTTTTTTATTCTCTGTATTAAAGATAATGGAATCAGGCTCCACTACATTGGTGCCTTGTTTGAAAATTGGTAATTGTGAATAAACGCCTAACGAATCCTTGAGTCTACCTGCATAAACCAAATTTTTGCTGTAATCAATTACAATGACACCCGATTTAATTTCCATATCCTGATAAAAAACTTCGGCTTCATTATACATATATATTTTTTGCTCGCGTTGATTGATAGAAACATAATCCTTTGCCTTGTACTTGACCACATCAGTCAAAAACTCTTTCTGTTTGGGAATCGAATCAGCTATGATGGAATCATTTTGCTTTAAATTGATGGGCTGGCTGCGAAGTGAATCGGTACTCAAAAATACACTATCCCTTTCAGTTACTTTTATGGGTTCAGTAGGTTTTGGCAAATCTTGAGCATACGTACACGTGTTAATAAACACTGTAAAACTTAAGGCAAAAAGTATGTGAAAGTTGTTTGTACGCAATGCTTTTAGGTGTATTTTTGTAAAAGTATGGCTCGGTTTTTGAATCCTCAAAATTACATATATTTTTTTGGGATTGATCATTTAAAAATTAAATTTAAAATAAACCCAGTTTATTAGTCGTTAAAACCCTTATGAGAACGAGAACACTATCTACAATCGTATTATTAACATTCATATTTACATGTTTTTTAACATCCGCAGAGACGTTTCAAAAAAATCCAGACAAGTTTATAGTTGTGCTTGATGCTGGACATGGCGGAAAAGATCCGGGAAAACATTCCAAATACGGTTATAAGGAAAAAGACATCGCCTTAAGTATTGTATTGGCCGTCGGGAAAGAACTCGAGAAGACCGACCAAATCAAAGTTGTTTACACACGAAAAACAGATGTATTTGTGGAACTCAAGGACAGGGCGAAAATTGCCAATAATGCCAATGCAGATCTATTTGTTTCTATACATTGCAATGCCCATCACACAGAAGCCTCTGGAACCGAAACTTACGTTTTGGATGTCGGAAACACCAATAGAAACTTTGAAGTGGCTAAAGCTGAAAATGAGGTAATCTTCCTGGAAGATGATTATGAAAAACACTACGACGGATTTGATCCTTCATCTCCAGTGTCTTCAATAGGGATATCGCTGATGCAAGAAGAATACACCGAACAAAGTATTTTGTTGGCGAGTTTTATAGAGAAAAATTTCGTGAACAAAATAAAACGGAAAAGTCGAGGCGTAAAACAAGCTAGCCTTTGGGTCATACATCAAACGGCAATGCCAAGCGTATTGATTGAAACTGGTTTTATCACCAACAAAGAAGAAGGTGATTACCTGAATTCAGCAAAGGGTCAGACTGACGTTTCAATGTCAATATTTGATGCAATCATGAAATACAAAAAGATTTTGGATCAAAATGTTGGCGAAAATATTTATTCACAATCTTCTACGCCAATGCTTGTTGAAGAGAATGACATCATTAAACCTATAGATTTGGAAACTACCGAGCTTATCTACAACAACATTGTATTTAAGGTGCAATTGGCGGCCAGCTCTAATAAATTGGAACCAAAACCATTAAATTTTAACGGTCTCAATGACATTTCGAGAGAAAAAGAAGGGAAGTTGTTTAAATATTTTTATGGCTACACTTCCGATTACAATAAAATAAAACAGCTTCAAACCGAAGCTCAAAAAAAAGGATATCCGTCGTCCTTTATTGTGGCTTACAAAGACGGAAAACGCATTGACCTAAATGATGCCCTTAAAACAACTGCAAATTAAAAAATAATCTTATTATAATAATTGCTAATTTTGCAAGTATCTAAATCATTTACACATTGAAAGTATCAAGAGAAGTAAAAACCGCAATATTAGTCATTTCAGGAATTGTACTTATGGTCTTCCTGATTAACTACTTAAAAGGCACCAATATATTAGATTCAAATGCCGAGTATCATACAGAGTTCGATTACAACGCACTCAACACTTCTTCGCCTGTTACCATTAAAGGTAATACTGTGGGTAAAGTATCCAAAATAGAATATGATGATAACACAGGTAGAACCAAGGTCACCATATCAATTGATAATGATTTAAGGTTTTCTACCAATAGTCTAATTCGTTTGTATGAACAAGGCCTTATGGGAGGTAATGCCTTGGCAATCATCCCAGAACCTGGAGATGTCATGGCCAAAAGTGGTGACTTTTTACAATCGGATATAGAACCAGGGCTCATTAGAAGTCTTACCAAAAATTTCTCTGGTTTGAGCAGCGATTTAGGAACTACATTGCAATCTGCAGATACCTTGTTGATCAATCTAAACAAACTCGTAATAGACGATTCTAATGATGGTTTAAAACGCACTATATCAGAGTTGAACACCACCATTATCTCATTTAATCGTTTATCAAACAGCATAAACAGTTTAGTGTCTAAAAATGATGCTGAATTGACAGCTGCAATAAAGAATTTCAATCAGGTAACGACTGATATGGCTATTTTAACCAATGATTTGAAAGAGGTAAAATTGACAGAATCAGTTTCAAAATTAGAAAACACGCTTGCCAACATCGATAATTTAATGGCTGATGTGAAGAGCGGCAAAGGCACTCTTGGTAAACTGATGACAGATGAGAAACTTTATAAAAATCTAGAAGGCGCTTCTATGCAGTTAGAACAATTGTTGATGGATGTAAAATTGAATCCAAAACGATATGTGCATTTTTCGGTCTTTGGAAAGAAGCCACCAAAATTCGATGCTGAAGGTAATATCATAGAAGACGAGAAAACCCAACCAGACGAATAATTAGTGTAATACATGAACTACCTTCCAAATATACTTTTTGCTTTAGCGCTTATAGCTGGAATTGGATACTTTGCTTTTAATGTAAAAAAACTTCTTCGTAACATCAAACTTGGTCACGATGTAGACGTCAGCGATAACAAATCAATACGCTGGAAAAACATGGCCATGATCGCATTGGGACAGTCCAAAATGGTTCGACGTCCAATTGCCGGTTTTCTGCATGTCATTGTGTATGTTGGTTTTGTGGTCATTAATATTGAAGTATTGGAAATCATTATTGACGGTCTGCTCGGTACCCATCGCGTGTTTTCTTCGATTGGAAGTCTGTATGGTGTTCTGATTGGTTCTTTTGAAATTTTGGCATTTTTGGTTTTTGTGAGTGTTGCAGTCTTTTGGCTGCGAAGAAATGCACTCAAATTAAAACGCTTCTGGGCCAACGAAATGACGAGCTGGCCAAAAAATGATGCCAATTACATTTTATATTTCGAGATGGTTTTAATGGCTTTATTTTTAACAATGAATGCTACTGATGTTCCTTTTCAGGACATGAATAACGGCAACATCATTAGCCAATATATTGCATCTTGGTTTGGAAACACTTCTACAGAAACCCTTCATATTATCGAAAGAAGCGCTTGGTGGTTGCACATTCTGGGAATTTTAATATTCCTTAACTACCTTTATTTTTCAAAGCATTTGCATATTCTTTTGGCCTTTCCAAACACCTATTATGGAAAAATAAAACCAAAAGGGCAATTTGATAACCTTGAGGCCGTCACCAACGAAGTAAAAATGATGATGGATCCCAATGTTGATCCGTTTGCAGCCCAACCAGAAGGCTCGGATGCTCCGGCCAAATTTGGGGCAAGCGATGTTCAAGATTTAAATTGGGTACAACTGCTTAACGCTTATACTTGTACGGAATGTGGTCGATGTACGAGCGAATGCCCTGCCAACCAAACCGGAAAAAAATTGTCTCCGCGGAAGATTATGATGGACACACGTGACCGTCTGGAAGAAGTAGGAAAGAACATGGACGCCAATAAAGGCGAATTTAAAGATGACGGCAAGCAATTATTGGATGATTACATAACTCGCGAGGAACTTTGGGCATGTACTACATGTAACGCCTGTGTGGAGGCCTGTCCTGTAAGTATCGATCCGTTATCAATAATTATGGACATGCGGCGCTATTTGGTAATGGAGCAGAGTGCCGCGCCTCTGGAATTGAACAACATGATGACCAATGTAGAAAATAATGGTGCACCTTGGCCTTACAACCAAATGGACCGATTGAACTGGAAGAATGAATAAACGGACCTATATTACAATTATTGGTATCCTCTTATGTTTAAGTGGAATCACTATCATGATATATACCAACAGTAGTTTTTATAGTATGTTAGGTGGAGCATTCATAGGTGGAGGTATAGGTTTATTATCATTTTGGTTAATGAAGCCTAAAAAACAAAAACATTGAATAGGAAATTTTAAGAACTAAAGTGTTTTGTTTTCTTTGATATGGTTCTATTGTTGTTTGGTTTATTTATGCCATATTTTATGATTCATGCAGTTGGTTTTACATCATGCAGTTGGTTTTATATAAGGTATCATAATAGGGATGGATTTGGTGTTATATGTTCAAATCTATTCAGATGGTATAAAGTTGAGGAATAAATCCATCTGAAAGTGTTCGCCACTTTGCATTTGGATAATTAGATTAAATTAAATTAAAACAGAACCTGCTTTCGCAGGAAAAGATTATGGAAAGAGAAGAAGCAGACAAGTTACTACACGAAAAAGTAGAAAAAGGAGCAAAAATCAGTCCGGTGTTACCAAAAGGTGTCAAAAATTATTTGATAGATATCGATGGCACCGTTTGCGACGACATCCCAAATGAAGAACCTGAACGGATGTTGACTGCAGAAGTATATCCCGATGCATTAATTACCTGCAACAAATGGTATGATGAAGGGCATATGATTTGTTTTTTTACATCGCGTACTGAAGCACATCGTGAATACACCGAGATTTGGCTAAAAAAACATGGTTTTAAATACCATACTCTGTTAATGGGAAAACCTAGAGGAGGCAATTATCATTGGATCGACAACCACCTAGTAAAAGCAACGCGCTACAAAGGAAAGTTTACCGATTTGGTAGAAAAAAATGTCACCATCGAAGTATTTGATGACGGTCATCATGATTGACTATAAATAGTTTAGGAGTTTAAGGGTTTAGATGTTTAGATGTTTAGATGTTTAGATGTTTAGATGTTTAGATGTTTAGATGTTTAGTAAAAAAAACATAATTTTCTAATACCAGCAAATTAAATACAACCCTTTTTGAACACATATACTCCTAAACTCATTAACCATTTTTAAACTCATAAACTAAAAAAAAATGAGCGAAGCATTAAAAGTGCCTACAATGGCAGAATTTTTGGCGCAAGGCAAACAACCTGAAATATTATTTTGGGTTGGTTGCTCTGGTAGCTTTGACGATCGGGCCAAAAAAATTACCAAGGCATTCGTAAAAATACTCAATAAGGCTAATGTAGAGTTTGCGGTACTTGGCACCGAGGAAAGTTGCACAGGAGATCCCGCAAAACGTGCGGGAAATGAATTCTTGTTCCAAATGCAAGCGGTTACCAATATTGAAGTGTTAAATGCTTATGAAGTAAAAAAAATAGTGACAGCATGTCCACATTGCTTTAATACCATCAAAAATGAATATCCAGGGTTGGGCGGCAACTACGAGGTAATGCACCACACGCAATTTTTAAAAACGTTATTGGACGAGGGTCGTTTGACCATTGAAGGTGGGCAATATAAAGGCAAGCGCATTACGTTTCACGATCCTTGCTATTTGGGACGTGCAAACAATGTGTATGAAGCACCTCGTGAACTTATCCAAAAATTAGAAGCCGAATTGGTTGAGATGAAAAACTGCCGTCGCAACGGATTGTGCTGTGGAGCTGGTGGTGCACAAATGTTTAAGGATGCAGAACCTGGAACCAAAGAGGTTAATGTTTTACGTACTGAACAAGCGTTAGATGTTAAGCCAGAAATAATTGCAGCGGGTTGTCCGTTTTGCAATACGATGATGACAGATGGTGTCAAAGCCAAGGATAAGGAAGGAGACATTAAAGTCATGGACATTGCAGAGTTAATTGCCAATGCACAGGATTTGTAACTTGAATTAGAAAAGATGAGATGCCAACCAACCAACAGATAGTCACAGATCACTTACCCACAATTGAGTCAGTTGAGTTAACTGGTATTTCCAAGGCCTACTTAAAAATAATATATTTAAACGCATTGATGGTTTTTATAGTTCCATTTATCGTGTTGATTTTGACTTTTTTCGTGTTCAATACAGATACAACCTTAATCTTCTTCTGGATTTTTTTGAGTGTACTTATAATTTTTTTTGCTTCTTATTTAACCATAGCCATTTTGGGCTTTTCAAAACGCCGATATGCCATCCGGGAGCTGGATGTGATCTATTCAAGCGGATTGATATTCTATAAACTCACCACAGTTCCTTTTGTCAGGATCCAACATATAGAAATTTCTAAAAGTTTTTTAGCCAGAAAATTCGATTTGGCAACACTTCATATTTACACAGCTGGCGCCTCTGGCAGTGATTTGGTAATTAAAGGTTTGCCATCCGACGTCGCAGAAAAATTGAACGCTTTTTTATCTTCAAAAATAAATGAGCAACTTTGATTTTAGTCAGCCATCGCGTCAATCTTCCAAAGGCATTATAGTAATTTTTGGACTTCAGATGGTGAAGTTTTTGAAGAATGGCTTTATCTTTTTTATTCCATTCATCATCAGATTCATTAATAAAGGAAGTGTTTATGGACTTGCCTTACCTTATGTTTTATTGATTTTTTTTGGTATTCTTGCTCTTATTTTATTAGTATCTATATTGAAATACTTGAATTTTAAATTCTACAGTTCAAGCGAAGGCTTTCATCTCGAAAAGGGAATTGTCAACAAAGAAAACATCCTCATACCCAAAACAAAAATTCAGAATGTTTACATCAAGCAAAACCTGTTACAACAAGTGATTAATGTGTCTTCATTAACGATAGAAACTGCTGGAAACGACAATGCTGAAGTAGAAATAAGTGCTCTACCATTAGATTACGCATTGGAGTTGAAAAAGGAGTTAATGGCCAATAGAACAGCTGAAATTTTGGAAGATGACACCATTGTGTACTACCAAGCTTCCATCCCTAAATTATTTTTGGAAGGCATCACCAACAATCATATTAAAAGTATGATTATCATCTTTACTTTTTTTATTGGTTGGTTTTATGAGAATAAAGAATTTTTGCAGGAATTTAAATTAAGCGAAAAATTCAATCAGTGGTTTCCAACAGATAGTGACTCGCTTTCTACTGTTATTTTAATCAATTTGGTTGCAATTATAGTTATGCTTCTCGGTGTTATGGTGTTTTCGATTTTTAAAACGATTCTTGTAAATTATAATCTAACCGTAAAAGAGCAGAACAAAAATCTCGAAATATCCAAAGGATTGTTCAATAAAGTCAACTTGAATTTATTGCCATCCAGAATACAGAGCATCACCATAACGACCAACCGCCTTAAGCAACTGTTTCATTTAAACACTTTGCACATTAAGCAAGCAATGACCAACAAAGAGCAAAAGGACAAATTGTCGGTGGTTGGTTTAAATACCCATCAAGTAAATTATTTAATAGATTATATGTATTCAGATTTTAAAAAGCCTGAACACAAACAAAAGCCCGAATTCTACTTTAAAAGGTTATTGATCATTCGCAGTGTCATCATATTATTGATTTTAAACGCTATTATCTATTTGTTGAATGATTCAAGTTTTTGGTTATTAAATCTGTTGGTCGTTCCTTATGCATTTCTTTTTGTGAAATATACCTATCGAAAATATTGCTACAGTGTTGAAGAAAAATATGTTACCATCGAAAGTGGTTTTATAGAATCGACGCTACAGATTCTGGAAGTTCATAAAATACAGTCTGTGAGTATCACCCAAACGATTTTTCAAAAAAGAAATCAGATAGCATCGTTAATAATTGATACGGCTTCCAGCAGTTTACAAATTCCACATATAAAAGAAGACCATGCAAAATATCTCATGGATTATTTGCTGTATAAATTAGAGATTTCTCAAAAAAATTGGATGTAAGAATTGTATCTTTGCAATAAGCACTACCGAAAGATTAATATTAAAAAACCCACTCTAAAATGCTAGTAGATTTTAATACTTTACCCGAAGAATCAAGAGTTTGGATATATCAGGCCAATCGTTCATTTTCAGATGAAGAGCTATCAGAGATAACATCCAAATTAGAACTCTTTATTGAACAATGGACTGCTCATGGAAGCGATTTGCAATCGGGTTACGAGATAAAATACAAACGATTCATCATCATTGCTTTAAATCAGAATTTGAACAAAGCCACGGGTTGTTCCATCGATGCTAGTGTAAATTTTATTCAGCAACTCGAAAAATACTACAATGTAGATTTATTGGATAAAATGAATGTCTCCTATAAACAAGGCGATTATGTAGCTCATAAAACATTAATCGATTTTAAAAAAATGGCCAAAGAAAAAGCCGTTTCAAAAAATACGATTGTCTTCAACAATTTGGTCACAAATATTGCCGAGTATAAAGAAAGTTGGGAAGTTCCGGCGAGTGATAGTTGGCATTCTAGATTCTTAAACTAGAATGAGGTCACTTAAAGAAATTTTTTCAACTTCAATTTCATCTTCAATTCAATTTCAATTTCCATCTTAATAACCTTCTTGATAAATCTATCATAAAGTTAGATCAACTTGCTAGCAAATATAGTATTTTGGCATAGTTTTTATAGGAATCACCAAGTATTCAAAAGGCCCACATATTTATGCGTTTAATAGTTACCCTCATCATATTCATTATAACATCCAATGCATCTTATTCCCAAAAGAATACAAATCCTTTATTAGCTAAAGATTCCATTAAACAAAAAGATTGGGTCAATGGCATGTACAACAAAATGACCCTTGAAGAAAAAATAGGGCAGTTGTTTATGGTACAAGTGTTTTCAGAGACGAAAAATTTGGACAAGCCAAAAATTATAAACCTGATTAAGAACCAACAAATTGGTGGCATCATCTATTCAAAAGGTGATCCGGTAAGTCAAGCAAAACTTAACAATGATCTTCAGGCAGCCTCAAAAACCCCATTGTTAATAGGTATGGATGCCGAATGGGGATTGAGCATGCGATTGGATTCAACCTATGCATTTCCATGGAATATGACCCTTGGAGCGATTACCGATAACGATTTGGTTAAAAAAACTGGCCAATATATTGGTGAACACTGCAAACGACTCGGCGTGCATTTTAACTTTGCACCAGATGTGGACATCAATACCAATCCAAAAAATCCAATTATTGGCAATCGTTCCTTTGGTGAGGATAGAGATAAGGTTACCGCGAAAGCATTGGCTTTTATGAATGGCATGCAGGAAGCAGGAGTGTTGGCAAGTGCCAAACATTTTCCAGGTCATGGTGATACAGATAGCGACTCGCACAAAACATTACCAACAATCAATTTTAATGAAAGACGAATTGATTCTATCGAATTATATCCATACAGAAAGTTAATACAAGAAGGCTTGTCAAGTGTCATGGTAGCCCATCTTAATGTTCCCAGTTTAGAGACGAGAATAGGGGTTCCTTCGTCATTATCCTATACAATCATTAACGATATCTTAAAAGAGCGTTTACAATTTAAAGGTCTCATTTTTACTGATGCCCTTGGAATGAAAGGGGTTTCTACTTTTAGCGAATCATCCGAAATAGATTTAGCTGCTTTTCTTGCTGGTAATGATGTATTGTTGATGTCAGAAAACCCAGAAAAAGGCATTAAAAGATTGATAGAAGCCTACACGGCAAAAATAATTTCTGAAGAACGATTGGCCCATTCGGTCAAGAAAATCTTGATGGCTAAATACAAAGTAGGGCTAAATAAACACAGTCCCGTCGAAACTAAAAACTTGTTGGAGGATCTCAACAGGCTAAAAGACGATGTGCTTTATGAAGAGTTGATGGAAAATGCCATAACAGTAATACGAAGCGTTAAGGAAATACTACCATTGCGCCATCTTGAGACCCAAAAAATTGCATATGTAAAATTTGGTGATGATGATGGATCTGCGTTTTTGGATGAACTCAAAAAATACACCAAAGTTCACGAAATAATGGCTGCCAAGCTCGATGAAATGATCAATTCGTTGCAGCAATACAATACTGTGATTATCGGATTGCACAAATCGAATGCAAGTCCATGGAAGCCTTATAATTTATCAAGCCAAGAGTTGGTTTGGTTGTATGAAATTGCCAGAACCAATACCGTAATTCTCGATGTATTTGCAAGACCTTATGCATTATCTGATATTCGAAGTATTGAAAATATTGAAGGTATCATCATGAGTTATCAAAATAGCGAAATTGCCCAACGGAAATCTGCACAATTGCTATTTGGGGCAATTCCTGCAAAAGGTACTTTGCCAGTGTCTGCAGGAGAGAATTTTAAAGTTGGTGATGGAATCATTTATAACACTCTAGAATCATTAAGTTATGGCTTACCAGAACGTGTTGGTATGAGTTCAGAAAAATTGAAGCGCTTGGATTCTATGGCGTTGTTGGCTATAAAACTCAAAACAACACCAGGATTGCAATTATTGGTTGCCCGAAAAGGTATGGTGATTTATAACAAAACATTTGGCACTCATGTCTATGATGAGAGTGAACCAGTCAAGCACAACGATTTATATGATGTGGCTTCGTTGACTAAAATACTCGCCACGTTGCCTATGATTATGGAATTGGAAGATAATGGGATTATTTCGGTAGACTCAAAATTATCACAATTGTTGCCCGAATATCGTGACTCTAACAAGAAAAACATCACGCTTAAAGAAATTCTGTCGCATACCGCGGGTTTAAAACCTTGGGTTCCATTTTATGTCGCGACACTTGATCCTGCGAATAAAAAACCAAGTGCAACCTTTTACCGTCGTCAATTTAGTGAGAACTTCAGCATAAAAGTGGCTGAAGAAGTCTATTTACAAAAAGATTATCCAGATTCAATCTTAAAATTAATCAGGAACAGCGATCTTTTGCCTTCCAAAAAATATAAATACAGTGATTTGGGATATTTTATCCTAAAGGAATATATAGAGAAGCATTACGACAAACCTCTGGACGCTCTCGTTCAGCAGCATTTTTATGAACCTCTGGGTGCTAATTTCACAACTTATAATCCTGCCAACATTTTCATGAACAAACAAATAGTGCCTTCCGAAGAGGATAATTATTATCGTTATCAGCGAATTCAAGGTTATGTTCACGACATGGGCGCTGCCATGCAAGGTGGTGTTGGTGGGCATGCCGGTATTTTTAGCAACGCCAATGATGTCGCCAAAATCATGCAAATGTACCTTCAAAAAGGATTTTATGGTGGTAAACGCTATTTTAAACCACAAACACTTGACAAATTCAATACCTGCCACTATTGTAACAATGGTGTTAGAAGAGGACTTGGATTTGATAAGCCACAATTGAGTGGTGCGGGCTCTACTTGTGGATGCGTCTCGATGAAAAGTTTTGGTCATACCGGTTTTACAGGGACTATGGCATGGGCAGATCCCGATAAAGAAATTGTTTACGTATTTTTGTCCAACAGAACCTATCCGACAGCTAACAATAATGCGTTGCTTAAAGAAAATATTCGAACCGAAATTCAAAGACTCATTTATGAGGCCATTATCGATTAAAAAAGCTAATTTTAAAGAATGGTTGAAAGGAATGGAAAGAAATTACGATTCAACTTTTATTTTAGTATATGAAAATAGGAATAGTTTGTTACCCAACATTTGGGGGTAGTGGAGTTGTAGCTACGGAACTCGGTTTAGCGTTATCCAAACGCGGACACGAAATACATTTTATCACATACAGTCAACCCGTGCGATTGGATTTATTGGGCAGCAATGTCCATTACCATGAAGTCACGGTACCGGAATACCCGTTGTTTTTATACCAACCTTACGAATTGGCGCTTTCGAGCAAGTTGGTAGATATGGTAAAATTGCACGGTATTGAGATTCTGCATGTGCATTACGCGATTCCCCATGCGTATGCGGCTTATATGGCAAAAAAAATGCTTCAAGAAGAAGGTATTTATGTTCCAATAGTGACGACACTTCACGGAACGGATATAACGCTTGTTGGTAGCCATCCTTTTTATAAACCTGCTGTGACTTTTAGCATCAATAAATCTGATGCTGTAACATCGGTATCTCAAAGCCTAAAGGATGATACCTTGCGTTTGTTTGATATTAAAAATGAAATAAGTGTAGTTCCTAATTTTATAGATTTAAGCAAGTATAAAACTCATTTTTCAGACTGTCAGCGCGAATTTATGGCGAATGATTCCGAAAAAATAATCACACATATAAGTAATTTCAGAAAGGTTAAGCAAATTCCAGATATCATTAAAATATTTTATAACATCCAGAAAGAGATCCCAGCGAAATTAATGATGGTTGGCGAAGGACCTGAAAAGAAAGAAGCAGAGCAATTATGTCACAAACTAGACATTGCAGAGAAAGTCGTTTTCTTCGGAAATAGTAATGAAATAGATAAAATATTGTGTTTTAGCGATTTGTTTTTATTACCTTCAATAAGCGAAAGTTTTGGTTTGGCAGCTTTGGAAGCAATGGCATCTGGTGTTCCTGTTATATCCAGTAATACTGGTGGCATTCCTGAAGTGAACATCCAAGGTGTTTCGGGATTTTTAAGTAATGTGAATGATGTAGAAGACATGTCTAAAAACGCCATTTATATTTTGAGCGATTCAGAGCGATTGAAGCAATTCAAAATGAATGCTAAACAGGAATCTCAAAAATTTGACATTCACAATGTCGTGCCTCAATATGAAGCATTATACGAACGAACTTTAAAAAAGTGCCTCGCTTTATAAGGGAATCTGATTCCAATAGACATAAAAAAAACCACCAATCGGTGGTTTTTTTATTTAAAGATATATATTAAAATTGATATCTAATTCCGATACCAATATCAAAATCTAAATTGTCATCACGGAAATCACTATTACCTAAACCAAACTCTGGTCTAAAGTCCAATGATATCAATAATGGAATGTCAAAATTGTATTCGATTCCTATATCACCTGCCAAAAATCCGAAAGTATAATCTTCATCACGTCTATTGTCATTGTTGTCACGGAAGTCATAACTGTAAGAAGCTATACCAACTCCAGGTCCTACATACCAGTTGAACCCACCATCAATATTCCATACCCATTGATATAGACCAACCAGTTTAAAACCGTCATAATTCCTTCCATCACGAATTCCTAAATCAAATTCCAAACGGTTGTTGTCGCCTATAGCTCTTTGATAAGAGATTTCTGCTCCAAATCCGTCGCTATCTCCCAATCGAAGACCAATTGCATTATCGGCAATGTCTTGTGCTGTCATCACTGCTGTGAATCCCAAAATAGACATTGTAATCAAAAATAATTTTTTCATAAGTTTTTAAGTTTTTAAGTTACACTAATCCTATATACGTCCAGATATTAAAAATAGATCATATATAAATAGTCATTTATATCACAAATATAAGACCAAAATTAAGATTTGTGTTACAATTCTTTATAGTTTTATACGAACTTTTAAACACCAATGGAACAAACAGTTCATCTTCAATATTTAAAACAACAACTTACTGGAGAATTATATTTTGACGGTTTGATTAAGGCAATTTATGCCACAGATGCTTCTGTTTATCGTCGATTGCCATTGGCCGTTGCATATCCAAAATCAACTGCAGACATTATACTTCTTATTGCTTTTGCAACAAAAAATAAAACTTCTCTAATTCCGAGAACAGCTGGAACTTCTTTAGCTGGTCAATGTGTTGGAGAAGGAATCGTTGTAGATGTATCGAAATATCTAAACAAAATACTCGATATCAATGAAAGGGCGAAAACCGTAACCGTTCAACCAGGAGTTGTTAGAGATGAACTTAATAATTGCCTAAAACCTTTTGGTTTGTTTTTCAGTCCGAACACATCCACTTCCAATCGCTGTATGATAGGAGGGATGGTCGGCAACAATTCTTCGGGAACTACTTCTATTCAATATGGAGTGACACGTGACAAAGTGTTGGAATTACAAACAATCTTGAGCGATGGAAGTGAAGTCTTATTTAAAACCATTTCAAATGAAGAATTTCATCAAAAAACAAAATCAGACTCTCAGGAAGGCCGTATTTACAGCACCATCTATTCAGAATTAAAATCAAAAATTGTTCAAGATCAGATCAAAGATAAATTCCCCAAGCCCGAAATCCATAGACGAAATACAGGTTATGCCATTGACGAATTGATTAAATCTGAAGTGTTTTCAGATTCTTCCGAAAGTTTCAATATGTGCAAATTGTTATCAGGAAGTGAAGGAACATTAGCCTTTACCACCCAAATCACTTTGCAACTGGATGATTTGCAACCCAAGGAAAGCATCATGATTGCCGCCCATTTTGAAAGTATTGAGACCTGTTTGAAGAGTGTCGAACTGGTGATGAACCACAACTTGTTCACTTGCGAAATGATGGATAAGACCATTCTTGATTGCACCAAACAAAACAAAACTCAAGCAGAAAATCGCATGTTTATCATTGGCGACCCAAAGGCTATTTTGATGTGTGAAGTACGCGGAAACACCCTTGATGACGTCAAATTATCAGCAGAAAAGCTAATTGAAGACATACAAAATTCAAAATTAAGTTATGCCTTCCCAATGCTGATGGGTGATGATATTGATAAGGCCGTCGAATTACGAAAAGCTGGTTTGGGACTTCTTGGCAATATTATTGGCGACAACAAATCTGCAGCCTGTATAGAAGATACTGCAGTAGCATTGCCAGATTTGGCCAATTATATCAATGAGTTTACCCACTTGATGAAAAGCTACAACCAAAATGCCATTTACTACGCACATGCTGGTGCTGGGGAATTGCATTTGAGACCCATTCTCAATTTAAAGACAAGCGAAGGTGTTTCTGATTTTAGAAAAATTACAACAGATGTTGCACATTTAGTCAAGAAATATAAGGGATCCATGAGTGGCGAACACGGCGACGGAATGGTGCGGGCGGAATTTATCCCAATGATGATTGGCGACCAAAATTATCAAATTATAAAGAGAATTAAATCAGCCTTCGATCCTAACAACATATTCAACCCATGGAAAATTGTCGATGCCTATCCCATGGACGAAAATTTACGGTATCAACCTGATAGACAAGAACCTGAAATTGAGACAATCCTTGATTTTTCGCATTCTTTAGGGATTTTGCGTGAAGCGGAAAAATGCAACGGATCTGGTGATTGTAGAAAATTACCAGAATTTGGAGGTACCATGTGTCCAAGTTATAGGGCCACCCGAAACGAAAAGGACACCACACGAGCCAGGGCTAATGCATTGCGGGAATTTTTGACCAATTCAGATAAAACTAACAAATTCAATCACAAAGAGTTAAAAGAGGTTTTCGATTTATGTTTGAGTTGTAAAGCCTGTGCCAGCGAATGTCCAAGCAGTGTGGATGTCGCAAGTCTCAAAGCGGAGTTTCAATATCAATATCAAAAGGCAAACGGGTTTAAATTCAAGGAAAAATTCTTTGCGCAATCTACTCGGTATAATAAGATAGCGTCAAAAGCCCCAGATTTTTTTAACTTTCTATTCCAAAACAATTTCATATCAAATGTATTTAAAGGCGTTTTGGGTATTCATCCAAAACGGAGCTTACCAGAAATTACAGCTCCATTTATCAACTGGGATAATTTCCCTGTTGAATCGAAAAAAAAGGGAATGGCCACAAATCCGATTAAAACCGTGCATGTGTTTATTGATGAATTTACCAATTATCTAGAATCTGATATTGCAAAAGATATTGAAGTATTGCTTGAGGCATTAAATTATAAAATAATATACGTCAAGTATTTAGAAAGTGGAAGAAGTTATATTTCAAAAGGATTTTTGGAAGAGGCCAAACAAATTGCCAATGAAAATATTTCCATTTTTAAAGAGATCATTTCAGCCGAAACACCATTAATCGGCATAGAACCCTCGGCTATTCTGACCTTTACAGATGAATATCCAAAGTTGGCAGATAATAAAGTTGCAGCTAAACACATTGCCAAACATACCTATTTAATTGAAGAATTCTTACAGCAGGAGATTCTATTGGGAAATATTAAACAGTCTCAATTTACAAAAGAGCCAAAAACCATTAAATTTCATGGACATTGCCATCAAAAGGCATTGAGGAATCAATCCTCTAGTTTTGATATGATGAATCTGCCAGAGCATTATAAGGTCACCATAATCCCAAGTGGTTGCTGTGGTATGGCGGGAAGTTTTGGATACGAAAAAGAACATTACGAAATAAGTATGCTTATAGGGGAACAAACCTTATTTCCAGCTGTTAGGAATGCTGCCTCTGATGTTGTTATCGCCGCAAATGGCACAAGTTGCAGGCATCAAATTAAAGATGGAACACAAAGAATTGCACTTCATCCTGTAACCATTCTCAAACAGGCATTAATATAAAACTAATTATTTATCAGATTGGATGATCGTAATAGCAGCGATTAAGTCCTTTAATTCAATATCTTCCATATCTTTTATATCTTCATCTGCAAAAAACGGAGAGAGTTTGTCAAAGTTATAGTTGTAGATTTTCCACCGTTTAAATTGATATTCCAAAGCCGTGAAATTTTCAATCCAATCCCCAGAATTCAAATACATGGTTTTGCCGTTTTTGTTTTCTTTTATGAGCATTTTGGGTTGATGAATATGTCCGCAAACGACGTAATCGTATTCATTTTCAATGGCCAATTCTGAAACGACATTCTCAAAATCACTGATATATTTAACGGCACTCTTAACACTGTTTTTAATTTTTTTTGAAAGTGAATATTTTTCCTTCCCTGCAATTTCCAGACCCCAATTGACCATTCGATTTAATATGATCAACAAATCATATCCATAGCCCCCTAGTTTTGCAAGCCATTTGGCATTTTGAATGGAAACATCAAAAACATCACCATGAAAGAACCACGCTTTTTTTCCGTCAAGATTTAAAACGATTTTATCCACGATAGAAATGTTGCCAATAGTCGTATCGCTAAATTTTCGCAGCATTTCGTCATGGTTTCCAGTTATGTAAATCACCTCTACACCATCAGAAGCCATTTCAATAATCTTCTTCAAAACCCTAAGATGGGATTTCGGAAAATAACGTTTACTAAACTGCCAAATATCAACAATATCCCCATTGAGAATCAGTTTTTTGGGTTGGATGCTATTAAGGTAGGTGAGCAATTGTTTGGCATGGCAACCATACGTACCAAGATGCACATCAGAGATGACTGCGATTTCAATTTTTCGTTTTAATTTCAAGGGCTAAGATTGAGATTCTACTTGCAAAGTACACATATTAATATGACTTGAACTTTAACCCTTAATTAATTAACTGTGAGTATTCTGTTATGAAATTGTTATCTTGAAGCCTTTATTATTGGTAAACCGAAACTAAAATTCTATTTTTCTATGTCTAATATTAGATTTACTTTAGCAAAAAATACTCTTTATGGCTGGTAATTCCTTTGGAAAAATATTTAAATTAACCACTTTTGGCGAATCGCACGGACCAGCAATTGGTGGCGTTATTGACGGTTGTCCTCCTGGCATCACACTCAATATAGAAGCGATTCAAGCGGAGATGAACCGTCGTAAACCAGGACAATCCGAAATCGTAACACAACGCAAAGAGCCCGACACCGTAGAATTCTTATCCGGAATTTTTGAAGACCAAACCACCGGCACACCCATCGGATTCACGATTCAAAATACCAATCAGAAATCAAAGGACTATTCGCACATCAAAGACGTGTACCGACCAAGCCACGCCGATTATACCTACGAGAAAAAGTATGGCGTCCGCGATTACAGAGGGGGAGGACGCAGTTCGGCGCGCGAAACGGCTTGCCGCGTTGTTGCTGGGGCGGTTGCCAAGCAAGTTCTTAAAGGTATTAAAATAGTTGCGTATACATCGTCTGTTGGCGATTTGTTTTTAGAGAAACCATACCAAGAATTGGATTTTTCAAAGATTGAAAGTAATGATGTACGTTGTCCGGACGAAAGCATTGCCAATCAAATGATTGAAAAAATAAAAAGTATTCGAAAAGAAGGCGACACCATTGGTGGAACCGTTACCTGTGTCATTCAAAACGTGCCCATCGGATTGGGAGAACCCGTGTTCGATAAATTACATGCTGATCTTGGCAAAGCAATGCTTTCCATCAACGCCGTCAAAGGGTTTGAATATGGCAGCGGATTTTGCGGCACACGTATGAAAGGCAGCGAACACAATGATCAATTCAATGCTGATGGCACCACAAAAACCAACCTGTCTGGAGGCATTCAAGGGGGTATTAGCAATGGGATGGACATTTATTTTCGGGTCGCTTTTAAGCCCGTCGCAACGGTTATTCAAAAACAAAACACATTAGATAATCAAGGAAATATCGTCGAAATGCAAGGCAAAGGTCGTCACGATCCGTGTGTGGTGCCAAGAGCAGTGCCTATCGTTGAAGCTATGGCAGCATTAGTGTTGGCCGATTTTTATCTTTTAAATAATTTGTATTAGGAGCTGTTTCCTGCTTTCTGCTTTATCTTTTGCAAAAAAAGCAAAAGGATATCGCTGCAAACAGGGCTAAAAAAACATAAACATAACAATTCATTTTCTCTTTGGAATAAACATAGAACTACATGAAAAAACTGGCATTACACTGGAAAATACTCATCGGAATGGCGCTTGGTATCATATGGGCTTTGGTATCGAGCACTATGGGTTGGAGCTCCTTCACCATTGATTGGATTGATCCCTTTGGAACTATTTTCATAAATCTCTTGAAACTTATTGCAGTGCCTTTGGTTTTGTTCTCCATTATTAGTGGTGTAGCCAATATTGGTGATCCCGCGAGCTTGGGACGAATGGGCGGGAAGACCTTACTTATCTACCTGTTCACCACTGTATTGGCCATTTCCTTGGGATTGTTCTTGGTAAACACCATAAAACCAGGAAAACTTATCGACGAACAAAGCCGAATTGATAACCGAATCAATTACGAAATATGGGCATCCTCACAAGGTTATGAAATCAAGGATGGTGTTAATTATTTAAAAGACCCAGCTTTTTTTGAACGTGCACAAAAGATTACCGAGTTAACCAAGAGCGATTTAACGGAAGTTTCTGTAGCAGACAAGATTGAAAATGCAAAAAAGCGAAAGGAAACCACGCCACTGCAACCGCTTATAGATATTGTTCCAGATAATTTTTTCTATTCCTTATCCAACAATGGACTCATGTTGCAGATCATTTTTTTCGCCCTATTTTTTGGAGTTTGCTTATTATTTATTCCCAATGAAAAGTCGCAACCTGTCATCAATTTAGTGGATAGTATCAATGAGGTGTTTCTCAAAATGGTGGATATTGTCATGCAGGCAGCACCATTTTTTGTGTTTGCATTGTTGGCTGGAGTGGTCAGTAAAATGGCTGGCGACGATATCAGTAAAGTCATAGAGATTTTTAAAGGATTAAGTTGGTATTCTCTCACTGTTTTACTTGGCTTATTATTGATGATTTTCGTAACCTATCCTTCAATCCTAAAGATCTTTGTGAAAAAAATATCCTATGGAGGTTTCTTTAAGGGTATGAGTCCGGCTCAAACATTGGCGTTTTCAACATCCAGTAGCGCAGCGACTTTGCCTGTGACTATGGAATGTGTGGAAGAAAATCTGGGTGTGGACAAAAAAATAAGCAGCTTTGTGTTGCCAATTGGCGCAACGGTAAATATGGATGGTACAAGTCTTTATCAAGCGGTTGCCGTTATCTTTTTAGCACAATTGCATATGATTGATTTAACCATTGGCCAGCAAATAACCGTTGTTTTAACTACCACTTTAGCGTCCATAGGTTCAGCAGCCGTGCCGAGTGCAGGATTGGTGATGTTAATCATTGTTTTGGATTCAGTTGGTTTAAATCCGGCGTGGATTGCTATTATTTTTCCTGTAGATCGTATTTTAGATATGTTCCGAACTGTTGTGAACGTAACAGGTGACGCTGCGGTTTGTAGCATCATTGCCGATGGCGAAAACATGTTGCATTATCCAGAGACAAAAGATCCTTCTGAAACGTTTGATTTGGACTCATAATAAAAGACTCAAAACTATTCCAAACCTCATCATATTCTAAATAGCAAACATATGCACAATTCCAACATGAATGATTTGTAACCCCTTATTTTTAAATATTTAGAGTTGATTTTTTAGCTGCTTTTATCGCTTTTGCCTTTTTGGAAGTTGGTACCGATCGCAATCGGGATTGGAATTTGACGCCTCGAATACTAGCATCGAGCTATTTCATTGCAATTTATAGATGATTTCTGCATTACTGATTGTTTAAACAAATATTCTGAAGCTTATATCGATATTATTTTCTCAATAACAGCAAATGGTCTAGATTTGATTCATCAAAATAATGTGCTATTATTCAATTATCTAATATTATAAGTAAAGTTTGTTTTTTAAGTTAATTTAGTTTTTAAGTAGATTGTTAAATAATTAGAAAAGCCCTGATTCCAAAATGAGGGCTTTTTTATGTCATAAAACTAAAACCTACTATAAAAATTTCGACTTTAATTCAGGAGTTGGAATCATACATTCATCCTTTTGGCCGTACCATTTATATCGGTTTTTAGCGATATAATCATACACCCAGTTTCTGATAAAGGTTGGAACTACAATAAAAATAAACATTAAATTTAATGGAAATGCAAGTTGACTGGCAATTTTAAGCGCAGCAGTTGACTTATATGTTATGCCATTTCCTTCTGAATAAAGGATTATAGAATCTGTTTTGGATGTATCAATTTTATATTTTTCAATGATATTTTCCCCAACTTCACTTTGTAAAGCGGCATACCGAAAAACATCCTTATGGTCATGTTTGATGATGTATTGAATAGAGGCATTGCAAAGATTGCAAACCCCATCAAAGAGAATTAGTTTTTTATGTTCGGGAAGTTGTATCATTTGACTGATTCTACAAGTTCTAATTGTTCTATACTAACGTTGGTCGTAAACATACCATAATTTATTACCGCTTTATTTTTTTCGAGTTTATCAACACTTCCAACGGCTTTGCCATCATGCATTCGCACGCGATCTCCAACTTTAAAAATAGGTCGGGGAATTGGCGCTTTTTCTGTTTTTATTTTGGCTGCCTTCTTTTTTTGACGAATGATTTCTACAGTTTTTTCAGCTTCTTGAATGATTATTTGCTCCTTGACTTTCTGAACGGTCTTTTCTTTGACAGACACTTTTTTTCGTTTTGAGTTTTCAATCTGTACAATCTTGAAAAATTCAGCCATTAATTCACGTTTCTCCTTATTTTCAAAATATTTTTCGGCAATATCATTGATTTTCTGCCCTAAATAAATCAGGCGCTGATTGCTGTCGTACAATTCCTGATAGCTTTCCAATTTCTTTTGAATCTTAACATTTATTTGCTCTAATTTTTCAGCTTCACTTTGTGTCTTGCGTTCATTTACTTTAAGTGATTGTTCTGTTTTTTCTAGTTTTGAGCGTTCTTTTTGGAGTTTTGCAATGGTGGCATCAAATCGAATCTTGCCGCGTTCGATCTTTTTCTTAGCGCGATTGACCAGACTGTAAGGAATTCCATTTTTTTGGGCAACTTCAAACGTAAACGAGCTTCCGGCTTGTCCCAATGCTAATTTGTACATGGGCTCCAAACTTTTTTCGTCAAACATCATATTGGCGTTCTCCATATAAGGCAATTCATTTGCCAGAATTTTTAAATTGGAGTAATGTGTGGTGATAATGCCATAAGCGCCTCTATGGTAAAATTCTTCCAAAAATGTTTCAGCCAAGGCGCCACCCAACTCTGGATCGCTTCCCGTTCCAAATTCATCAATCAAAAACAGGGTGTTATTGTTGCATTTTTTGAGAAAATAATTCATTTGCTTCAGACGATAACTATATGTGCTCAAATGATTTTCAACAGACTGGTTATCGCCAATATCACTTAAAATCCTATCGAACAAACAAATCGTGCTCCGCTCATGCACAGGAATCAACAAGCCGCTTTGCAGCATGACTTGCAATAGCCCCACTGTTTTTAGGGTAATACTTTTGCCGCCCGCATTAGGACCAGAAATAACAATAATTCTGCTTTCTGGATGCAGTTCTATGGATTGAGGAAAGGTTTTTAGTTTCTTTTTTCTATTTGAAATATACAGCAGCGGATGATAGGCATCTTTTAAATTGTATAATTTATCTTCATTGATTTCCGGTAAAATTCCGTTGATGTCATTGGCATATTTGGCTTTCGCCGAAATAATATCGATTTCAGTAAGGAATTTTTGGTACTGCTGCAACAATGGAGCATAAGGTCTCACAAAATCAGTCAGTTGTTTGAGAATCCTAGTGACTTCTTCCTGTTCATCGAATTCCAAATTATTCAATTCGCGTGTGTATCTAAAGGTTGTTTCTGGCTCAATATAAGCAATGCTTCCTGTCTTGCTTCCACCGAGGATGGAACCTTTGACCTTTCGTCGATACATCGATTTTACGGCCAAAACGCGTTTATTGTCCATTACTGATTCTCTGATATCATCCAAATAATCAAGCGAACTATAAATTGATAAAGCTGAAGCAAAACTGGTGTTTATTTTTCCCTTTACGGCATTGATATCCTTTCGCAAGCCAGCGAGTTCAAATGAAGCGTTATCCTTCACATCTCCAAAACGATCGATAATTCCATCAACTTTTTCAATTAAATCTTTAGTGACTTCTATTGACGCTGACAGATTGCGTAAATTGGGATAGTAGGTTTCAAACTTTTTCAAAAATAGAAGAATATCATTGCAAGTTGAAGATATCGTTGCAATTTTCTTAAAGCTGGAGGTTTCTAAAAATGAGTTTTCAATTTTTAAATATTGAATTTCTTTAGTAATAGGTTCAAAGCCATGATTTGGAATGCGGTTATCGTTACGTAAAGACGCCAAATATTCATTGGTATAATTCAGTGATTCAACGATGGCTTCTTTGGATGATAAAGGCAGCATCAAATCGGATTTTTCCGTGTCTAATGCCGTCACACAGTATGCGGACACCTGTTGTAAAACTTTATGGAATTCTACGTCCTGTAATGTTTTCTCGTGAATGTTAATCATTCGTTTTATGATCTACCCTTTAGTTTGCAAAGTTAAGGAAAATTGAGTTGTAATTTTTGCTATGTATGCACTGAAATATTAAGGCAAATAACCTAAACACAGTAATATTTTTGACCAATGCATCACTAATTTAATCCACTTACCAAATCCAACTTTTAAAGAGGCAAAATATGCCAGATTGAGCCATGGTGATTTGAAGAATTTACTTTATATTCCATATTATATTCCCAAATGGATCATATTTTCAGGCAGGAATGACACAATTTAATTAAGCTGTTATGACCACGATAACCAATAAGCTGTTTTATAGAGAGGGAAATTTATGCTTTCTCACATATACGGTATTAGTTTAACTAAAGACAGTATTAATTTGATATGAAAATTATATAATACATTTACAGAATGAATGTTGACATCCATCACAGTTGGAAAACTTATTTGCAAGAAGAATTAGACAAACCTTACTTTGAGAGTTTAATAAAATTTGTAAATAATGAATATACTAACTACGAATGTTATCCTCAAGCTATACATATTTTTTCGGCATTTGATTGGTGCCCTTTTAAAGATTTGAAAGTGGTTATTATTGGTCAAGACCCGTATCATGGGGATCGACAGGCAAATGGACTTTGTTTTTCTGTAAATGATGGTATTGCACATCCACCGTCCTTAATCAATATTTTTAAAGAGATTGAAGCTGACTTAAGCAGCGCTTATCCAGAATCAGGAAATCTGGAACGCTGGGCAGATCAAGGCGTTTTGCTTCTCAATACAACATTAACGGTTAGGGCGAATCAGGCAGGAAGCCATCAAAAGAAAGGTTGGGAAACTTTTACTGATGCGGTCATAAAAACCATCAGTGACGAAAAAAATCAGGTGGTTTTTTTACTTTGGGGAGGATTTGCAAGACAAAAGGCAAGACTCATAAATAACAAGAAACATATTATTTTGGAATCTGGACATCCATCGCCATTAAGCGCAAATAGAGGATACTGGTTTGGTAATAAGCATTTTAGTAAAACTAACTTCCTGTTGGAGCAAGCTGGACAGAAGGCAATCGATTGGTAGTGATTTTTTGTGTAATTCCCTTTTCTGCGAGTTCAAGTTTTTCAGCACTTTCTTTTTTGGGAGTTTTATTACAACTAAAGTATAATAAGAAAAAATTTAAGGCAACCAAAAAAGAGAGTATTAAAAAGACTGTCATAATCATAGCTGATTTTTATGTCAAGTTAGGTGTTTGACATTTAGGTTTTACGAATGTAATTATTTTTTTCTAAACATCATATTTTTTGCGGTAAAACTTAATATTTTGTTAAATCTTCAGGGCGCAATACTATAATTTTTGAACAATTTGATTGTATGGTTTCTTTTTGTTGATGATACCAACTTCCATCAACTCTGTTTGAATTGTATCGATGGTTTTTTCATCAATCACATCTTGAGACCATTCTGTTAAGGATAACCATTCCTGCACGTCATTAAGTTTTTGATTATATCTATTTGCTATGGTTTTATCAATGCTCGGGATGTCCTTAAATTCTAAAGTCGTATTGTTGATTATTTTTAATATGGTTTTAACATCTTTCAAATTGGTTTTTAGAAATGCATCCCTAACAGCAATAACAAAACATGGCCATGGTGTTGGGAGTGAAGCCACATAACGGAATATCTTCTCATCAACCAAGGGCTTAGTCATAAACCGTTCCCACATAAAATAATCTGCTTCACCATCGGTTAAGGCCTTTACCGCACCTTCAAGATCCTGAATCACTTCAAATTTGAGGTCTTTTTGAAGATCCCAGCCGTTGTTTTCTGCATTGATATAAGCCATTAAATGCGACCCAGAACCATAACGACTGATGGCCGCACGCGTTCCTTTCAAATCTTCAACAGTTTTGAATTCAGAGCCATGTGCCACATGAATTCCCCAAATTAAGGGGGACTGCACGAAGGTTTGTATTATTTTGCTTGGATTGCCTTCTATAATATCTTTAATGATTCCTTCCGTTAAAATCACAGCCATATCTATTTCGCCAGTGCTTAATGCCTTTGTCATTTGTCCCGTTCCACCAGCATAGTCTTCCCATCGCAAATTAATTCCTTCTGCTTTATATTCGCCATTTTTAAGTGTTAGATACCAAGCTAAATTAAAATGTTCCGGTACACCGCCTATTTTTACTGTTTTCATTTAAAATTTCGTTTTCATTCCTACTATACAATTCTTTGTAATACATATAAAATCAATTCATCAACCACCTTTTTCGGGTTTTCTGTGAATTCGCCAGTGGCTCGATTGGCAATGATTGCATTCATAGAAAGTGCTCTGTGCCCCAATAATTTCGACAGTCCATAAATGCCTGCTGTTTCCATTTCGAGATTGGTAATCGGCATTCCATTGTAATCAAAACTCGCCAATTTATCGTTTAAGTCATTATCTTGAATCTGCAATCGAAGTATGCGACCTTGGGGCCCGTAAAATCCGATATTGGTGGCTGTAAATCCTTTTATCGTTTTATCTGAACTAAATCTTTCCAAAAGAAGTTCATCGCATTTCACTACATACGGTTTTGATTTGGATACAGACCAATTGGTATGCTTCGTTAATACTTCAGATATGTCTGGATATTGCACATGTTTACTCTTATAAAAATGAAGTAAACTATCAAAACCAACAGCGTATTCACTAATTAAAAATGTATCATTAGGTATGTCTTTTTGAATTGATCCCGAAGTGCCGATTCGGATAATTTCGAGTGAAGTCAAATTTTGTTTAATCTGTCTTTTTTCTAAATCGATATTTACCAATGCATCCAACTCATTAAATACAATGTCAATATTATCTGTTCCAATTCCTGTGGAAATGACTGTGATTCGTTTGCCCTTATAAGTTCCAGTTTGGGTGTGGAACTCGCGTTTTCTTGTTTGAAATTCGATGGTTTCAAAATGTTTTGTAACACTATCAACGCGGTCAGGGTCACCAACAGTTATAATGGTATTTGCGAGTTGTTTGGGTCGTAAGTTGAGATGATATATACTGCCATCATTATTGAGAATAAGTTCGGAAGCTTTTATAGGCATTACGCTTTTTTTACAAGTTTGTTTTGTGATTTACTGAATACAAAATCGATTTTTTTAACGCCGCCAAAAACCATAACTATTTTTAATTCGTTTGAAAAATTATGATGTCCCAATAAGGCTTCATGCCCTTTTCTATTGAGAGTAATATTGTCTTCGGTTTCTTCAAAGAAGATGGACATTTTTTCAATTTTCCTGTTGAGTTGCGTATCTCCAAATCCGTAATAACCTTGATAATTAAGAATATAACCTAATAGATGCTGCCTGGATTTTATTTCGTATTTCTTTACCAATTCCAAAATATTCATTTCAAGTATTGATAATCCAGTTTTTGAATCAGGAAAACGCTGCAAATGTGCTTTTAAACAATTGCTTAAATATGGAAAAGAGGTTTTTTGTACAATCATTGGTTTAAATAAGTTATGATCGGTACCGCAATAGGTTTTCCAAAGAGAGGCAATTAAATCGATGTCTGTAGTAGACAACTTCATTTTATTCTGATAATGATCTTGTAATTGCCGCGAATTTAATTCCGCCAAACCCTTCAATTCCTTTTCGCCATCCACACGACCACTGCATACTAAATAGAGTGGAAGCTTTATTCTTTTTTGTTTAATTAGGCTAATAACCGCCATCAAATTGATATGACAAAACAGGTCAAACTCAAACCAAAGTACAATTTCTGAAAAATTTTCGGGGTGATTTAATATTGAAATTTCACTACGAAACTCATCTTCATTGATTTCAATGTCGTAATAATCATGAAGGAATTTTTTCCGGACAGAGAAAAATTCATCTGAATCAATTTGTTCTGACGCTGGACCTTCACACAACATTTCCTGCCATATTAAAAAATCACCCTTTACATCTAATTCCTTGAGATAGCTTGTCAGTTGATGACCATTGGTAATATGAAGAATAGGTAGGCTCATTTATCCGCCCACCCGTTTAACAGCAAACCCTTTTTCTTTCAAAAGCAACATAATTTTATCTCTGTAATCTCCTTGAATAATGATTTTATCGTCCTTAAAACTGCCGCCAACACTCAAGGTTGTCTTCAATTCTTTTGCCAATACCTTAAAATCTTCAGATGCTCCTGTGTAGCCCTCAAGAATAGTGATTGGCTTGCCTTTGCGCTTTTCATATTTGCAAATAATAGGGTCATCTTGTAACCAAATCCCTGAATGGTCTTCCGATTTTTCTTCGACTTCTGGTGCATGTTCCGGAAACAACTTTTTGAGTTGGTCTTGCAAATCCATTATATCCTTATTTTTTAATCAATCCCAAATCGACCAAACGTTCATGTAAAAACTCACCAGCAGTTATATCATCGAACTGTTTTGGGTTGTCTTCATCGATGCAACTATCTAATACGTCTAATTTCATGTCGCTGATGGGATGCATAAAAAACGGTATGGAATAACGCGATGTACCCCAAAGTTCCCTCGGTGGATTGATCACTTGGTGTATCGTTGATTTTAGTTTGTTATTGGTATGGCGCGACAACATATCACCAACATTGATCATCAATTCGTCAGGTTCTGCAATGGCATCTATCCATTCACCTTTATGATTTTTTACTTGCAAACCACGACCCTGTGCTCCCATCAATAAAGTAATAAGGTTGATATCGCCATGTGCTGCAGCGCGGACAGCTTCTTTTGGTTCTTCTGTGATTGGTGGATAATGTATAGGCCTTAAAATAGAGTTTCCGTTGTGTATATATTTGTCAAAATAGGTCTCTTCCAAATTAAGGTGCAAAGCCAATGCCCTCAAAACATATTTTGCTGTTTTTTCTAACATGCGATAAGCTTCTTTGCCAGCTTTATTAAATTCAGGTAATTCAAACACAACCACATTTGCTGGGTATTCAGCATCTAATTTAGGGTCATCCTCAACATACTGTCCAAAATGCCAAAACTCTTTTAAATCGCCTTCTTTTTTACCTTTAGCACTTTCCTTTCCAAATGAAATATAACCACGTTGTCCTCCTATACCCGGAACTTCATATTTTTCTTTTACTTCGAGTGGTAAAGCGAAAAAATTTTTTACTTCACTATAAAGTTTATCTACTAATTTATCATCAAGAAAATGTCCCTTTAAGGCTACAAACCCTATTTCTTCATAAGCCTTACCAATCTCGTCAATGAATTTTTGCTTTTTTACCGGATCACCTGAAAGAAAATCATGAAGATTAACACTTGGAATCGTATTCATATTATAAAGGTATTTAAATTTAATGTTACATTACAAAAATAAGGAAAATACTAATAAAATAGGTATCTTAATACAGGTTAAAAAAAATGGGGATAAATCTTAACAAAAGCAATTTTTAGTTACTTTTGATTTTGAATACAAACAGATCGCCATGTTGACATCCACAAAAAGCAAGATTCATTTCGATAAGAAAAATCTTGATGACATCATTCTTTTGCAGCTTTACAAAAACATGCTGAAACCTCGATTGATAGAGCAAAAGATGTTGAAATTACTGCGACAAGGAAAAATATCCAAATGGTTTTCGGGCATTGGTCAGGAGGCCATATCAGTTGGTGTCACTATGGCGCTTCAAAACAATGAGTACATATTGCCTATGCATCGTAATTTAGGTGTTTTTACAACACGTAACATACCGCTGCATCGTTTATTCAGTCAATGGCAAGGTAAGGCGAATGGTTTTACTAAAGGAAGAGATCGTTCCTTTCACTTTGGGACACAGGAATTCAATATCGTAGGAATGATTTCGCATTTGGGCCCACAATTGGGCGTGGCAGATGGTATTGCGTTAGCGAGTAATCTAAAAGGTAAAAATCAGGTAACAGCTGTATTTACTGGTGAGGGAGGAACAAGTGAAGGAGACTTTCACGAAGCACTGAATGTTGCTTCGGTATGGCAATTGCCAGTAATTTTTTGCATCGAAAATAATGGATACGGACTGTCTACACCAACAAATGAGCAATATCGTTGCAGGGATTTGGCAGATAGAGGCAAGGGTTACGGGATTGATTCATTTATTTTTGATGGTAACAACATTGTAGAAGTCTACACAAAACTATTGAAGCTTGCAGAAAGTTTACGAAATCGTCCTAGACCAATTCTTATAGAGTTCAAAACATTTCGGATGCGGGGTCATGAAGAGGCGAGTGGCACTAAATATGTTCCTGCAGAGTTAATGGCCGAATGGGAAGCCAAAGATCCAATAGTTAATTTTAGAAATTATTTGTTAGATCAGAATGTTTTAACCCCCAAACAAGATGATACTTATCATAATGAAATTAAGGTAGAAATAGAAGAAGGATTGCAATTGGCCTTTACTGAAAAGGCAATCATTCCTGATGAAAGTATCGAATTAAATGATGTTTACAAACCATTTGAATATCATCATGTTGAACCTAAATCAAACAAAGAAGAAATCCGATTTATTGATGCGGTTTCACAAGGCTTGCGACAATCCATGCAGCTCCATAAAGAATTAGTAATCATGGGCCAAGATGTTGCGGAATATGGTGGTGTATTTAAAATTACGGAAGGCTTTGTTGAAGAATTTGGAAAAGACCGTGTTCGCAATACACCCATATGTGAATCTGCCATTATAGAGACTGCGATGGGATTGTCCATTGCCGGAATAAAATCGGTAGTGGAAATGCAGTTTGCTGATTTTGTGAGTTCAGGATTTAATCCGATTGTCAATTATTTGGCAAAATCCCATTACAGATGGAACGAAAATGCAGATGTCGTAGTCCGAATGCCGTGTGGCGCTGGTGTTGCCGCTGGACCATTCCACTCCCAAACCAACGAAGCATGGTTTACAAAAACGCCTGGACTAAAAGTTGTGTATCCCGCGTTCCCGTATGATGCCAAAGGCTTGCTCGCAACTGCCATTAACGATCCGAATCCTGTGATGTATTTTGAGCATAAAGCATTGTACAGAACCATTCGTCAGGAGGTGCCGACTGATTATTTTACTATACCATTTGGCAAAGCCTCTTTATTGAAAGAAGGAGACGATGTAACGATTATCACATATGGCGCCGGCGTACATTGGGCTTTGGAAACTTTGGATAAGAATGAAGACATCAATGCCGATTTATTGGATTTAAGATCCCTTCAGCCATTGGATACCGAGGCAATTTATGTCTCCGTGAGAAAAACAGGTCGAGCCATTATTCTGCAAGAAGACTCTATGTTTGGAGGGATTGCCAGTGATATTTCAGCTTTGATTATGGAACATTGTTTTGAAGACCTAGATGCGCCAGTGAAGCGTGTTGCAAGTATGGAGACGCCTATCCCGTTTATTAATCAGCTGGAACACCAATACCTAGCAAAAGGCAAGTTTGAAGCTGCTTTAAGAAGTTTGTTGGACTATTGATTTTGAATTAAAACTAATTTCAATTTTATCTTTAAAACTATATAGTCGTATCAGCTAATGCTTGTACTTCATCCAGGACTCGCAATAAATTACCACTCCACAACATTTCTATGTCTTCTTCTGTATAACCTCGTCTAACCAATTCCAAAGTCACATTAAAAGTCTCGGAAGCATCGCGCCAACCTTCAATGCCGCCACCTCCATCAAAATCACTACTGATGCCAACATGTTTGATACCTATGGTTTTAACTAAATAATCGATATGATCTACAAAATCTTCAACATTCACGGCAGGAGGCACATCATCCATAGTTAACATTTTAGCAGTGGTCAAAGGTTTTACTTTTTTCAAAACTTCATAATAAGCTTCACGTTCCTCATCGGTCAGTTGTTTGATATCATCTCGTTCCAAATAGGCAACATTCATCGAATCCATTATTTTAAGACTGATTTCTTTTTCGAAAGCCACTCGCTTTTCATGTTTTTCTGTATTCAAATAAGACGAAAATGCAACAGTCTGTACCACGCCACCATTTTCTTTTATCCATCCTAACTGTTCATCATCTAGATTACGACTGTGATCACACAAGGCACGAGCGGAGGAGTGGGAGGCAATCAGTGGTGCTCTGCTCAATTCAATCATCTGTTTCATGGCTTCTTTGGAAGGATGCGACACGTCAATCATCATTCCCAAACGGTTCATTTCACGAACCACTTCTTTGCCAAATTCACTTAAACCGTTATGTAGCCAAATGTCATCCTCTTCGCCAGTATTGCTATCGCTCAATTGGCTGTGTCCGTTATGTGACAAGGACATATAACGACCACCTAGATTGTAAAACTTTTTAAGATTCTTGATATCCTTCCCTACAGGATAACCATTCTCAATTCCAATCATGGCAACCTTTTTACCAGATTTCACAATTCGCCGTACATCATCGGAAGTAAGTGCCAATTCAATATCATTTGGAGCTATTTCTTCACACAATTTATGGATGGCGTCAAATTTAGAGATTGCATTCGCATATGCTTTTTTATAACCTGCATCGGTTAAGGTATCTTGACCCGTATACACAATTAACCATGCCACATCGAGACCACCTGCATTCATTTTTGGTAAATTGAGCTGCGAATCGAGGTTTTGCGTGTAGTTGATACTATCCGTAAAATTTTTAATGTTGATATCGCAATGGGTATCAAGCGTAATGATACGTTCGTGAATAATTTTGGCGCGTTCTACAAGCGCAATAGAATCTTTTGTCGCTGCTGCGGAATCACTAGATTTTGAATCTTTTTTACATGACATCATAAGGAGTATTAAAAGTAATGAACCGAGAATTGTTTTCATATTTTGAAATGTTGATTTGTAAGCGTCAAGTTACAAAAAAGCTCAAGATATTGGTTTAAATTGTATATTTAATCTCCAACCAAGTCATATGAAGCTTCTATTTATCAGTTTGATTATATTTGTTTTCTTATTTAGTTGTGATTCTACAACAAATGAATTAGAACGCAAATATGCTTGGGAAACCCTAACGGTAACAGCAACGGCCTACAACTCGACTAAAAGTCAAACAGACAAAAATCCCACTATTGGTGCCTTTGGAGACAGTCTCAAACCTGGCATGAAATATATAGCTGTTTCAAGGGATTTGTATAGAAAAGGATTAAAACATAATGCACCAGTTCGAATCGAAGGTTTTAAAGGGCTATATTTGGTAAAGGATAGAATGCCTAATCAATGGAAAAATCGAATTGATATCTACATGGGTACTGATGTTGTGGCGGCAAGACAATGGGGAAGAAGAAAAGTTAACATTGATTATAGAATCGAAGTCAAAGAATCCAAGAATAAATCAAACAAACTAACTGAATAAATATGAAACAAACACTTTATTTTGCCATTTCCATTGCATTTTTATTGACAGGTTGCAAAACCAACGAAGACAAAAAAGAACAATTGGTTCTTGACGCCCCAAAGGCCAAAAAAATAGCCAAAGAGCTAGAATATCATGGCGACATACGAACAGATGATTATTTTTGGATGCGGTTGAGTGATGCCCAGAAAAACGCTAAAACGCTTGATTCTCAAACCCAAGACGTAGTTAATTACCTTAAAGCCGAAAATGACTATTTGGACAAAGTCATGAACCATACCAAAAAACTTCAAGATACCTTGTACAATGAAATTGTGGGACGCATTAAAAAAGACGATGCTTCGGTACCTGTGAAAGATAATGGATATGAATATTATACGCGTTATGAAGAAGGAAATGATTATCCTTATTATTGTCGTAAGGCTATTAATCGCAACCAGGAAGAGATCATGTTAAATGGTCCGGAAATGGCAAAAGGATATTCCTACTATGGAATAGGAGGGCAGGCAGTAAGTCCTGATAATACTATGTTGGTTTATGGCATTGATACCATTTCGAGAAGACAATACACCTTGTATTTCAAAAATTTAAAAACTGGCGAGATTCTTCCAGATCAATTAGAAAATACTAGTGGTGGAGCGGTTTGGGCCAATGACAACAAAACGATTTTTTATGGAACAAAAGATGAACAGACCTTACGTCAAAATAAAATCTTTAAACACAAAATTGGGACAGAGCAATCGAAAGATGTTTTGGTATTTGAAGAAACGGATGAAACCTTCAACACATTTGTATACAAAACAAAATCGAATTCCTACATTATGATAGGAAGTAGCCAAACACTTTCTTCCGAATATCGTTTTTTGGATGCCAGCACACCAAACGCAATACCAAAAATCATTCAACCCCGGGAAGCAAATTTGGAATATAGCGTAGATCATTTTGGCCCAGATTTTTACATTAGAACCAACCTCAATGCTAAAAATTTTAAACTCGTAAAAACTCCAATAAACGCAACTTCAAAAAGTAATTGGATAGATGTAATTGCACATCGTAATGATGTTTTTTTTCAAGGTTATGAGCTTTTTAATAAGAATTTAGTAATTACAGAGCGCAAAAATGGCTTAAGCGAAATTAGAGTTCTGACTTGGGATAAATCAACCGATTATTATCTCAAATTTAACGACCCTAGTTATTTGGCCTACACTTCAGGCAACTTGGATTTTGATACCAATATACTCCGCTATTCATATACATCACTGACCACTCCTATGAGTACTTACGAGTTTAATATGGAGACCAAAGAGCAGAAATTACTAAAGCAAGATGAAGTGGTCGGTGGCAATTTTTCGTCAGACAACTACACATCCGAGCGTTTATTTGCCACCGCTACAGATGGTACCAAAATTCCAATTTCACTTGTTTACAAAAATGGTGTTGCCAAAAATGGGGAAAATCCTTTGCTACTATATGGTTATGGTTCTTACGGAAGCATTCAAGAAGCCAATTTTAAGTCGGATATATTGAGTTTGTTGGACAGAGGATTTATTTATGCCATCGCGCACATACGAGGAGGACAGGAAATGGGCCGTGATTGGTATGAAAACGGAAAATTGTTAAAAAAGAAAAACACCTTTACAGATTTTATTAATTGTGGTGAGTTTTTGGTAACTCAAGGATACACAAGTTCAAACCATATGTATGCTATGGGCGGAAGTGCTGGTGGATTGCTAATTGGTGCTGTGGTGAACATAAGACCAGATTTATTTCATGGTGTCATTGCAGCTGTACCTTTTGTGGATGTAGTGTCCACGATGTTGGATGAAACAATTCCTTTAACAACTTTTGAATTTGATGAGTGGGGAAATCCAAAACAAAAAGAATCTTATGACTATATGAAATCGTATTCTCCATACGACAATGTAGAGGCAAAAGCATACCCGAACATGTTGGTAACTACAGGTTATTGGGACAGTCAAGTACAATATTGGGAACCTGCCAAATGGGTGGCCAAACTACGTGAATTAAAAACTGATGACAATGTATTGATCATGGATTGCAACATGGAAACTGGTCATGGCGGTGCCTCTGGCCGATTTGAAAGATATAAACGGATAGCATTGATGTATGCCTTTTTATTAGATTTAGAGCAAAAAAATTAAAGGTATTTATATATTTATAAAAGCCGGGAGCTTAAAAAGTTCCCGGCTTTTATTATTACAAAACTATTTTATTTTATTTCCGCTTCAGAAATAATGAAAGGATATGCCTTTTTTAACAACTTTAAGTCTTCTTCAGTCAATTCACGAGGCGTTTTACCCAAACTATTTTTTGTATAGTCCTCACGAAGTTCATAATATGCCTGGGTTAGAATATCCTGAATAGCTATATAAATGTCGTAAGATGTTTGTTGGTCATTATGCAATGAAATAACAGCCTTTACTGGATGGTCAGATGATTTTGGGTCACTCTTACCATTGCAATAATCACAGGTTGTATCCCCATTATTATCCAAAAAAGCTTTGGTCAGAGACTTCAAATCCTTTATTGAAATAATATCATCCTCAACCATCAATTCGTCATTTGCGTTGATGGCAATTCTCAAAATATTCCGTTCTTTAATTTCCGCAGAGCAATCTGTTCCTTGAGGACAATTTTCTGGGAGTCTTCTATTAATTCCTTTATCGGCAGAAATGGTTGTGCTTACCAAAAAGAAAATCAGCAATAAAAAAGCGATGTCGGCCATGGAGCCAGCATTTACTTGCGGAGCACTGTGTCTTGAATTTTTCATGTTGTGAAGTTTTTAAGATATGTTAAAGAAATCACAAATAGAATGCCAAAAAAAAACTGACAAGTGATGAGCTTGCCAGTTAAAAGGTTTTTTGATTGATTAGTTTTGATTTACAGACAGATAAATAATCGATGGTTGTCTGTATCATCATTCATACTATTGGTTGAATCGATGATTTTTGATAAAGTTTTCATTGTAATTGATTTTAATGTTGATTGATGATAATAAGTACGTTAGTTTAAATAACGTCTTTTGCTGTTCCAGGATTCACTTTTTGTATTGTGAAATGTTCCTGTCAATTTGTTATTGTTTAAAGTTCTCATGATTTCTATATTTTTTTGATTGATAATTTTTTATTTGTTAATTTTTGAAACGTCTTTTACTGTTCCATGTATGGCTTTTAGTTTGTAACATAGTTTGAGTCAGATTGTTGTTGTTTAAAGTTCTCATAATTTCTAAATTTTTGTTGGTTAATGTTTGTTTATATAAGATAGACGATACATTAAATTATTTGTTACAGTACCTTGCAATACAAAGTAATGATTTAACATATTTTAACAGTTAATCTAGTTGTTTTCAATAGAGTATAAGAAGTATCAAAATGTCAATTTGACCGATACTCATTGAAAATATGTCAGTTTATTATCAAAAAAATAGCTTTGGTATTTTTTTTGAAACTATTGTATCAAAATAAAGTTTAACTTAAAAATTTGATTTACTATGACAACTTTAGTGACAATGCCAAAAAATGGCAACGACGTTTCCGTAAAACGAAACAGACCGTCTATACCAGGTTTATCATCTTGGGTTGACGACTTATTTGAAAGTGGATTAGGAACAGGTTTTCTTTCCAATTTTAATACTGGAATGACCCTTCCGGCAGTGAATATCAAAGAGAACAAAAATGAATACTTTTTGGAAATAGCTGTCCCAGGAATGAAAAAATCTGATTTTGATATTGATGTTGAGAATAAAGTTCTGTCTATTTCTTCAGAAAGCAAAGAGGAACGTGAAACCAATGAAGAAAATTACACACGTAAAGAGTTTGGTTATTCTTCATTTAAAAGAACCTTTACTTTGCCTGAAACCGTAGAATCTGATAAAATAGAGGCTCAATACATCGATGGCATCCTAAAAATCCATCTTCCTAAAAAGGAAGAAGCCAAAGAAAAACCTGCAAAACGAATCAATGTTTCTTAAAATAAATATCGTTTTAATGGATGAAACAGAAAGAGGAGCCAACCCAGGTTTCTCTTTTTTTGTTAAATCTTTTCAACAATAGCGTTTAATAACCCTTATAAAACCTTAATTTTGTACGAATTTTTTTTGAAGAAGTTACGTATATGTCAGGTATTATCGAAATAGAAAACAATCAACAAACCAAAAAGAATCTTTACGATTATCAGCTCGCTGATCTCAACCGTATTTTTGAGGTGTTCGATAATTCTAAACAGAATTTTAACTTACTATATCAATTACCAACAGGTGGAGGCAAAACAGTGGTGTTCTCCGAAATAGTGAGACGCTATATTCAAAATCACGACAAAAAAGTGGTTATTCTTACGCATCGTATAGAGTTGTGTAAGCAAACTTCAAAAATGCTTTCTAGTTTTGAAGTCAAGAATAAAATCATTAATAGTAAAGTAAAGGAACTTCCAGACCAAGATCAATACAAATGTTTCGTAGCGATGGTTGAAACCTTAAACAATCGTTTGAATGATAAAAAACTGAAACTCGACGACGTCGGATTGGTTATCATTGATGAAGCACATTACAATTCATTCCGAAAGCTCTTCAAGTTTTTTGAAAATTGTTTGATACTCGGCGTTACTGCAACGCCATTGAGTTCGAATATCAAACTACCTATGAAAGACAACTACAATAAGCTCATTGTAGGCGATGATATCAGTACATTAATCAAGAATGGTTTTTTGGCGCAAGCCGAATTATATAATTTTGACGTTGAACTCAATACCTTAAAAATCGGTATCAACGGTGATTATACCGTAAAATCATCAGAAGCTCTTTACACCAATTCCCATATGTTGAGCAAATTGATGTTTGCATACGAAGAAATGTCAAAGGGAAAAAAAACCTTGATTTTCAATAATGGTATTAATACTTCAAAAGAAGTCTATTATACATTCAAGCGCGCAGGTTACAACATACGGCATCTAGATAATACCTGCGGAAAACAGGAACGAAAGGAAATTCTAAAATGGTTCAAAAACACACCTGATGGCATCTTGACATCTGTAAGTATTTTAACGACAGGTTTTGATGAACCAACTGTAGAATCAGTTATCCTCAATCGAGCCACAAGGTCACTGACCTTATATTTTCAAATGATAGGTCGTGGATCGCGGATTTTGGAACATAAAAACAAGTTTTTGGTTTTGGATTTGGGAAATAATGTCGTGCGTTTTGGTCCCTGGAATCAATCGGTAGATTGGCAACACATCTTTAAATATCCTGAAATGTATCTCGATAATCTTCGGAACGATGAAGATATAGAGCGTGAATTTGTGTATGTCATGCCAGATTCTATCCGTAGAAGGTTCCGTAAATCTAAAGACATTGATTTCGACATCAAAGCAGAGTACAAAGACGCCACAAACCGTGGTTTAAAATCTATTACAGCAATCGAACGCTCTATTGAGCAACATTCTCAAATTTGCATTGAAAACTGCGAAACCATTCAAGAGGCAAGGAACATGACCCAATTGTTGCAAGATGATATTGGTTATCGCATCAAACAGTATTCCTATTGCATAATGAATAGCACGCAAAATTATAAAGATTGGTTGATGGAGGAATACAATCGGAAATTGCGGTTAAGCTTCAATGGAAAGTTTTAACAGTTCATTTGAAATTATAGTAAGCTAAATTCGTTAGATTCGACATTAGGTATAGTTTTTGTAACTATCGAGATTGATCAATGATTTATTATGAAAATCAAATTTACCATCATATGTATCTTATTTCTTGCCGTCCGGCTTAACGCGCAAGTGGATAGTAATCAAAAATCTGTTCCGATACCTGCCGTTGAAAGTAAAGAAGAAAAAAAAGAGCCAACTCCAACGCCTATTCCTGTTATTATTCTGCCAGAAAATAAGCCGAGCCTTACCACCAAAAAGGACAATATGAGTGGTATTCCCGTAAAAAATCGAGT
>JBGTCT010000039.1:0-14045 GCA_041748695.1 Aquaticitalea sp. | reverse complement strand
TTTAATTAATTTTTTTATGTTTAAATATCTAAAAAGCGACTTGCCATCGAGCATCGTTGTATATTTTGTGGCATTGCCCCTATGTTTGGGTGTTGCGCTTGCCAGTGGTGCGCCATTGTTTTCTGGATTAATCGCTGGTTTTATTGGTGGAATTTTAGTAGGCGCCTTAAGCGGCTCCACTTTAGGTGTAAGTGGCCCGGCTGCAGGACTGGCGGCTATCGTTGTTTCTGCTATTATCACATTAGGGAGTTTTGAGAGCTTTTTAGTGGCCGTAGTTTTGGCTGGGATTCTTCAAATTTTATTGGGTATTTTAAAAGCGGGTGTCATAGGTTATTATTTTCCGTCATCCGTTATTAAAGGAATGCTTACAGGAATAGGGATCATTATCATCCTGAAACAAATTCCACACTTTTTTGGTTATGATACAGATATAAATGGTGCATCTGTTCTATTTCATATTGACGGAGGAAATACATTTGCAGACATTATCAATTCTGTTAATTATGTGAGTGTTGGTGCGACAGTTATCGGTGTCATCGGTTTGGCCCTATTAGTGTTATGGGACAAGGTGCTTTCTAAAAAAGGCAAATTTTTTCAATTGATACAAGGGCCGTTGGTCGTTGTAGTTATAGGGATATTGTATCAAGTTCTAACGCAAGGGAACGACATGTTCGAAATATCAAAATCACATTTGGTAAACGTACCAGTTCCAGAAACAGCAAGTTCATTTTTCGGACAGTTTACATTTCCTAATTTTGGAGTTTTAGGTCAAATGGACGTGTGGATTGTCGCCTTCACCTTGGCATTGGTAGCTAGTTTGGAAACCTTGTTGAGCGTTGAAGCTACCGATAAATTAGATCCACAAAAAAATGTAACACCAACTAACAGGGAATTGATGGCACAAGGGGCAGGAAACATAGTATCTGGCCTTATTGGAGGATTGCCCATTACCCAGGTCATTGTGCGTAGCTCCGCAAATATTCAGTCGGGTGCAAAATCAAAATTTTCAGCGATTTTTCACGGATTTTTAATTATCATATCTGTGATTTTAATTCCACGCTTATTAAATTTAATTCCTTTATCGGTATTGGCCGCAGTGCTACTAATGGTAGGATATAAACTGGCAAAGCCATCTATTTTCAAAAAGATGTTTACATTGGGTTGGAAACAGTACATTCCATATACGACAACAGTATTGGGGATTGTTTTTACCGATTTATTGGTAGGTATTGGCCTTGGATTGTGTACAGCAATCGTGGTGATCCTTATAAAAAGCTACCAAAATTCACATTTTTTGCACATGGAAGATATCAGCAATGGAAGCAACAAAATAAGAATGACTTTGGCAGAAGAAGTGACATTCTTTAACAAAGGAGCCATCTTGAGAGAACTTGAAAATCTAAAACCTAATTCCTTCTTGGAACTTGACATCAGAAAAACCCGCTATTTAGATAATGACATTATAGAGATTCTACAAGATTTCTCTGAAAAAGCGCGGTCAAAGAATATTGATATTACCCTTATTTCAGAAAGAGGCACGATACAAAATCCTTTAGATTATATAGAGTTTTTCAAACTGGACATAAAGAGGATTTCAGCTTAAAGCATTAACTTTTTTAATCAACCAAATTATGAGCGATTTTTATAAAAAACTATTAGATAACAACAAAAAGTGGGTAGCATCCCAGCTAGAAATGGATAAAGATTATTTCGTTAATCTTTAAAAAGGCCAATCACCGCCAATTCTTTGGATTGGTTGTGCCGATAGTCGTGTGCCAGCCAATCAAATTATAGGGACTGCCCCAGGAGAGGTGTTTGTACATCGTAATATTGCCAATATGGTGATACATTCCGATATGAACATGTTAAGTGTTTTGGATTATGCGGTGAACGCCCTAAAAGTGAAGCACGTCATCGTTTGCGGCCATTACGGCTGTGGTGGCGTAAAGGCTGCAATGGGTAACAACTCCATAGGAATCATTGACAACTGGATTCGCCACATTAAAGATGTTTATAGATTGCATAAAGCAGAATTGGATGCTATAAAAGACGAAAACGAGCGTTTCGATAAGTTTGTGGATTTTAACGTTTACGAACAAGTATTTGATCTGTCTAAAACATCCATCGTTCAATCAGCTTGGAATAGCGGTCAGGAATTGAGTCTACACGGCTGGGTCTATGCCTTAGATTCTGGAATTGTAAAAGATTTAGGCGTAAATATCAGCAACGATTCTGAATTGGATGAAGTGTATCAACTAAATTTTTAAATTTGTAAAAGATAGTTTATATATAGACAATTTAAATGAAGGCAGTTAATTTGAAAAGAATGAAAAAAGGCTTATTGGCAGTGATGCTCTTGCTTCCCGTGCTGACCGTCGCTCAAGACAGCAATTTGGGTAATTGGCTGATTTACTTTGGGAATAAACAACTCAACACTAAATGGAATATTCATCATGAAGTTCAATACCGAAACTACAATGTTATTGGCGATTTAGAACAATTATTGTTACGTACAGGTTTGGGTTACAACATTACTGAAAACAGTAACATACTGTTAGGCTATGGCTATATTTTATCTGAAAATTATATACCGCAAACGGATGATAAAGTGTCAGTAAACGAACATCGTATTTTTCAACAATTTATCTCTAAACAAAGAGTAGGGAGCGTAAATCTGAACCATCGGTACCGTTTTGAACAGCGGTTTATTGAAAATGATTTTAAAATGCGTTTTCGATATTTTATAGGTTTAAATGTACCAATTTGTAAAAGTGAAAGCAATAGATATTATCTTTCAGCTTATAATGAAATTTTTCTCAATACAGAAACCTCAATTTTTGATAGAAATAGACTCTATGGAGGTTTGGGTTATAAAGTGAATAAGTCTATTAGAATTGAACTGGGCTATATGAACCAGTTTTTTGAAACCATTAGTCGGGATCAAATTAATATTATGACATTTGTAAATTTTTAAGAATCGGATAGATGATCAAAAGTTCAATCAACTAAAGGAATTAGAATGAAAAAGTTATTCTCAAATATTAAGGGTGATGCCTTTGGCGGAATTACCGCAGGTATCGTTGCTCTTCCTCTAGCGTTGGCGTTTGGGGTGTCATCTGGTCTTGGGCCGAGTGCTGGACTGTATGGTGCTATTTTTTTGAGCTTTTTTGCTGCTCTATTTGGTGGAACAAATACCCAGATTTCGGGACCCACAGCTCCAATGACCGCCGTGAGTATGGTAATTATTGCTGGTATTATTGCTGCGAATGATGGCGATATCAATAGAGCCATTCCGGCCATACTGACAGTTTTTTTATTGGCAGGACTCATTCAGGTTGGTTTGGGATTTTTAGGTTTTGGTAAGTATATCAAATACATTCCATATCCTGTAGTGTCTGGATTTATGACTGCAATCGGAGTCATTATTTTGGTCACACAAATTCTTCCTGCCATCGGTTATTATCCAAAAGAGGACTTGCCTTATGTTGATTCATTTAAACCAGAAGCTGAGGCCGTGCTCTTGCAAAACATCTTAAGGGAAGAAGCCGGAGAAGGCATTTTGGTGTTGGAGAACTTTAAAGAAACCATTACCAGATCTGAACTGATAACAGAAGCAGATATTCTTAAGGAATCAAAAACGTTGGCATCTAATAACGCTTCAGGGGTTTTGGGAGCAATAAAAATTTTACCAAGGGCTTTGGGAAGCATTAGCTGGCTGGAATTAATTTTGGCACTTTCCACAATAGCTATCATTTATGGGTTTAAACGCATCACAACTGCCATTCCGAGTACATTAGCCGCTTTGATTATCGTATCGGGAGTTGCTGTTGGCTTTGGGTTGAATTATCGCCCTATTGAAGAAATACCTTCAGGATTGCCACTTCCCAATTTAGAAATTATCACAGGCTTTACTTTAGGGAATATCACACCCTATATTTTTACGGCTTTAACTTTAGCGCTGTTAGGAGCTATTGATTCTTTATTGACTAGTGTTGTAGCAGACAATATGACCAAAACGAAACATCAACCCAATAAGGAATTAATTGGACAAGGTATTGGGAACAGTATTGGAGCCATTTTTGGAGGACTACCAGGCGCTGGTGCAACCATTAGAACTGTTGTAAACATTAATTCGGGAGGAAAAACCAAATTATCGGGAATGATAGCTGGAATTATGCTATTATTAGTTTTATTGGCTCTAGGCCCAATCGCATCCAGAATACCAGCAGCTGTTTTAGCGGGCATTTTAATGACTGTAGGTATAGGTGTCATGGACTACAAAGGATTAAAGGCAATCCCAAGTTTACCAAAAGACACAAAGATTGGCCCATTGAATGTAAGTTCTGAAGTCATTATAATGCTTGTAGTTTTAGTTTTATCAAGCCTATGGAATTTGGTATATGCAGTAGGAATTGGTTTAGTCATTGCTTCGTTGATGTTCATGAAAAAAATTGGTGATTTAACAGCAGAACGTTCAAACGTAAAATCCCTCAAGGAAGAAACATGGAAGGATGAAATTGATTTTCCTGAAAAGTTAAAAGAAGAAGTATTTATAAAGCATGTCAAAGGGCCATTGTTTTTTGGCTCCACAAGCGAGTTTCAGCAGTTATCAAAACAAATCCCAAAAACGGCAGCTACAGTCGTTATCAGGCTAGGCAGAATGCAATATATGGATCAATCGGGCTTGTATGCCATGGAAGATGTTTTGGTGGATTTGAGAAAGGACAATATTAATGTGCTTTTTGTAGGCTTATTGAAACAACCTAGGTATATGATGGAACGTATTAATATCATTCCTGAATTAATTCCAAAGGAACATATATTTGCTAATTTTGATGCTTGTATGCAGTGGATTAAAATGAATGTTAAGGACAAGCATTCAACGGTTCTATAAAATTTAGAAAATTTGCCTTACCAATCAAAACAAATCAAATTGGATTGCTATTAGGAGGTTCGGCTTCTTGCGTTTCTTCTTCTGACGATTCTTCCAGCTCTTTTTTCTTTTCCAAGATCGCAGGGAAAATCTTTGGAGCTAAGGATTTGACCGGTTCGTAAAGCATCGAATCCTCAATAGTGTTTTCGTCCGTTAAAGGGATAGTACGATTCATGCTATCAAAAATAATCAAGATGACGCTTAAAATCAATGCTATTTTTAGAGCTCCAAAGATGGCTCCGAGAAGTTTGTTAAAAACACCCAAAGCTGCAAAATCTGCTAGCTTCGTCAAAGCCCTTCCGGCAATTGAGATAATCAGGACAATGATCACAAAAGTGAATGCGAAGGCCATAATGTTTACGGTTTTTTCATCCCAGTCCGTTTTGTCTTTGAGAAAGCTTGACGCATAATTGCTAAAATGAATCGCACCATAAACTCCAGCCACTAAAGCTAGGAGAGATGCAACTTCAACAAAAAACCCTTTCATCAAGCCGCGAACAAGTCCAAAAAGAATCAAGGCCGCCAAAACGATATCCAAAACACTCATATTGTATAGAATTTTATCAAATATAAGTTAACTTTGCCAAAATAAAATTGAATCTGAAATTGAAGTCCAACTTCAAATTCATTTTCAACGTCAATTTCAATCATGTCAAGAGACGAACAATTAAAAGAACGCTGGGAATTGGTGGTTAAAAAGCTATCAACTCAATTTGCAGAAGGTGATACCCTAGATTTGGATGCCATTATCTATCTCATTGGTGTTCAGGAACTTGGTCAGCCCCACAGAAAATTTAAAAAAGATCACAAACTCGATTTGATGCACATCGCCATCTGCAGGTTGTTGGAACCATACGGTTATTACGAATTTGATTTTTATGATGATGAAAAATGGCCACATTACAAAGTAAAAGAGCAATTACCTCCGTTAAAAGCAGGTGAACAAAGCGTGTTGATGAAAGAAGCCATTGTCAATTATTTCCTTGAATCGGAATATATAGAGTAGGTTTTGGGCGTTACCACAAGGGTCGCGCTTTCCGCTGCAATCTTTGTTATTGTGTATTTCTTGCCTTAGCAAGAATCCCCAATAAAAAGGATTTCCACTGCAATCGCTAACGCAAATTCAGCTAAAAACCTTAAATTTGCCACTCATTTTTTTGAATCATGATAGACAAGATTAAAGAACTCATTGCAGAAGCAGAAGCTTTTAAAGCACAATCCAAAGATGAGGTTGAGGCATTTCGTATCAAATATTTAGGATCTAAAGGATTATTAAAGGAATATTTTGCCGAGTTTAAAAATGTGGCAAATGACCAAAAGAAAGAGTTTGGCCAAGTCATTAATCAATTAAAAGAAACGGCAGAAGAAAAGGTCAATGCTTTAAAGGAAGAACTGGAAAGCAAAGAAGAAATCAAAGGAGTTTATGGAGATTTATCACGACCAGGAGAACCTATAGAAATTGGCGCTCGTCATCCGATTTCTATAGTAAAGAATCAAATCATAGACATTTTTTCCCGCATAGGTTTCAATGTAAGTGAAGGTCCAGAAATTGAAGATGATTGGCACAATTTTACAGCATTAAATCTTCCAGAGTACCATCCAGCGCGAGACATGCAAGATACATTCTTCATACAAACCAATCCTGATATTCTATTGCGCACGCACACAAGTTCGGTGCAGGTGCGTTATATGGAAAATAATAAACCACCGATTCGTACCATTTCGCCAGGACGTGTATTCAGAAATGAAGCTATTTCGGCGCGTTCGCATTGCTTTTTTCATCAAGTGGAAGGCTTGTATATTGATAAGGACGTTAGTTTTGCTGATTTAAAACAAACCCTGCAGTATTTTACAACCGAAATGTTTGGAAAAAGTAAAATCCGCTTACGTCCGTCCTATTTTCCATTCACCGAACCAAGCGCTGAAGTCGATGTCTATTGGGGATTAGAAACAGAAATCGATCACCGAATCACCAAAGGAACGGGTTGGTTAGAAATTATGGGCTGTGGCATGGTAGACCCAAATGTATTGGAAAACTGTGGCATTGACTCAAAGATCTATTCTGGTTTTGCTTTCGGTATGGGTATCGATAGAATTACCATGCTGTTGCACCAAATTGGCGACATTCGATTATTGAGTGAAAATGATGTGCGGTTCTTGGAGCAGTTTAAATCGTCTTTATAATTATTATTTTCTTATTAAAATTTCTTCCTAATTCTTAAAAACCGATTGTGTTTTTTCGTGATTTATCAATTAACAATTTTTTAACTTCGTTTAGTTCGGTTTGTTCCGAACTAGACTTATTTTTGTTTAAAAATTTTGAGTAATGAATAATCAAGTTTGCAAACAAAAGCAAGGACTTGTCGAAAAGTTAGGTGTTGCGATTGAGCAGAAGGACCAATTGGCTCCTGTGGCAGCTCGTATTTTATCATACATCATTCTTACCGGAAAGGTGGGTACTACATTTGAAGATTTGGTATCTCATTTGTGTGCCAGCAAAAGTACAATTTCCACGCACCTCAATCATTTGACCGATTTAAAAAAGGTTCTCTATTTCACCAAACCAGGTGATAGAAAAAAATATTACACCATCAATCATGACAACATTTGTATAAGCATAGATGCAATGATCGAGTCCTGGAACTCACAGAAAGCATTGCATTTGGAAATTCGAGAATATAAAGAAGATTCCAACAAAGTTAGAGAAGACGAAGCTTCAAAATTTGAACTCGATTTTCATGACGACTACATCGAGTTCCTAGAAGAAGCCATACAGTCCATATCAAAATTGAAATCAAAAATAATAGAGAAAAACTCTAAAATTTAACTATTTACCAATGAAACACAAACACACACCATTTATAATATCTATCGGACTGTTAGTCCTTTTTTACAGTTGTGGAGATAAAAAAGAAAATCAGCAACCATCACAAGGTCCCCCTCCTTCTTTTCCCGTCACTCAATTACAACCAAAAACAATTACGGGATTTTCAGAATATCCAACAACTTTAGAAGGAATTGTAAATAGTGATGTGAGGGCAAAAACATCAGGTTACATTCTGAAAGTATTGGTTGACGAAGGTCAAAAAGTACGAAAAGGTCAGGTGCTATTCCAACTTGAAACACAATCTTTAAATCAAGAGGCTGGAGCGGCAAAAGCGCGTATCAATGTTGCCCAAGTTGAGGTTGATAAATTAATTCCATTGGTAGAGAAAAATATTATCAGCCCTGTGCAGTTAGAAACTGCAAAGGCTAATTTAGCCCAAGCGAAATCAAACTACAGCAGTGTTGCCGCAACTATAGGATATGGAACCATTAAAAGTCCTGTAGATGGCTATGTGGGCGCTATTGACTTTAGGGAAGGTTCATTGGTAAGCCCGAATGACCCATCTCCATTAACAACAGTGAGTGATATTAAGAAAGTATATGCCTTTTTTAGTTTAAATGAATCTCAATATTTGGATTTTTTGCAAAATGCAGAAGGAAAAACTTTAGAGGAGAAACTGGCAAACTATCCCGAAGTCAATTTGATATTGGCAAATGGGAATGTATATGCTGAAAAAGGAAAAATTCAAACAAGTACTGGACAAGTTAATCGAAGTACGGGAACCGTAAGTTTAAGAGCCGTTTTTGATAATCCAAATCAATTATTAACCAATGGAAACAGCGGGAAAATTCAAATACCTGTGTTATATGAGAATGCCATTGTAGTTCCTCAAGAAGCTACATATGAGCAACAGGGAAACATTATGATTTATAGGTTGGGTGAAGATAATAAGGCGGTGAATACCATCGTAAAAGTAAAAGCAGCAGTAAATAACTTATATGTTTTGGAGTCTGGTTTAGATGCTAACGATAAGATTGTTACCACTGGTGTTGGAAAATTAAAAAACGATATGGTTATAACCCCACAAGAAGTACCTTATGATGAAGTTACCAAGCCAATAACAACTATGTTCAAAAACTAGAACCAACTAAATTATGTTAAAAACATTTATTGAAAGACCCGTTCTTTCAACCGTTATATCTATTATCATTGTGATGCTCGGTATTATTAGTATCACAAACTTACCAATAGAGGAATACCCAGATATTGCACCGCCGACCATTAAAGTGACAGCTTCTTACCCCGGAGCAAATGCCCAAACCGTATTGGAGAGTGTCATTATACCTATCGAAGAACAGATTAACGGTGTTGAAGGGATGACATACATTACCTCAACAGCATCCAATAATGGGACTGCAGATATTACCGTTTATTTTGACCAAAGTATCGATGCAGATATTGCCGCAGTGAATGTGCAAAACCGTGTATCGAGGGCGAATCCGTTATTGCCACAAGAAGTAAAACAAACAGGCGTCACTACCCAGAAACAGGAAACCAGCGCGTTAATGTTCCTGTCTATGTACACTGATAGTGAGGACTACGATGCGACATTTATTCAAAATTATTTAAAGATTAATGTCATTCCTGCTTTACAGCGTGTAAAAGGTGTTGGTGATGTAAGTGTATTTTCCCAGCAGGATTATGCGATGCGTATTTGGTTAAAACCCGAAAAATTAGCGGCTTATAATTTAATACCTTCTGATATTACAGCTGTGTTGCAGGAGCAAAATCTAGAGACGGCTGCAGGTGCCTTGGGAGAAAATAATGGGGAAGCATTTTCTTATGTTTTGACTTACAGCGGGCGTTTTAAAGAATCAAATCAATACGGAGATATTGTGGTAAAAGCATTGGGCAACGGTGAATTTTTACGTTTGAATGACGTGGCCACTATTGAACTCGGTGCACAATCCTATGCTGCTAATGCTGAAAGTTTGGGAAAAAATGCAATTTTTATGGGTATTTTTCAGACCAAAGGGTCTAATGCTCAAGAAATTATAGAGAGTATTAAAATAGCACTAGTTGGCATAGAAAAAGATTTGCCTGAAGGCCTGCACATTTTTGTACCGTACGATACTAGTTTGTTTTTGAATGCCTCTATTCAGAAAGTGATTACCACCTTACTGGAAGCTTTTTTACTGGTATTTTTAGTGGTTTTTATCTTTTTGCAAGATTTCCGATCAACATTAATACCAGCCATTGCAGTTCCAGTTTCCATTATCGGAACGTTCTTTTTCCTTAATATTTTTGGATATTCCATCAATTTATTGACACTATTTGCATTGTTGCTCGCAATTGGTATTGTTGTAGATGATGCTATTGTGGTAGTCGAAGCGGTTCATACGAAAATAGACCACGGGGAAAAGAACCCTAAATCGGCAACATTAAACGCAATGAACGAAATATCGGGAGCCATCATATCCATCACATTGGTCATGGCTGCGGTGTTTATTCCAGTAACTTTTATAACAGGACCAACGGGTGTGTTTTATGAACAGTTTGGGGTTACGCTGATTATTGCAATTCTAATTTCAGCAGTCAATGCCTTAACATTAAGTCCTGCATTATGTGCTTTGTTGTTAAAAGGCCATAAGGATGATGAGGAACTAAAACGGAAGAATGCACTCCAAAAATTTTTCACAGTGTTTAATCGTGGATTTAATGCTTCTGTAAACAAATATGGTCAATCCCTTCAATTTTTATACAAAAGGAAATGGGTATCGGTAGTATTATTACTCATAGCTGTTGTGGGAATTTTTTGGGCAGTTAAAACAACACCAACGGGATTCGTACCAAGTGAAGACAGGGGTATTGTTTTTGTAAACATCGAACTTCCAGCGGGTGCATCGTTAGATAGAACGGATGCTGTCACCAAAAAATTATTCCCAAAAATCGAATCATTGCCGGGAGTGGTGGGTGTATCCTTCATTAAAGGACGGAGCTTAATCAGTGGTTCAGGTAGCAATTATGCTATTGGGTTCGTAAAATTGGATGACTGGAGTGAACGTAAAGATGAATCTTTGTCTTCGCAAGCTACTATAGGTAAACTATTTGGTATTGCATCAAGCATACAGGAGGCCAATATCATTTTCTTTTCCCCTCCAAGTATTAGAGGATTTGGTAACTCTGCTGGTTTTGAAGTGAATTTATTGGATAAGTTTGGAGGTGAGTTCACTGATTTGGATGAAGCAAATCAAGAATTTGCCATTGCAATAATGCAACATCCAGAAATTCAATATGCACAATCTTCTTTTAACACGAAGTATCCACAATACGAAATGGAAATCAATGTGCCATTAGCCAAAGAAAAAGGTGTTCCCATAAACAGTATTTTCTCTACGCTCCAAGGATATATTGGAGGTGTGTATGCATCCGATTTTTCTAGGTTTGGAAAACAATTCAGAGTCTATATTCAATCATTGCCAGAAGATAGGGCTGACGTAGATGCATTGAATGGGATGTATGTTAGGACAGATACTGGTGAGATGACGCCAATTACACAGTTTGTAAATCTTAAACGTGTGTATGGTCCGCAGTCGGTAACACGATTTAACTTGTTCAATTCAACTACCATTACCGGCGCAACAAACCCAGGATTTAGTACTGGTGATGCAATTAGGGTTATTGAAGAAGAAGTTCAGAAATTGCCAAGTAATTACACCGTTGCCTATTCGGGTTTAACCCGGGAAGAGGTCAATGCAGGTAACCAAACGACTTTCATATTTATCTTAAGTATCTTGTTTGTGTACTTCTTGTTAAGTGCGCAATATGAGAGTTATTTATTGCCATTGGCCGTCATATTTTCATTGCCATTTGGTGTTTTTGGAGCTTACATAAGCACAAAACTTTTTGGACTGGAAAACAACATTTATTTCCAGATTGCCTTAATAATGCTTATCGGATTGCTCGCTAAAAATGCCATCTTAATTGTGGAGTTCGCGCTTCAGCGGAGAAAGAATGGTGAAAGTATTGTGGATGCAGCCATCCATGGTGCAAAAGCACGTTTACGTCCTATCTTAATGACATCTTTTGCATTTATCCTTGGATTGATGCCTCTAGTGTTGGCAAAAGGAGTTGGCGCCGAAGGAAACAACTCCATTGGTACAGGTGCTGCAGGAGGTATGTTGATAGGAACCATTCTTGGTGTATTTGTAATTCCGATTTTATTTATCCTTTTTCAGTGGCTGCAAGAAAAAGTTTCAGTAAAACCAGTAACACAACAAATTGAAGAATAATCATATGATAGCTTTTATACAACATAGTTTAGTGAAAAAATCAGTTCTATTGATGGTTGTATCGTTTACGCTTCAAAGTTGTTTTGTGGCAAAAGATTACGAAAGACCTCAAGTAGAAGAAACACAAAATCTTTACCGTACGGATGCACTGCCCACAGATAGCGTTTCATTGGCCGATGTATCTTGGAAAGAACTTTTTACAGATCCTTATTTGGTACAATATATTGAAGAAGGTCTCCAGAACAACATCGATATACGTATCGCCATCCAACAAATGTTGATGGCTGAAGCGTATGTCAAACAAGGAAAAGCCAGTTTTTTTCCATCGATAAACGGAAATGCATCCGTAACACATCAAGAATTGTCTAGAAATAGTCAGTTTGGATCGTTCTTCAGTGGCGCCATAAATCAATATGAAGTGACTGCCGATCTATCGTGGGAAGCCGATATCTGGGGAAAAATCAGAAGCAATAAAAGAGCTTTTGAAGCTGATTATTTGCAAAGTGTTGCAGCGCATAAGGCCGTAAAAACGCGATTAATTGCCAATATTGCTTCTGCATACTATCAATTATTGTCATTGGACGCACAGCTGGAAATCACCAAAAAGACCATTATAACCAGGGACAGCAGTGTTACCACGATCGAAGCACTTAAACAAGCAGGACAAGTGACGCAAGTAGCGGTTGATCAAAATATTGCCCAATATAATAATGCCAGAGCCTTACAAGTGGATTTGGAAGCTGCTATTTTTCGAACCGAAAATGCATTGAGCATCCTCTTGGGGAAACAACCACAAAAATATGAGCGCAGTGCTCTGGAAAACCAACAATTGGAATCTGAACTGAAATTGGGTATCCCTGCCACATTATTGAGCAATCGGCCTGATGTCATTGCTGCAGAATACAACTTGATAAGGGCATTTGAACTTACCAATGTTGCCAGAAGTAATTTTTATCCATCTCTCACATTGACTGCAGCCGGTGGATTTCAAAGTTTGGAATTGGACAAATTATTCAGCACGAGTTCGCTTTTTGCTACGGTGGTTGGAGGTTTGACACAACCACTTTTAAATCAACGTAGAATCAGAACACAAAAAGAAGTGGCTGATGCACAACAGGAACAAGCCTTGTTGGAGTTCAAACTTTCGCTTTTGGTTGCTGGAGGTGAAGTGTCCAACGCTTTGTATAACTATGGTGCAGAAACCAAAAAATTTGAATTCCGGGAACTTGAAGTGCAAGCCTTGCGCAATGCCGAAGGAAATTCTGAAGAGCTCTTGAAAAACGGCTATGCCAATTATTTGGATTTACTGACGGCTAGACAAAGCGCACTTAATGCCGAACTCAATGTCATTAATAGTAAACTGCAGCAATTACTTTCTGTAGTCAATCTGTACGAAGCTTTAGGAGGAGGTTGGAAATAGTATTCAATTTTAAGGATTATGATTACAAAATCCCAACTTCTCGAATTTGGGATAATCAAGTTTATAAAATTTAGAAGTAAATCGTTTATCATGGATGAACTTGTCAAGGAATTGGGCATGTCCAAAAAAAAGTATCTATAGTTACTTTAGCAACTAAGAAGGATTGGTGTCAGAAAGCTTGTCTTGTTTAATAGAAAGGATAAAACAGGAAATAGAGGAGAGTATATTTCTAAAGAAACAGATCCTTTGATAAAAGTTATTTTGAATTATAATATTCGCTTCAGCTATTTCAAACATTTTAAACCCTCATTTATTTTCAGCATTAAGAAATATTTCCCAAAGGCCGATTTTCCGGATATTCCAATTTCTTTTTTGAATAGATTATTTACTTTTGAATCTAATTTAAAGATTCCCATTTTCAACAGAAACATAATGAAAAAAGACATCCAAATCCCAAAAGTTGAAGGCGTTTATGTCGCAGTCGTAAACGAATACAACGATATTTATAAAACCCAAGATTGGAATGCCTACATCATTAATGATAAAGAGGTTGATTTAGATGTTGTACTGATT
>JBGTCT010000038.1:0-11783 GCA_041748695.1 Aquaticitalea sp. | reverse complement strand
AACAACAGTATCTCCCAATGGGAATACCGCACCAGCAAGTGTTGAAGCAGAATTATAGTCATTGATAATGGCAGCTTCACTACAACTATCACTAAAAGTTGGATCAAATTCATTACCTACTACAGTATAAGTACAAGTACCCGGGTCATTGGTTCTTGTTTGGTCTGCTGGACAAGTGATTATTGGAGGAGTAGTATCTTCTACAGTCACTGTGCGGGTTACTTGTGTGGCTACATTACCAGCAGTATCGGTAAGGTTATACATTACGGTATAATTACCAGGAGTGCTCATATCTACATCACTGGCATCGATCACAATACTTAATCCAGTTTCACAATCATCATAAGTAGCTCCCAACTCAATATAAGAACCACAAGATTCTAATACCTGTGGATTGTCCCCTGTTAAGGTGATCACAGGTGCAGTGGTATCCTCAACAGTAACTGTGCGGGTTACTTCTTCGGCTACATTACCAGCAGTATCGGTAAGGTTATAAGTTACTGTATAATTACCAGGAGTATTCATATCTACATCACTGGCATCGATCACAATACTTAAACCAGTTTCACAATCATCATATGTAGCACCCAACTCAGTATAAGAACCACAAGATTCTAATACCTGTGGGTTCGCTCCCGTTAAGGTGATCACAGGTGCAGTGGTATCCTCAACAGTAACAGTCTGTTCTGCAGTAGCAGTCAGGCCGGCTCCATCAGTTACAGTCCAGGTTACAGAAGTAGAACCAAGTGGGAAGGTAGTAGGTGCATCATTGGTTACTGAAGCAACAGAACAGTTGTCTGCAGTTACAGGTGCACCAAGTGCAATATTTGAAGCTTCACAATTAGCATCAGCACTTACAGTTACTGCAGCTGGTGCAGTGATCGTAGGCGCAGTAGTATCTTCATACTCCAATATTACTTCAACTTCAAAATTATTTGAATTAGGTGTTGTCCCAGTTATAGGACTTGAACCTGTATAAATATTACCGTTAACATTCCCTTGAATGCTTGAAATTGTATATGATGTATTCTTTTTAGCAGTAAAGGAAAATGGGGTGGTACGAGTTTCTGTTACTGACGGCCCGGATTCCGGTGTGTATGTAATTGTAAAAGATCCTCCTTGAGCACATTCATCGGCAGTGACTGTCAATCCTCCAGATCCTCCTTGGATTTCATAATTACCCGTAATTGTAATTTGCGAATTTGGACTAGTGAATGGCGATAGGGTGGTAGTTCCAACCAAATTATAAGTGTCTCCATCTGAATTAGTTACAGAAACTGGGAACTGAAAGTATACTTGAGCACCGTTTTTAATGCCAAAATTACCAGTCTGACCTGACCCCCCTGCATTTGAAGTAATTGATTGAGTTAAATTAAGATTTTGATTATCAATGCTATAATTTACTGATATTGTCGCATTAGGAAGTCCACTCACAGCAAATCTTGTTTGACCGTCATCGAATTCCGTAATAGCAATTAAACCGGAGGAAACCCCAGTTGCTGTTAATACAAAATGAACACCCAGATGATTATCTTTTATCAACATCTGGTTATTGTATATGTTACCACTGGCGTCTGCCACAGCTGTCATGTCGTGGGGAAGCATACAGGTTGCAGGCTTGGGGTCCTCATCTATATGAAGAGTGACCGTTTCACCAGGTTGCCACCCAGATCCTGTGATGATCACATATTCTCCAGGAACATAATCCAACTTATCAGTGGTAACAGTCGCTGTCTGCGCTAGCAAGCTCGGACAAATACCTATTAATAAAACTAATGTGCAAATTAGGCGATTAAGCCAGGATGTGGAGAGTAAAAGATTTTTCATAAGAGCGATTTTAGTTAAAAAACATAGTATAGTATTGTTAAAATGAAATTTTAAATTTAGTTGTAGGTAAACTTTAGATAAGGGACCATTAAAATGTAAATAAAATGATTGCTTTAAAAACCGAGTATTATCATAATAGCATAGAGATATGTAGTTATTAATTGTTTTTTTCTATTCAATGAAAAAATTATAAAATGTTATCCTCTAAAGAATTATGCTATTAATCTTTTGAAGGTCGAAGGTAGTATAAGTTGTTAAAAAAAATTAAAAAAAAATGTGGTTTTCGATGTTTGGTATAATTTTTAAGTTGAAATTTCTCACCAAGATTCCTTTAGACGTCTAATGGTAAAATTAACCAGATTAAATGCAAAATTGCTTTAAAGTCTCCTGTTATAAACGTTTGATTTGTATGCATATAGTATATTAGATTGTCAATAATCTATAAATATTGAACTTATCAAATGGTCAATTTAATAAACACTAATTACTTTATGAGACGACTGAACGCTCCAATATCAATATCCTTTCGAGCCGATAATTTAGTTTCTAAATAAAATTAGGAGTAACTATTGAATTGAATCAAATTGCCATTTATCTTTTATGTTTTTATGATATAGCTTATATAATAATGTCCTAAAAAATTGTTGAATGATTTAGGAGCTGTCGTAAATTAAAATTAGGTAAGAATGATTAAGAATACACTTAAAAACAGGGAGTGATGTAAAGTTTTGCAGTGTACTTAGGAAAAGTCCAATTCTTATTTCCCTTAATCATTTTAAATTAATTTGTAAACGAAAATTTCATATCTTAGTATTCCCTTTGATAATTGATTGTATGTCATTTAGTAACGTTATGAAAATAAAATGGCCAACGCACTGTCTATTGAAGAATCTTTCGTTCAAAAGCTGAACGATATACTCGAAGCCAATCTAGAAAACGAACAATTTGGCGTGGAAGAATTAGTTGAGGCCATGGGAATGAGTCGGTCCCAATTGCATCGAAAGCTCCATGCCGTTACTGGTAAATCTACAAGCCAGTTTATAAGGGAATTTCGATTGGAAAAAGCCATGGACATGCTCCAAAATAATGTGGCCACGGCTTCGGAGATTGCCTATCAGGTTGGGTTTCATAGTCCAACGTATTTCAATACCAGTTTCAGGGAATTTTATGGCTATCCACCAGGAGAAGTGAAATTCAGAAATGCTTCCTATCATAAAGAGGATGTAGGAATTCAAACTTCTAAAGACGAGACGTCAACTACCGTACCTCAAAAAAAACGATATTACCAACGGTCATTTTTAATCGTGCCATTAATGATACTTCTAACGGCCACTTTATTCTATTACCTTTATTCAAATGCCAACACTACCACTGCAGCCACCACAGAAATTAAAGAAGTGGCAGATATAAATGATATATCCATAGCAGTATTGCCAATTAAAAATTGGAGCGGCGATCCTGAACTTCAATATTTATGCCATGGAATGACCGATGCCGTTATTTCTAGACTTGATAAAATTAAGTCTATAACAAAAGTGGTTCCATTTTCATCGGTCACGAAGTATAACGATACTGATAAAAGTGTTGTTGAGATTGCAAAGGAACAAGGCGTTACTAACATTCTGCAGGGAAGTTTTCAAATATCTGGAAATCAATTAAAAGTCACATTGCAACTGATTAATGGCTTAACAAATAGTCAATATTGGTCAGCCGAGTATTCTGGTCAATGGAATAGCGACGAAATATTCAATGTTCAAGCTGAAGTGGCTGAAAATGTTGCTAAAGAGTTGAATGCGGAAATTACAGAAGGTGAATTTAAGGCCATAGCAAAGATGCCGACCAAAAATATTGAAGCTTATAACGTATTTCTTCAGGCAGAATATAAACACAGTAAATTAAATCTGACCGACTGTAATGAAGCCATTGCCTTATATGAAAGGGCAATCGCTCTAGACCCAGATTTTACAGATGCCTATATTAGTTATGGTAAATTTTGGCTGTATGGAGGCTTAATTTGGGGAGTATTTGATGAACAACAAGCATGGACTAAATCCAAAGTATTACTGGAAAGAGCCTTTGAATTGGAGCCTACAAATTATAAAGCTGCTCATGTATTAAATACCGGATATTTTTACTATGACTGGAATTTTATGGCCATGGAAAACTATTTAAGAGCAGTAAATGAAACGGAAAACTATGTTGAACCTCAATATGTAAGGTATACCGATTATTCACAGAAGATGGGGGATTTTGACAAAAATTTTTTGTGGCATGAATCCCAAATTAGAAAATTTCCTCTCGATCCTTGGAATTATATTCTCAATGCCTGGTCATTGGTGCTTATGGATGAAAAGGCCAAGGCCCATAAATTTATTACTTCGAGTGAACCTTTGTTTACAAATGATCTAAACTTCTTGATGGAATCCTCAAGACTCTATTATTATTTGGGCGATTATAAAAGCGCTACGAAACAATTTGATGTTATAATGAATAAGTATCAAGATCGGTTTCCCTTGATTCTTTGGTTAAATTCAGTGCTTGCGAATGTAAACGGAACTCCATCTCAAAATTATTTGAATCAATTATATCAGCTATACAACAGTAAAGCTTCAGGCAGTCCTGCTTGGTTTATTGCGTTGTATTATGCACATATCAAAGATTATGACAAAACATTTGAATGGCTTCAGAAATCATACGATCGCCATGAAGTCGAAATGACTAGGTTAAAAGTAGAGCCTTTATTGCGCCAATTGCAAACAGATCCAAGATATATTAAGCTTTATAAAAAGGTTGGTTTTCCTAAATTTGAGTAAACGAAATTTTTAAATTTCTGTAATATTTCCTTGAGCTAGCCTAGAACACAACATAATTTAAAGCCTTTAAATTATGTGTAAAATACTTCAAAAAATACGTTAAATCAATTGCAACAAGATTGTTAGGTATGCCGTGTATTTATATGGCATCTTTGCTTCATATACTCTATGAATCTTAAAAGTTATTTTTTATGAAAAAAACATTTTTAATTATGAAAGCAATAAACAAAATGGCTTTACTACAAGGATGTGTATGGGCTGTTTTGTTCATGTTGGTTTTTACCGCCTGTCAGGATGATCTTAATGATGAAACCATTCATCAAGTTGAAAATTTAGATGACTTAATGTATAAAAACAACGGAGAGGGTTTACAGAGATTCGATGCTCAAGTCCTCGTTTCTTGGTATAAGCTAATGTTGAACCTTGCTATTGAAACTCCTGGACATACGCCGCCAATTCTTGCAAGGAGTTTTGGAAACACAGGGGTGACGGTTTATGAATGTCTTGTTGGTGAAATGCCCAATCACAACTCCTTGGTCGGACAATTAGATGGGTTAAATGAAATTCCAGAAAGAAAATATGGAAATTCATACCATGCCCCAATAATGGTTAACGCTGCGATGGCAAGAATTATTAAAAAACAATTCCAAAATGCCTCTACGGCTAATTTGAGTAAAATTGACGCACTAGAGTCAGCCAATTATAATTTATATACAAGGAGAGTGAGTAAACAAATCTCGGATCGATCAATTGATCATGGTCGCGCCGTGGCTGAAGCAGTTTTCAATTGGTCTCAAAGCAATGGAGGCGACCAAATTTATCTTTATAATTTCCCTACAGATTATATTCCGCCAAAAGGTATAGATCAATGGTTACCCACACCTCCACTATTTCAGCCAGCCATGTTGCCCTACTGGGGAAACAACAGAACCATGGTACCTACCAACACTGCAGGACCAGTGTACCCGCCAAATCCGATGGAGTTTTCTTCTGCGGTTGGATCTCCATTTTACAATTCCGCTTATGAAGTCTATGAAACAGGACTGAACCTTAGTACGGAACAAAATGAAATTGCAGAGTACTGGGATGATGGTGCTGGTACATTCACTCCTCCTGGGCACAATATGGCGATCGCATTGCAGATGATCAGAAATCGAAAATTTAATTTATATCAAGCTGCAGTGCTGTTGGCAAAATTGGGTATAGCAGAAAACGATGCTGGTATTGTTTGTTGGAGAGCCAAGTACAATGCAAATCTCTTGCGACCTGTTACATATATACAATCCTACATAGATCCAACATGGACTTCGCTCCTTAGAACTCCTCCATTTCCATCCTATACCTCGGGGCACGCCACTTTTTCAGCGGCTGCGGCTGCTGTTCTTTCTGCTGAATTCGGTAATGATGTTTATTTTACGGATAGCACCAAAATAGCGTTTGGATATTCCCCGCGGTCATTTAATAACTTCACTGCATATGCGGAGGAGGCCAAAGATTCAAGATTTTTCGGTGGTATCCATTACAGTTTTGATAACGAATTTGGCTTTGAGTGCGGAGTGCGGATCGCCAGCAATGTAGAACAGCTCAATTGGTGAAACATAAGGATACAAAAAACCTAATCAATCAAAATGAATGACATCAAATAAAAAACTTAATGCTATTAATCAATATTGTCTAACCTTTAAAATTTATTATTATGAAAAATTCGTTAATGATATTACTTGCTTTAACAGTGGTAATTTTTAGTTCTTGTTCAGATGAAGCCGTATCTCTTTACGAGAATGACATTGATAATTCGGCCGACTTAAAGGCCAGTAAATCTGCACCTGTTACGGCAGATTTACTACACTTTGCCAGTCATTTGGAAGATGAGAACTTTAATATGCCTGTAGGTGATAACACGCCATTATACAATAAAAATGGGGGACAGCACGTACCGATAATGACTCCGGACGGTAACCATCAGGTCACTTTGGGAGAATTCAAGATGGTATCGGGTAGTGCTACTGTAAAGTGCATCAACTCTGGTACGCATGTAGTGATGCATTTAAAAGGATTGATTCCGAATGGAGTGTACACCATATGGACCGTTACCTTCAGCTCTCCTGGTTGGAATGGAAATAATGCCAATCGAACTGGTTTTGGTGCGTTAGGTGAAATAGAGGGTAGCAGAAACTCCAATTCATTTAGAGCTAATGATCAGGGTAATGCATCCATTTCGGTGATTAGACCAGAGGGAAATCTGATAACCGATGGCTCCGTAAACCCGCACCCTGGTTATGTCATACCAAATTGCATGGGAGATGTATTTGAAACGCATTTAGCTATTGCTTACCACCTTGACAATAAAGCATCGGCACCTGGTGCCCCACCAACTTGGGCAGTTCAAGGGTTTTTCCAACTATTTGGTTCTCAATTTTAATGAGTTTCTTAAAGTAAGTCTATAATACACAATCTAAAAAGGGCTTTTTCGTTGTAAGCGAAAAAGCCCTTTGGTAATTAAACTTATTCGTGGAAAAGTTTGTTATTCACAAACTCCAATTTAACTATCTGGCATAAAGAAGCAAATGATACAGGCCTGAAACTTCATTCTAAAGTCTGGAGGCATAATTCCCACTTATATGCAAACTTCTTTCGTGCTTGCAATTTCGAATTTTTATTTTTGAAATTCGATACCTCGTATGCCTACATCAATGCAAACTAATTTTTAATAAAGCGCTCCGTTTGCCTTCTACCTTCGGAAGCAAGAGACACGAGATAAAGTCCTTGTTTTAAATTAGAGATATTTATGCTCAATTGATCACTTGTTTGAATGCTTTGAGATACTACTTTTTTCCCCAACAAGTCATAGATAGTAAGCTCTCCAGAAATAACAGTTGGAGGTAAATTTATTATCAATTGTGTTTTTGAAGGATTAGAAGTAATGTTGAACAATTTTAACTTGTTTTCATCAACACTCAAATTGCCCTCAACGGTAATTGTCCCTGACATACTCCCTTCTCCATGAACCGAACAGAAATAATCATTGGCTCCAACAACCGTAAATGTGTGCGAAAATGTGGATCCTGTTGAAGCTAAAAAACCACTGTTGAAGGTTTCTACAGATCTTCCTGATATATTTTCAACTGTATGGTTTGGATTTGTCCAGGTCCAAGTAACTGTATCGCCAGAATTAATTGTTAAATCGACGTTTGACCCAATTCCAGTAAACCAGTTTAAATTATGAGTTGTTTGTGCATTTGCGCTCACGATTCCAAAAAAAGCAAGCATAAGTAATTTTGTTTTCATAACGTTCTTTTTTAATGTTTATTAATTATAATCTAAAGTAACATATACGCATTTGATGTGGATCAAGTTTTTTAAATCACTTATTTATTGATCGCCAACAAACCAATAGCAACCCGAATATAGCTAAAAATTAATTTAAAGTTTATGAAGTTTGGAGTTATTTGATTTTGGAACGTGTGTATAAACTGATGATTGAACAAATTTAAAACTTGATTAATTTAAAAATGATTATTCATTCGATCGGATGCTTATTGTATTGATGTGACTATTTTTTTAAGTTTTTAAGATAGCGACACAAATTAAATTGTAATTTTATGACTACATCCCATCTAAATAGACATGGCAGAAACAGAAGTGACGGAAAAATTCAGATTAAAGCATCTGCCGAGTTTATTAAAAGACACTTACAAGGCTTGGAATGCTAATGACCCATGGCGATTGAGCGCTGTTGTGGCCTATTATGCTGTATTGGCATTGCCGGGTTTGTTGGTCATTTTAATCAATGTGATAGGGAGCATTTGGGGTCCAGAAATAGTCACTGGTCAATTAAATGCACAATTAACCTCGGCTGTGGGTACTGAAGCTGCCTCTTCAATTTTAAAAGTGATTACAGATACACAAAATTCCACAGAGAGCATCGTCTCAACCATTCTCGGTATTGCTACCATCTTATTTGGTGCAACTGGCGTTTTCTACCAATTACAGATTTCATTGAACAAAATTTGGAAAGTTGAAGAGACGTCTTCGTTTAAGTTTACCAAAATACTGACAGATCGTGCTAAAAGTTTTGCCTTTATAATGGTTATAGGGTTTTTATTGTTAATTAGTTTAGTGTTTACGACTATCATTTCTCTTTTAACAGTTTATATTCAAGAATCGTTCCCCGACATCGTATTGTATCTCGTTCATTTTTTGAATTTTATAATTTCGATTGCTATTATTTCCACCCTCTTTGCAATGATGTTTCAGTATATGCCCGATACTAAAATTAGGTGGAAGACGGTATGGATTGGCGCTATCCTCACGGCTATTCTCTTTGTTTCGGGTGAATTTTTAATCAGCCTGTATTTTGGAAAATCAAATCCCGGATCAACCTATGGTGCGGCGGGAAGTATAGTGCTCGTATTGCTTTGGGTGTCCTACTCCTGTTTGATATTTTTCTTTGGGGCCGAATTTACCCGCATATATTCAAAAAGATACGGACACGATTCACATTTGGAATACAACAAAATTTTAGATCAAATCGAAAAAGAAGAGGCAAAACGCAAGTCATAAACGTTTGGATGTTTCCAAAAAAGTGAATGAACATTTTAGCGTATCTTTGCATTCAAAATAAAAATCAAATGCACAAAGCAGGTTTTGTAAATATCATTGGAAATCCAAACGTTGGGAAATCAACGCTCATGAATGCGTTTGTGGGTGAAAAATTATCCATTATCACTTCAAAGGCACAAACAACACGCCACCGTATTTTGGGCATAGTCAATGGAGAAGATTTTCAAATGATTTTATCCGATACACCAGGAATCATCAAACCCGCCTATGAGCTCCAAGAATCGATGATGACTTTTGTTAAATCGGCATTTGAAGATGCGGACGTCCTTATATATATGGTAGAGATTGGCGAACAAGAATTAAAGGATGAAGCATTTTTTAATAAAATAACGAGTTCCAAGATTCCAGTCCTACTACTACTCAATAAAATCGATAAATCAGACCAGCAGGAATTGGAAGCACAGGTGCAATTGTGGTCAGCAAAAGTTCCAAATGCAGAGATTTTCCCCATTTCAGCGCTGCAAGGATTTAATGTCAAGGAAGTTTTTAACCGAATAATAGAATTGCTTCCAGAATCACCACCATTTTATCCAAAAGATCAATTGACGGATCGACCTGAACGTTTCTTTGTCAACGAAAGCATTCGCGAAAAAATATTGATGCACTACAAAAAGGAAATTCCTTATGCTGTGGAAGTCGATACCGAAGAGTTTTTTGAAGAGGATCAAATTATTCGTATGCGCTCTGTGATTATGGTAGAACGTGAAACTCAAAAAGGAATCATCATTGGCCACAAAGGTGCTGCTTTAAAAAGAGTAGGGGTGGAAGCACGTCAGGATTTGGAAAAATTCTTCGGAAAACAAGTGCACTTGGAACTATATGTTAAAGTAAACAAGAACTGGAGAAGTAATCAAATACAGCTGAAACGTTTTGGTTACAATCAGAAGTAATTCCTAATCATTACTTTATTTTTAGATAACTATAAGTTTACACTGGCAATTTACATTTGGTTAAATTAAAAAATCCAATCAAATGAAAAACAGTTTTAAACTTACATTACTCTCCATTTTTTTACTTATCTATTCGTGTCAAAGGGTTGAAGACGAATCAGAAACCGGTGCTACTGAACTAAGGTCATCAAATTTCAATGTCAATTTTCAGTACAGATCCACCATACAAGTTGGTGGTTCAGGTGCTGCTGAAGTTTCAGCTTATGATGCCAAAACGAAGAAACTTTTTGTTGTTAATGTACAATCAGACGAGATTTCGGTCTACAATATTTCTAATTTAGACAATCCTGTTCAAGAACCTTCAATCGTACTCACTTTGGGTTCTCCAAACAGTGTTGCGGTTCATAAGGGTAAATTAGCTGTGGCTGTCGAAGCCTACGACAAGCAAAATCCAGGATACATTCAAATTTTTGATACTACTTCCGGTGTTTTGCTAAATACTTTTGAGGTTGGCGCACTGCCAGATATGGTTACATTTTCTCCAAATGGGCAGTTTGTAGTATCGGCTAATGAAGGCGAACCAAGCAGTGACTATACAAATGACCCAAAGGGTTCTATCAGTATTATCGAGCTTGTTTCAGGAAATGTGTCTAACTTATATTTTGATGCATTCAATAGTCAACAAGCCCAATTAGAAGCCAATGGTTTCAGGGTATTTGGCCCAGGAGCAAATCTTGCGATGGATATAGAGCCTGAGTATATTGCAATTTCAGACAATTCCAACTATGCTTGGGTCACTTTACAGGAAAATAATGGGATTGCAAAAGTTAATTTGCACACAAAACAAATAGAAAGTATTTATCCGTTGGGTTATAAAGACCATAATCTTCAGGGAAACAAATTGGATCCAAGCGATAAGGATTCGGCAAAAATGTTAAATAACTGGCCTGTTTATGGTGTTTACATGCCCGATGCCATTAAATACCTAAAAGTAAATGGAACAGATTATGTGATAACGGCAAATGAAGGTGATGCAAGGGATTATGCTGGGTTTAGTGAAGAAGCGCGCATCAAAGATTTGGTACTTGACCCAACCGCTTTTCCCGATGCGGCATTTCTCCAGCGAGATGAAAATTTAGGTCGTTTAAAAACGACCTTAACATTAGGGGATTTTGACGGTGATGGTGATTACGATCAACTTTTTTCTTACGGTGCACGTTCATTTACTGTTTGGACAGGCAATGGACAAATGGTTTATGATAGTGGGGATAATATTGCGCAACAAACATTAAATCTTACACCAGACCGATTTAATGATAATGATGGACGTAGTGATGATAAAGGTGCTGAGCCAGAATCGGTAGAAATTTTGAAGGTTCAGGGCAATAAATATATTTTGTTTGTTGGCTTGGAGCGTAATGACCAGGTGCTGGTTTATGATATATCCAATCCTGCGAGCCCAGTATTTTTAAACATTTTATCCAATCCAGGTGATGAAGCTCCCGAAGGTCTGCTTGCAGTTCCTGCTGGTGAAAGCCCGAACGGCAGGGATTTGTTAATCGTTTCCAATGAAGATAGCGGAACGGTCTCCTTTTACGAAAACATTCAATAGTTTAGGACAATATAAAAC
>JBGTCT010000037.1:0-9733 GCA_041748695.1 Aquaticitalea sp. | reverse complement strand
ATAATTTTCTATAAAGTCGGAATTCATCTTCTGGCAAAGTGATTTTTGAAAAAATCAGGGATTTATAAATGTCATAATCACTCACCATAAAATCCTTAAATAAATCCAATTGCGACAAGTCATCACTGATTTGCTGATACCGATCGGCCAAAAAAGACATTTCCAAGGTAAAGGCATAACGATGTGGCTCTTCATAAAACTTGGGCAAGAACGGATTGTCGGCAAAACGTTCCAAGATGAGTTTCGCATTAAAATCGTGTGCAATTTTACGTGCTAAACTAGTCTTCCCTGCTCCAATATTTCCTTCTATTGCAATGTAATTAAGATCTGAAAAATAAAATTGCCTACTCGGATTTTTCAACCAGATATGAAAGGGTTCCACAGGATTATTGTCCTCGCAAGTTTCCAATAACTCTGTTATAGTCTTATGAAGCGTAGGATGCTTGTAGCTTGAAGCGATATCGTGCAAAGGTTGCAGCACAAAACGACGTTCCCGAAGTTTGATGTGCGGTACTCGCAAAAATTTGGTGTCCATTATTAGGTCGTCAAAAAACAACAAATCCAAATCAATGATTCTAGATTCGTAACCAGCGTTTGGTGTGCGTGTGCGTCCCAAATCGGTTTCAATTTTGAGCAAGCCTTTTATGGTTTCCTCTGCTGAAAGAGAGGTTTCCAAAAGAAGACAGGTGTTTAAAAAATCATCACCCTCAAAACCAGATGCATTTGAAGTGTACACTTTTGATATAATCTGAATGCTTCCAATTTGCCTAAAGATTAAATCTACGGCATCTTGCAGGTGCTTTAATCGGTCGCCTTTATTACTTCCAAGAGCGATATACACTTTATGTGGTTGGTTCATAATTAATGTCAAAATAAAGAAAACAAATTCACTTTGTCCTATATTTCCGCGGAAAAATAATTTTTAAATTTTTGATAAATAGTATCAAGTTAATGTAACTTTGAGTTCAAGTTTATGATTTAATTTAAGTAGGTTTATAATAAGTATTTAGTTGCAATATGACCTTGAAAGACAAACTCGCTGCGCAGCGTATTTATTTTCTTTTAGCCGCTTTGTTTATCACTTCTTTGGTGGTTTCCAATTTAATATTTCAAAAGTTTTTTTATTGGCATCCTTTTGACATCGAAATTTTTGGCACCAAACTGTTTGAGATTTCGGTGGGCATTTTGCCCTATCCCATCACCTTTTTAATCACGGATCTCATCAGTGAAATCTATGGGAAAAAACGGGCCAATGATGTCGTAGTGGCTGGAATTTTTGCATCGCTGTTTTCCTTGGCAATTGTTTTGATTTCCAATGCTGTTCCTGCGACCTCGTGGTCACCGGTTGGAGACGAGCTGTTCTCAACTGTTTTTGGAGGTACTGCCATTGCAGTAACAGCAAGTATGATGGCATACCTGTTCGCTCAATTTATAGACATTCAAATTTATCATTTTTGGAGACGGATCACCAAAGGAAAACATTTGTGGCTTCGCAATAATTTTTCTACCTTTTCGTCACAATTTGTCGATACCTTAACAATTTTGTTGCTGCTATGTTCTTTTGAAATTATTGCTTGGGAACAATTCTATGGCTTATTGATCAGTGGGTTTTTATTTAAAGTGTTGATTGCCATTTGCGATACACCTTTTTTGTATTTAGGTGTTTATTTATTTAAACGACGATTTAAACTTAAAACCAATGAAGAAATTGAACTCATATAAAACTGCTAAAGTTTTATTAATCTATTACAGTTTTACGGCTTTTACAAGCTACTTTGCGTATATAAAGGTACTAAACTAAAAAATTTCCAGGGTCGTGGAAATTAAAAACAACACCCTTTCGATGAAAAAAGCATTAAAAATAATAGGAATTACCTTATTGATAATCATTGTCTTATTGATTGCCCTTCCGTTTGTGTTTCAATCACAAATTAAGGATATGGTGAAAAATTACATGAATGATAACGTCAATGCCCAAGTGGAATTTAGCGATGTCAGTTTAAGTTTATTCAGGAATTTTCCGCAGGCACATGTAAAGGTCAGTGACTTGGTCATTACCAATTTTGAACCTTTTAAAGAGGAAACATTTTTGACGGCAAAAGATATTTCATTTACCATGTCCATAAAGGAATTGTTTAAAAGTGATGATGACGGGCCGGTGGTTGTTAATTCGATAGACATCAAAGAAGCTCTGATCACATTAAAAACAGACGCCTTTGGCAATAACAATTATGACATCACAAAGGAACAGGAAAATGCTGCTGACACAACGAGCACTTTTGCTTTTGATATAAAAAACTATAGTATTAAAAACAGTGCACTTACTTATATAGATGTTAAAAGCAATACGCAAATCTATGTAACCGAATTGAATCATACAGGAAATGCCAAATTCACCAATGTCATTTCAGAATTGGACACCAAAAGCGAAGCAAATGTGAGTATGTCGATTGATAGCGTCAACTATCTAAACAATAATCGAGTGAAATTAGACGCTTTGATTGATTTGGATTTGAACAACCAAAAGTACACGTTCAAAGAGAATACAGGCTATATCAATCAGCTCCCATTACAGTTTAAGGGCTACGTTCAACAATTGGAAGAAGGTCAGGACATCGATATCAGTTTTGAAAATCCGGGCTCGTCCTTCAAGGATTTTTTAGCCGTAATTCCTGAAACCTATTCAAAAAATATTGAAAGCGTAGAAACCACTGGCGATTTTAAAGTAAGTGGACTTATTAAAGGACGAATAACTGAAACCACGATTCCGACTTTAGACATCAGCATAAAATCCAATAACGCTTCATTTAAATATCCTGATTTGCCAAAACGTGTTGAGAATATCATTATCGATACTCAAATTAAAAACGATACAGGCATTGCGGACGATACTTATGTAGCCATCAACACCTTGAATTTTAAAATTGACGATGACGTTTTTAAATCCTCTGCAATCATAAAAAATATTACCGGCAATATGCTCGTGAATGCCGATATCGATGGCACATTGAATTTGGCTAACCTTACCAAAGCCTATCCGTTGGAGCTTGAAAATGAATTGAGCGGTATTTTAAGAGCCAAAATCAATACTGCTTTTGATATGGAAGCCATTGAAACGAATGCGTACGAACGCATCAAAGCTTCTGGGAATGGGAATATCACCAATATGGTTTTTAGTTCAGATGCCATGAACCAGCCTATGCAAATTTCCAAAGCCGATATGACTTTTAATCCTTCAACTGTAACGCTAAATAGTTTTAGTGCCAAAACCGGTCAAAGTGATTTTTCCGCAACCGGAACCATCAATAATTTAATTGGCTTTATGTTGAGCAACAAAGTCAATTTGAAAGGGGATTTTAAACTGAATTCCAACACCTTGGCCTTAAGCGATTTTATGTCGGAAGAAAGCGCAACTGAAAGCACAGGTACTACCAACAAAGTAAGCACCACAAATCCCGGGTTCAAAATTCCAGCATTCTTGGAATGCACGATTTCTGCCAATGCCAATACCGTAATTTATGATAATCTGTATCTTAAGGATGTAAAAGGAAACCTCGCCATCAAGGATCAACAAGCTACCTTAAGCGGACTGACATCAAAAATATTTGATGGTTTGCTTACTGTATCAGGAAATGTGAGTACCAAAACCGATTCGCCTTCATTTAGTTTGAATTTGAATGCAGCCAATTTTGACATTGCGAAATCATTCAAAGACTTGGAACTTTTGCAAGGCTTGGCACCAATAGCCAATGTGTTGCAAGGAAAATTGAATACTAACATGAACATTTCCGGATTGTTGGATGATGAATTTTCACCACAACTAAAGACTGTATCAGGCAAAGCTTTCGCGGAATTGTTAACCACTACCATCAACGACGACCAAAGCGCCTTATTGAGCAAACTTGCAGGCACTTTAAATTTTATTGATTTTGAAAAACTAGATTTAGATAATCTTGACGCCTATTTAGAATTTGCAAACGGTATGGTTACTGTAAAACCTTTTAATTTGGCCTATAAAGATATCGGAATTGTAGTTTCCGGATCACATGGGTTCGATGAATCTATGTCGTATAATGCAGTATTTAATGTGCCTGCAAAATATCTAGGCAGTGATGTAAACCGATTGATCGGGAAAATCAATGATAACGAAGTCAATAAAATAAGCATTCCTGTAACCGCCAATATTTCAGGCTCCTTTAAAAATCCTACAGTCTCAACAGATTTGAGTAGCGGCATTACCAACCTCACCAAACAACTGATTGAGATAGAAAAACAAAAACTTCTGGGTCAAGGCACTGACAAAATCAGGGATTTATTAGGAGGCATGTTAGGAGGAACAAAAAACACCACAAGCGGAACAAACACTACAATTGACACAACCAAAGTAAAAACCGACTCAACCAAAACCACCACCAATCCAAAAAATGACCCCATACAGCAAGGCGTCAAGGATGTGCTCGGTGGACTGCTGGGTGGAAAGAAGAAGAAAAAGGATTCCGTAAATTAAGACTCGTAGCAGTTGTATTGTTTTAACGTTCTATGTTAGCACAGGGGCAAAATTAGCCGTACCTTTGCTAGATTCTACAGAAACCATAGCCAAAACTGTTAAACATTTGTGAGAATACTTGCTTTTGTCAATTAAAAGGTTATACTGTGTAGTAAACCTTTTATTAACGTAATACTCCTAAATGAGACAATTAAAAATAACAAAGCAAGTTACCAACCGCGAATCCAAATCACTTGACAAATACCTACAAGACATTAGCAAACTACCACTCATCACAGCAGATGAGGAAGTAGAATTGGCACAGCGTATACGAAAAGGTGATCAGGCAGCGCTTGATAAATTGGCGACTTCCAACTTACGTTTTGTTGTTTCTGTGGCAAAACAATACCAAAACCAAGGTTTAACGCTTCCAGATTTGATCAATGAAGGAAACGCTGGCTTGGTAAAAGCTGCCAAACGTTTTGATGAAACGCGTGGTTTTAAATTTATTTCGTATGCTGTATGGTGGATACGACAAGCCATTCTTCAAGCGCTTGCGGAACAGGCGCGAGTTGTAAGATTGCCCTTAAACAAAATTGGTTCTATTAACAAGATAAATAAAGCCTATTCATTTTTGGAACAATCGTATCAACGACCTCCCAGTACTGAAGAGATCGCTGCGGAGTTGGATATGACCTTAAGCGATGTAAAGTTATCCATGAAAAATTCCGGAAGACATTTATCAATGGATGCACCACTTCGTGAAGGTGAAGATTTTAGTTTATATGACGTGGTGTCTTCAACAGAATCCCCAAAACCGGATAATGACTTGATGGCTGATTCCCTAAAACTGGAAATCAACAGAGCATTGGATACACTTTCTAATAAAGAAGGTGATGTTATAAAATTGTATTACGGACTTGGTGGTGAAATGCCTATGAGTTTGGATGAGATTGGAGTAACATTTGATTTGTCACGTGAACGTGTTCGCCAAATTAAAGAAAAAGGCATCAGACGATTGCGTCATACTTCAAAAAGTAAAATATTAAAAACCTATTTAGGATAATCTAAAATAAACTAACTTTATAAAAACAATACATGTTAAGAATTGAAATTAAAGAAGGAGAGAATATAGAACGTGCACTGAAACGTTACAAACGTAAACACAGAAATGTAAAGGTGATGCAAAACCTGCGTGAAAACCAGTTTTTCACAAAACCATCCGTGAAACGCAGACGTGAAATTCAAAAAGCAGAATACATTCAGAATTTAAGAGATCAGGAAGACGTATAGGCTTTCAAAGCAATATATATTTCAAGACCCGTCGTGATGATGGGTCTTTTTTTAGTTAATTTCTATACGCACAACATACCCTTCACTCCCACGGATGTTAAAAACCGTTTGGTCTTCAAACAATAGATATTGGCCTTTGATGCCTTTTAAAACTCCTTGATAGGTCGGGGTTTTATCCAAATTTAAACTGTTGGGCTTTTCGGGATATTGTAATACGGGGAATTCTATATTGGTCTCGGTATTTGAAGCTAAAAAATAGTCTTTTGCCTCATCTGGGATGTATTGTTTGAGTCGCTCGCGCCAATCTACCAAATTTTGATCTACGATATCATTCTTGAGCATAGTGCGCCAATTGGTCTTATCACTGACGTGGTCTTTTAAGGCTATTTCCGTAATTCCTGCCAGATAGCGATTGGGCACTTCGACAATTTCAATGGCTTCGTGCGCTCCTTGGTCAATCCATCGTGTTGGAATTTGGCTTTTTCGCGTGACGCCTACCTTTACATTGCTCGAATTTGCCAAATAAACCACATGTGGTTGCAATTGAACTCTTTTTTCATATAGCAAATCGCGATCTTCCTGATCGAGATGCGCAGTGCTCAACTCAGGGCGCATAATCCAATCGGCCGCTTGTGGGATGTCAAAAAAACAGCTTCTACAAAAACCCTGTCGGTAAATGGGCTTGCTCAAACCGCAATTGAGACATTGAAATCCAATCAATTGAATAGTGAGTGATTTGTTCAGCAACTGATTCATGTGGAGGAAGTCATTTTCAAAGACGAGATAGTACTGAATGGGATGCGAAAACTCGGTTTCCATTTTTGTTAAAACTCCTTGGTACTGCATCAAAAAAAGTATTAATTTTAGGATTCTAAAGATACTGCAAAAATGCCAATTCCCATAGTCAATTCGATTGCCAGCTGGTTTTTAAAAAAACGCTTCCATCAAATTGAATTGTTTTTAAAATATCCCAATGAAGTACAAACTGAATTGTTGCATCAACTTCTTAGTATGGCAAAAGATACCGAAGTTGGCAGGAAATATGACTTCGCTTCAATAAAGGATTACGATACTTTCGCTGCTCGCCTTCCAATTTCAAATTATGAAGACTGTCAGGCAAATATCGAGCGTTCTCGACGAGGTGAAAACAACATATTTTGGCCAACACCCATCAAATGGTTTGCAAAATCAAGTGGCACAACAAGTGCAAAAAGCAAATTCATTCCTGTGAGTTTTGAATCCTTGGAAGATTGTCATTACGCGGCTAGCAAAGACTTGCTTTGTATGTACCTCAACAATAATGAAAATTCGCAATTGTTTACTGGAAAAAGCCTCCGTCTCGGTGGAAGTAAGGAGCTATATCGAGAAAACGGAACAGCATTTGGCGATTTGTCCGCCATTCTAATTGACAATATGCCCTTTTGGGCAGAATTTAGCAGTACACCGAGCAGTAGAGTCTCCCTTATGAGTGATTGGGAACATAAGATGCAAGCGATCGTTGACGAAACAATCCAAGAAAATGTGACGAGTCTTGCTGGTGTGCCGTCATGGATGTTGGTTTTGCTAAACACTGTTTTGGAAACTACTGGAAAAAAAAGTCTTTTTGAAGTATGGCCTAATTTGGAGGTCTATTTTCATGGTGGTGTTAGCTTTCTGCCGTATGCAGATCAATACAAGTCCATTTTACCTCAAAAGAATTTTAAATACTATGAGATTTACAATGCTTCGGAAGGCTTTTTCGCTATTCAGGATCAGAATAATTCCCGTGAAATGCTGTTGATGCTCGATTATGGTATTTATTACGAATTTATTCCAATGGAAACCTATGGTACTGCCGAGCAAAGAATAATTCCGTTGAGCGCTGTTGTAACAAATAAAAATTATGCCATAGTTATTACTACCAATGCAGGACTTTGGCGGTATAAAATTGGTGATACGATTCGGTTTACGTCCATAAGTCCTTATCGAATTAAAATTTCAGGTCGTACCAAACATCACATCAATGTGTTTGGAGAGGAATTGATTATTGAAAATGCCGAAGATGCCCTCAAAAAAGCCTGCAAAAAGACAAAATCTGAAATTGTTGAATATACCGTCGCTCCCATATTTATGCAAGGCAAGGAAAAAGGTGCTCATGAATGGTTGATTGAATTTAAAACTCCGCCAGCCAACATTGAACTCTTTAACGAACTTTTGGACAATGCTTTAAAGGCTTTGAATTCTGATTATGAGGCCAAACGATTTAATAACATCACACTCAACAAGCCTACGATACACGTTGCGCGACAGCAACTTTTCTACGATTGGTTAAAACTCCATAACAAATTGGGCGGTCAGCACAAAATCCCGCGTTTATCCAATACACGAGTTTATTTTGACGAATTATTGACTATGAATCGTTAATACAAATTGATGAAATTTGAACGCTGTTTTTTATCGGCAAAAAATACAATATGATTTCAGTCAACGAATTTATATTGTTCTTTAACTAAAATAGCCTTTGGTGGTTTTTATCTTACATATAAGATTTTATATTTACATCACTGTAATGAAAATGTCAGAATAATAGGGAGCAATTACAGTAATTTGATAGTCTTTAAATGAAAATCCCTTACCACTTCATATAAAATATTGTGTCTGCAATATTAGTTTCTTAAATCCAAAAGAAAATAAAAACCACCCATTCTGAAATTTCAGAAGATTGGTTTTGTTTTTTTATTCCTATTTAAATTCTAGCTTTAAGAAACGGCCTTTAATCGTTTAAGAGTCGTTTTGGAAATTTTGTCCTCGGCGTAGCTTTTGGTGACATTCAGCTTTTTATCATCGCTGCTTGGCATTTCAAACATGGCGTCGGTTAAGATTTCTTCACATAAGGATCGTAGTCCTCTAGCACCTAATTTGTATTCAATCGCTTTTTCAACAATGAAATCCAAAGCGCCATCTGTGATTGTAAAATCGATATCGTCCATTTCAAACAATTTCTTGTACTGTTTGATGATGGCGTTTTTTGGTTCGGTTAAAATGGCCCTCAAGGTTTTACCATCCAATGGATCCATATAACTTAAGACTGGTAAACGACCTATTATTTCTGGTATCAGACCAAAATCCTTTAAATCCTTTGGAATGATATATTGAAGAATATTATCAGAATCTATGACGTCATCATGAGGTGCTTTGTATCCAATGGCTGCCATATTCAATCGTTTGGATATGATGCGTTCAATGCCATCAAAAGCGCCACCAGCAATAAACAAAATGTGTTCGGTATTGACTTCAATAAATTTTTGGTCTGGATGTTTTCGCCCGCCTTTTGGTGGGACATTGACAACGGTTCCTTCCAATAATTTTAATAAGGCTTGCTGTACACCTTCGCCTGATACATCGCGTGTTATGGACGGATTATCGCTCTTACGGGCTATTTTATCAATCTCATCGATAAACACAATGCCTTTTTCAGCTTTTTCAAGATTATAGTCAGCAGCTTGCAATAAACGTGTCAGAATACTTTCAACATCTTCACCGACATAACCGGCTTCGGTCAATACCGTTGCATCGACTATAGCTAGAGGAACATTGAGCATTTTTGCAATGGTTCGGGCCATCAAGGTTTTACCCGTTCCTGTTCGCCCAACCATAACAATGTTGCTTTTCTGAATTTCTATTTCATCCTTGGAAGCTGGCTGCAATAAACGTTTGTAGTGATTGTAAACTGCCACAGACATGACTTTTTTAGTGTACTCCTGACCAATGATGTATTCATCAAGAAAGGTTTTGATTTGCATTGGTTTTTTGAGCATCAATTCGGTAGATAATTCTGAATTGCCGCTTTGTTTGGATTCTTCCAAAACAATGCCATGAGCTTGCTCAATGCATCTGTCGCAAATATGAGCATCGAGACCTGCAATCAATAAACTGGTTTCTGGCTTTTTCCTACCACAAAATGAACATTCTAAT
>JBGTCT010000036.1:0-14909 GCA_041748695.1 Aquaticitalea sp. | reverse complement strand
GCGGAAACTCACCAAAATCCAAATCATCAATAATGAACGCGGAATAATTCGGATTTAAATCGGGTTGGAAATCCTCTGTCTGATTGGTGATATTTTGCGTATAATTGGTTTGGAAATTGTTTAAAGTTCTCCAATTGGTTTGCGTACCTATAATAACGAATGTATTCAATTTCAACGCGTTGATTTCTTCATAAATCAACTTAAAGTTATTTGTCGGCTGGTACAATATAACCAATTGATAATCATTTAATTTAGATAAATATTCATTTGGGGTTAAAATGGATCCTTGACGTTGCTCATTACTTTCAATCGACTTTTTTAATGATCCTAAATCTGGATGCAATATATCGGAAACAATGGCCACATTAGTCTTTTGGTCAATCACTTCAACAGCAAAATTCTTAAAATTGTTAACTACATTTTTCTCATTTTCAATAGGGACAATTTCAGCCTTATAACTGTTGACGCCAACTCTGTTCGCTGGCAACGTAAGATTCACAACTTGCGAGGTGTTCGTTGTACTGAAATTGATATTTTGTGAAAATACGGTTGCGGTGCCTGATGTAATCTTCAGTTGTGTTTGAACATTAGAATTTCCGGTGTAAACCGCGATAATTTCTATTGGAAATTGGTTTTTTAAATAAGCGTATTTATTGACATTCAATTGCTGAATTTTTAAATCTAAATACTGAACAGTATCTCCAAGAATAACTGGAAAAATAGGCTGCTTATAACGATTTGTAGAGAACTCATAATCATTCCCATAAGTTTGATTGCCATCGGTAATTAAGATCGTTGGTGACGTTGTAGTTCCATAGACTTGCTGTAATTGATCGAACAACAACGAAGGATTGGATTGTTTTTCTGTAAACGACACAGAATCGGAGGCTTGCACTTCTTTTCCGAAGGTATAGAATTCCAAGTTGAAGCGGTCATTAAGCGGTTTGTTGGATTTTAAATCGGCAATCAATTGTTTGGTGTTCTCATCATGTTTTAAATACGCAACCGATTCCGAATTATCAATGGCTATTACTAAATTTGGCTTTTCATCAAAATAGGTGATTTTATCAAATTTAGGATTGATCAGCAATAACAGAACAGAAAAAATCGTAACAAATCTCAAAAACGTCAACAGGAGATACACTTTCGTACGCTGTTTCGACTTATATAAATACTGAAAAAGCGCTAATGATAGCGCTATGATTCCAGCTAATATGATGTAGAGAATTGTTACTGTATTCATTCAAATAATTTAGCACACTTAACCTAATTCCTGTTTTATGTCAATTGCAATTAAGTCAACATGCCACCATCCACATTCAATGTTTGGCCAGTGACATACGCACTCAAATCACTTGCAAGAAAGACACAAGCATTGGCAATATCTTCAGGAGTCCCTCCACGTTTTAATGGTATGGCGTCTCTCCAGCCTTTTACAGTATTTTCATCAAGTTTGGCAGTCATTTCAGTTTCTATAAACCCAGGAGCGATGACATTGCTTCTGATATTTCGCGAACCCAACTCTAAAGCGACAGATTTGGAAAAGCCGATAATACCAGCTTTGGAAGCTGCATAATTGGTTTGCCCTGCATTGCCTTTAACTCCCACCACCGAACTCATGTTGATGATAGAGCCATTACGCTGCTTTAACATTGGTCTCATCACGGCTTTGGTCATGTTGAAAACCGATTTTAAATTGACTTCTATAACCGTATCAAAATCTTCTTCCGCCATACGCATGAGCAGATTATCTTTTGTGATTCCTGCATTGTTTACCAAAATATCAATGCTGCCAAATTCAGCCAAAACATCTTCAGCCAATTGTTGGGCTTCCTTAAAATCGGCCGCGTTGCTTTGATATCCTTTCGCTTTTATACCAAGTGCGTTCAGTTCTTTTTCCAAAGCTTTTGCTGATTCTACAGAAGAGCTATACGTAAAGGCCACATTTGCGCCATGTTGGGCAAAAATTTGTGCAATGCCCTTTCCAATACCTCGTGAAGCTCCTGTAATAATTGCTGTTTTTCCTTCTAATAATTTCATGAATAAATAATAAGATTAGTTGATAGTCAAATATAGCGATTACAAATTATACGAAATAACAAACCTTACAAAATTATGACGAATTTATGAGGTCAAATCATTTGAATTTTTAAAATGAAAACGCCGTCAATTCAGACAAAAATGAAGCATTTTATATGTAAAATCGGTTTGTAATCATATAGGCATCTTATCCCATAATATTGTAGCCACCATCTACATGGCGTATTTCTCCCGTAATGCGACCGTTGGGTCTAAAGAGGTGAATGACCTCATTGGCAAGATCGTCTGGTGTAGCATTGCCCAATGGACTTAACGTATTAGCGGTGTCAAAATCTGATTGATTTAAAGTTGCCGTTCCTGCTTTGCTTCCCATGTATGGCGAAAAACGAATGACATTTGCACGAGTTCCATTTCTGCGACCCAATTCGTCGGCCAATTCAATGGTGATGCGCTCCAAAGCAGCTTTGGCAACGCTCATATTTCTATACGGATGGAATGTGACTTTAGCCGCCGCAATATAACTTAACGAACAAATTGAAGAATTGGGTTGCATCAAATTGTATTTATACAAATAACTCGTAATTCTAATCAGTGAATACGCTGATACATCCATGGTATCACAAAATTCATCTTTAGTCACTTCCAACAATGGTTTAACTACTTTCTGACGGATGGTTTTATCCATGGCAATGGCATGCAAAAATCCATCAACTTTAATGTTTTTTTCTTTAAGTTTTTTGGCGAAAGCATCGACACTTTCTTCGATTGTGACATCTAAAATTTCTGTGAGGACATCGTCGCCTAATTCTTGCTTGACAGAACTTTCAAAATCGGAATAGTTAGTGCTTAAAAATTGTTTTGCCTTGTCTGATAAATCATGATGAAATTCACTTACTCCCAAACCTGTGCAAAGTACGTTCCCACCGTTTTCTATGATTTTCTTTGCAACGAACATCGCCAATGAGTTTTTATCAGCGATTCCTGTAATTATGAATGTTTTATTTGATAACATATGCTATTGACAATTAATTGATTTACCATTTATATAAAGCCGTTCCCCAAGTCCAGCCTGCTCCAACTGCGGCAAAAAGAAGAATATCGCCTTTCTTGAATTCACCATTTTTGTGTGTTTCATCCAAAATAATCGGAACGGTTCCGCCGGAGGTGTTGGCGTATCTATCCATATTAGTTTTTACTTTTTCAAAAGGAAGATTTATTTGTTGCGCAATTTCCTGAAGAATCCTAATACTAGGTTGATGCGGCAACATAAAAGCAACATCATCAATGGTAAAGTTATTTCGATTCAATATTTCCATGATGTTTTTTGGAACAACTTTGGTTGCGGTATCATAAACAGCCTTTCCATTCATTTGAAAATAATGTTCCCTATTGTTTACAGTTTCAATGGAAGCAGGCTTGGCAGAGCCACCCGCAGGAATGGTAAAATGTTCTTTACCAGTGCCGTCAGAATGCAATGCAAAATCGATAAAGCCTTTATCTTCATCTGTAGCCGACAACACCATTGCTCCTGCTCCATCGCCAAAGAAAACGGCATCACGGCGTTCCCAATCGATAATGGTCGAAAACGTATCGGCACCAATGACCAACACGTTTTTATACATTCCTGTTTTGACAAACTGAACTGCGGTAGCCATCGTAAACAAAGCGCCCGAACAGACTGCAGAAATATCAAAAGCTACGGCATTAACAGCGTTTAACTTATCCTGAACAAAACAGGCACAAGATGGCGAAGGTCTATCTGGAGTTGTGGTTGCAACGATTATCAAATCGATATCTGCAACCGTTAATTTGGCGTCTTCAATAGCTATCAAACCTGCTTTGTAAGCCAGGTCGCTTGTAGCTTCATCAATTGAAATGCGTCGCTCCCTAATTCCTAATTTTGAATATATCCATTCATCAGAAGATCCAATTGATTCAAAAAATTCGTTTTTAACTACATTATCAGGTGCATATGAACCTGTACCTTTTATAAAAACATTCGTCATTTATCTAAATTTTTGGCAATTTGAATTTTTATTTTTAAATATAAGAACGATTGATAAAATATCTAAATATTATTATCATATTCTTATAATTTAAGGGTTTAAATACGATTAATTTAAAATTTATAGAATATGACAAAAATTGAGTTAATAGATTTTCCACGATTTTTTGCCCTGTCCCTAAAGGGTAAATCGAGGAAAATCAGACACCCTTTAGGGCTTGGGGCTAAACTGATTTTCCGATTTAAAAATTTCTAATGTTTTTGTCGAGTACTAAATTTAAAATTATAAAAAAAAACCGATGCAAATAGAATGTATCGGTTTTTATAATTTATGTGAGTTGGAAAATTATCCTAAAACTTCTTTAACTTTCTTACCAATTTCGGCAGGAGAATCAACTACGTGAATTCCGCATTCGCTCATAATTTTCTTTTTGGCCTGTGCTGTATCGTCGCTTCCGCCTACAATTGCACCAGCGTGCCCCATGGTACGTCCTGCAGGAGCGGTTTCTCCAGCAATGAAACCAATGATAGGCTTTTTGCTGCCACTCTCCTTATACCAATAAGCTGCATCTGCCTCCAATTGACCTCCAATTTCTCCAATCATAACAACTGCTTCCGTATCTGGGTCATTGATCAATAACTCAACTGCTTCTTTCGTAGTAGTCCCAATGATTGGATCGCCACCAATTCCTATTGCTGTTGTGATTCCCAAACCTTGTTTTACGACTTGATCTGCTGCCTCGTAAGTTAGAGTTCCTGATTTTGAAACAATCCCAACTTTTCCTTTTTTGAAAACAAATCCTGGCATGATACCTACTTTGGCTTCGCCAGGAGTGATAACTCCAGGACAATTTGGGCCTATCAAACGACACTCTTTATCTTTTATATAATCTGCTACTTTGATCATATCTCCAACAGGAATTCCTTCTGTTATAGTAATGATGATTTTAATGCCTGCGTCTGCAGCTTCCATAATGGCATCAGCTGCAAATGCTGGTGGTACAAAAATGATTGTCGTATCTGCTCCTACTGTTTCAACCGCATCTTTTACAGTATTGAATACTGGTTTGTCCAAGTGGGTTTGTCCACCTTTTCCTGGAGTAACTCCTCCAACTACATTGGTGCCATATTCAATCATTTGGGTGGCGTGGAAAGTGCCCTCGCTACCTGTAAATCCTTGTACTATTATTTTTGAATTCTTGTTGACTAAAACGCTCATTTATTTTTTAGATTTTATTTTTTTTAGACCTTGCAAAAGTAACCTATTTACGAGGATCTTTAAAGTGTATTTAAATTTTTATTTCTGAAAATGTTTTAAGGCTTGCCGGATTTTCATCTGCCAGTTGACTTATTTCATAACCTTTAAAGAGTTTTCCATCCTTCACTTCCCATATGGAAATAAAGTGCGCTAAAGGTTCTTCTTCATCCATTTTTTCAATGGGAATCACATAAATTGTATATCGCGACGTCACGGTATTTTCATCAACAAGTAAATGACTTAATCTATATCGAAATGAAACATACGATTTCTGAACGTCCTCCAACATATTCTTGATATCATTGTAATGTAATGATGTAAAACCTTTACTGCTGTTCCAGTGCAATTCGCAGTCTTTGTGGAACATAGAAATCGCCTCTTTATTTTGAGCCAAATCCAAATCATAAAACTGCTTGATCGTTTCTTTAGCTGTCATTATAAGTTTTTTAATTTTTCAATAAGGTCGGGGATTTTTCTAATATATGCCATTTCCTTATATTTTTCGCGTGCTTCAATAGCAGGCGATCCAAAATAAATAGTATTCTCATCGGTAGAGTGACCCAAACCAGATTGTGCGTAAATGACCGTTCCTTTTGCAATTGTTATTCCGCTTTTAACACCTACTTGGCCCCATATGGTTACTTCGTCTTCCACCACAACACAACCTGCAATTCCAGTTTGTGACGCAATCAAGCATTTTTTTCCAATGAGCGTATCGTGCCCTATTTGGATTTGGTTGTCCAATTTTGAGCCTTCTCCAATAGTGGTGTCTCCAGTGACACCTCGGTCGATGGTGCACAAAGCTCCAATGTCGACATGATCTTTAATGACCACGCGTCCACCGGAAATTAATTGGTCAAATCCTTCTGGACGCTTTTTATAGTAAAATGCACTTGCACCTAAAACTGTTCCTGAGTGAATTGTGACATTATTGCCAATAACGGTATCATCATAAATACTGACATTTGAATGAATAAGGCAATTATCACCAATGGTGACATTATTCCCTATAAAACAATTTGGTTGAATTATCGTGCTCTTGCCAATTTTAGCGGAAGTTGCTATAGATACATTTGAAGAGCTAAATGGTTTGAAGTGCAGCGTGAGTTTATTAAAATCCCTAAAAGGATCATCACTTATCAAAAGCGCCTTACCTTCTGGACATTCTACTTCTTTATTGATCAATACAATGGTTGCTGCAGATTGCAAAGCCTTATTGTAGTATTTTGGATGATCCACAAATACGATATCGCCAAATTCAACAACATGAATTTCGTTCATTCCTAAAACAGGAAAATCATCGGGACCTACAAAAGTGGTATCAATGATTTGTGCTATCTGTTTTAAGGTATGTGGTTTAGGGAATTTCAAATGAAGTTATTCTTTAATACGTTCTTTATAAGTTCCTTTTTCTGTTTCAATTTTTATCTTGTCACCTTCATTGATAAATAAAGGCACATTCACCTCGGCTCCTGTTTCAACGGTGGCAGGCTTTGTAGCGTTGGTTGCAGTATTTCCTTTGATTCCCGGCTCTGTTGCTGTTACTTCCAAAATAACAGTCGCTGGCATCTCTACCGAAAGCGGCATGTTGTCTTCAGTGTTAATTAGAATAGTTACAATTTCGCCTTCCTTCATTAAGTCAGGTCTATCCAAGGCAGCTTCCGATAATCGAATTTGAGTGTAATCTTCGGTATTCATAAAATGATAGAATTCACCATCATTGTATAAAAATTGAAATTTATGGGTTTCGACCCTCACATCTTCGATTTTATGTCCCGCAGAAAATGTATTGTCCAATACTTTTCCGTTGGTAACACTTTTCATTTTAGTTCTAACGAATGCAGGACCTTTTCCTGGTTTTACGTGCAAAAATTCTATGATTTTATAAATATCATGATTGTATCTTATGCATAATCCGTTTCTGATATCTGATGTACTTGCCATTGGCGTTTGTCGTTAAATTGTAAATATTATATTGATGTATTAGCTAGATTTGAAATAGCCTTTCATGATTCCACGATGGGAATTTTTAATAAATTGAAGAATCTCATCGCGTTCTGGAGTAGCTTCCATTTCGGCTTCAATGATTTCTGATGCTTGGGTATTGTTATAGTTTTTCTGATAGAGAATGCGATAAATGTCCTGAACCTCTTTTATTTTACTTGCAGAAAATCCTCTACGTCGCAATCCCACAGAATTGATTCCGACGTAGGACAACGGCTCGCGCGCTGCCTTTACAAATGGTGGAACGTCTTTACGAACCAAAGAGCCTCCTGTTACAAATGCATGATTGCCAATGGAACAAAATTGGTGCACGGCAGTCATGCCAGCCAGTACAACATAATCTCCGACCGTAATATGTCCCGCAAGGGTACTGTTATTGGAAAATATACAATTGTTGCCCACAACACAATCGTGTGCAATATGGCAATATGCCATAATCAGGCAGTTATTGCCAATAACCGTTTTCATTCTATCGGTTGTGCCTCGATTGATGGTTACACATTCCCTTATGGTAACATTATCGCCAATTTCAGTGGTGGTATCTTCATCATTGTATTTTAAATCTTGCGGCACGGCAGAGATTACCGAGCCTGGAAAAATATTGCAATTTTTCCCAATGCGGGCGCCTTCCATGATGGTGACGTTGCTTCCTATCCAAGTGCCTTCTCCAATAACGACATTACTGTAAATTGTTGTAAAAGGCTCAATAACAACATTTTTTGCGATTTTTGCTCCGGGATGGACGTATGCTAAAGGTTGGTTCATTATAGTTTATTTTACTTTTGAAATTTGTGCCATCAATTCTGCTTCACAACAGAGCTTGCCATTGGCATACGCATAACCTTGCATGTGGCAAATGCCGCGTCGAATAGGAGTAATTAAATCACATTTGAATATTAATGTATCGCCAGGGACGACTTTTTGCTTGAATTTCACTTTATCGATTTTCATAAAGAATGTCAGATAATTTTCTGGATCTGGTACAGTACTCAATACCAAAATTCCACCTGTTTGAGCCATTGCCTCAACAATAAGAACGCCAGGCATTACAGGAGCTCCCGGAAAATGACCTGTAAAGAACGGCTCATTCATGGTTACGTTTTTCATACCGATGACTCCAGATTCTGTGAGTTCAAATATTTTGTCAATCAATAAAAATGGCGGCCTGTGTGGCAACATATTCATGATTTGATTGACATCCATCAAAGGTTCTTGATTTAAATCGACATTTGGTACATTACTACGTCGTTCATTCTTGATAAGCTTGGACATTTTGTTTGCGAACTGCGTATTGACAAAATGGCCTGGTTTGTTGGCAATTACTTTTCCTTTTAAACGAATTCCTATTAAAGATAAATCGCCAATGACATCAAGCAACTTGTGACGTGCCGCTTCATTGGGATAATGTAATGTTAAATTATCAAGAATGCCGTTGGGTTTTATGGCAATTGTATCCTTTTTAAATGCCACTTTCAATTTCTCCATTGTTTTTGGTGACAATTCCTTATCGACATATACTATGGCATTATTTAAATCACCTCCCTTAATCAAACCATTTTCGAGAAGCATTTCAATTTCATGCAAAAAACTAAAGGTTCTTGCATTTGAAATATCTTTCTTAAAATCTGAAATGTGATTTAAAGTGGCATTCTGTGTACCCAATACTTTGGTTCCAAAATCGACCATGGTGGTGACTTGGTATTCTTTGGCTGGCATAATGACTATTTCGCTTCCAGATTCTTCATCCATATATGAAACAACTTCTGTGACCTCATATTCTTCCTTAAAATCACACTGCTCTTCAACACCCGCATTTTGCAAGGCTTCAACAAAGAATTTCGATGAGCCATCCATTATTGGTGGTTCGGAGGCATCAAGTTCTATAATAGCATTGTCTATATCCATACCAACCAAAGCAGCTAAAACGTGCTCTGAAGTTTGAATGGTCACCTTGTTTTTTTCTAAACAAGTGCCTCGTTGCGTATTTGTAACATAAATTACATCGGCTTCAACAACTGGGGCGCCATCTAAATCAATTCTTTTAAAGGCCAATCCAAAATTTGGCGGAGCAGGTTTGAAAGTTAGGGTAACATTCTTTCCCGTATGCAAACCAACACCAGTTAAGGTTACATCATTCTTGATGGTCCTTTGCTTTACATCTGTTTTAACTATTGCCATTTACTTTTTTTTCTAATTCATTGATTGTTTTAACAATCTTTGGTAGGTTTTTAAAATATACATATGATTTGTTCCAATCTCCGTATCCAAATGATGGCGATCCTTGTAAGACTTCGTTATCACTAACATTTCTACCAACTCCAGATTGAGCTTGTACTTTAACGTTGTTTCCGATGGTAATGTGCCCTGCAATGCCGACCTGACCACCAATTTGACAATTTTTTCCAATTTTTGTCGAGCCTGCAATCCCTGTTTGTGCTGCGATTACAGTATTTTCTCCAATCTCGACGTTATGTGCAATTTGGATTTGATTATCGAGTTTTACACCGTTCCTAATAATTGTAGAGCCCAAAGTTGCCCTGTCGATTGTTGTACCGGCACCAACATCTACAAAATCTTCTAAAATAACGTTTCCTGTTTGAGGTACTTTTGAATACTCACCATTTTCATTTGGAACAAAACCAAATCCGTCAGCACCAATAATAACCCCAGAATTTATCACACAATTGGCACCAATGACGCAATCGGAATATATTCTTACACCTGAAAATAAAACAGTGTTTTCTTCTATTGAAACATTATCGCCAACATAACAATTTGGAAAAATTTTTACATTTTCGCCTATTTTCACATTATCACCTAAATAGGTAAAGGCTCCAACGTAAATATTATCGCCATATCTAGCAGAATCTGAAATAAAAGAGGGTTGTTCTACCCCACTTTTATTCATCTTAATCTGATTATAATATTCCAATAATTTAGAAAAGGACTTGTAGGCATCATCCACTTTTATCAAAGTGGTTGTAAGACCATTTTCAGCTTCAAAACTCTTGTTGACAATAGTAATGGATGCCTTTGTAGAGTATATGAATGCTTTGTATTTAGGATTTGCCAGAAAGGTCAGAGAGCCTTCGGTTCCTTCTTCAATTTTGGATAATTTGGACACTTCAACATCCGGATTTCCGACAATGTCGCCTTCCAAAATTCCGGCTATTTGTGTTGCTGTAAACTTCATCAAAAGCAAAAATAGAAAAAATGTACCATATAATGTTTGATTGTTGTGTTTAATCTGTTTAAACCCTAATGGCGAAGCGTCATCTAAACATTCCCTTTGGGAAAGCACATATAATATTTTGTCACTGTTTTTGAAAGTGCCTTTAAATTCAATTGGTCTGAAGCCTTCACGATATCTTCTATTTTCCCGGATTTGTGCAATATATTGATGTGCTGCGCATCATGCTGATAGGCTTGGTTGGAAATTTCGCCAGTAAACACAAAATAGCTAGCCTCTTCTTCCGAAATTTGATATTTCTCCATCAGCTTATAGATATGTTTCTGCTTTTCTTCAGATTTTATCTTTCTTTTCTTCAACTTTATTTTCAATAAATCCCGGTTGATGATCATGTCGGAAAGGTTTTTCAACACAAAATCATCGCCATGCTGCCATTCCTTCATGGCAGAAATAATATCATAATCATCTAATTTTGAGAAAACTTCCAAGGTTTCATCATTAAAATTATCTAGAGTAATCTCATGTTTCAAAAAATAACTCAAGGCACTGCTCGCTTTTAATGCCGTTCCATTAATGGTCAATTCTTTGGCGCGCTGCAACATTCGCATTAATAATTGTTCGGCAACCAAGCTAGTTTTATGTAGATAGACTTGCCAATACATCAAGCGTCGTGCAACCAAAAACTTCTCGACGCTGTAAATTCCCTTTTCCTCAATCACCAATTCATTATCAACAACGTTTAGCATGGTGATGATACGCTCGCTATTGATATTTCCTTCGGCCACACCTGTGTAGAAACTATCTCGTTTTAAATAATCAGTACGATCCATGTCTAATTGACTCGAAATCAGTTGGCACATAAATTTTCTTGGATACTCACATTTGAAGATCTTAATGGCTAGCGTTAAACTTCCGTTAAATTCCAAATTCAATTTTTCCATGAAACGCAACGATATGACTTCATGCGAAACGCCATTAACTATACTATTTTCCATAGCATGACTAAACGGGCCATGCCCTATATCGTGCAATAAAATAGCAATGTATAAAGCATTTTCTTCATCATCAGAAATTATAACTCCCTTAAAACGAAGTATGTTGACGGTTTTTTGCATTAAGTGCATGCAGCCAAGTGCATGATGAAAACGAGTGTGATGTGCTCCGGGATATACGAGATATGACATTCCCATTTGTGAAATACGTCGCAATCTTTGAAAGTACCGATGTTCTATCAATTCAAAAATCAATACATTCGGAATGGTAATAAATCCGTAAATTGGGTCGTTAAATATCTTGAGTTTGTTGAACATTATTTTGTAACTTATAGATAGGTCGCGACTGCACTCGACCAGACACTTTTTAATATCATTAAACAAATATACATGAACACAATAAATATTCTTTGGGTAGACGACGAAATTGATTTACTGAAACCCCATATTATTTTTCTGGAACAAAAACAGTACAAGGTCACAACATGTAAAAGTGGGATGGAAGCCTTGGAAATCATCGATGATACTAATTTTGATATCGTTTTTTTGGACGAAAACATGCCAGGACTTACAGGTTTGGAAACATTAAACGAAATCAAGGAAAAACGTGCCAATCTCCCTGTGGTAATGATCACAAAAAGTGAAGAAGAATATATTATGGAAGAGGCCATCGGTAACAAAATTGCTGATTATCTCATAAAACCCGTAAATCCTAATCAAATTTTGTTAAGCCTGAAAAAAAACCTAGATCATTCGCGATTGGTTTCAGAAAAGACCACCTCAAATTATCAGCAGGAATTCCGAAAAATCGCTATGGATTTGGCGATGGTCAATAGTTGGGAAGAATGGGTCGATTTGTATCAGAAATTGATTTATTGGGAATTGCAGTTGGAAGACATTGAAGATGTTGGTATGACCGAGATTTTGGAATCCCAAAAAAATGAAGCCAATTTGCAATTTGGAAAATTTATTGAGAAAGTGTATCCAAGTTGGTTCGACAAAAATGCTGATGCACCCACAATGTCGCACACATTGTTTAAAGATAAAATAGTACCAGAGTTAAAAGACAATCAGCCTACGTTGCTTGTGGTTATTGACAATTTGCGCTATGATCAATGGAAGGCATTTGAGCCCTTTGTGAACAATTATTATAAGAAGGCATCAGAAATATCGTTCTTCAGTATTTTGCCAACTGCAACGCAATATGCAAGAAATGCCATCTTCTCTGGAATGATGCCACTGGAAATGGAAAAACAATATCCTCAATACTGGAAAAATGATACAGATGAGGGTGGAAAAAATTTGCATGAAGAAGATTTTTTACAAACACAACTAAAACGACTTGGTCTTCGAAATTTAAAAACCGAATATCACAAAATAACCAATGTTAAAGCTGGAAAAAAATTAGTTGAGAATTTTAAATCTTTAAAGAATAATGATCTTACAGTGATTGTTTACAACTTCGTGGATATGCTATCGCATTCTAAAACCGAAATGGATGTTGTAAAAGAATTGGCATCTAACGACAAGTCATATAGGTCCTTGACAGTAAGTTGGTTCAAAAATTCACCTTTGTTGGAAATGATACAACATGCACAGCAAATGGGTTTTAAACTTATTATAACTACGGACCATGGCACTATCAACGTTAAAAATCCGTCTAAAGTAATTGGCGATAGGGACACAAGTCTAAATCTGCGTTACAAAACCGGTCGTAGTCTTACCTACGAAGAAAAAGACGTTTTAGTGGCTAAAGATCCAAAAGCAATACATTTACCTTCCATTACCATGAACAGTTCGTTTATCTTTGCCAAAAGTGATTTGTTTTTAGCCTATCCCAATAATTTCAACCATTATGTTGGCTACTACCGTAACACCTACCAACATGGAGGCGTTTCTTTGGAAGAAATGATTATTCCATTTGTTGTATTAAATCCTAAATAATCCTTGAAACGCAAAAAAATCCGTTGAAATACATATTTTTTTAGTTTTTATCAAAATTTATTCCTATTATTGTATCGAAAAATGATTTTATTTAAGACAAACAATGGAAATTCGTTATCAAATTGAAGAGATAGAGCAAGTTGCGCAAAAGGTGTTGCGTGCATTACGGACGAAAACCATTTTGTTAAAAGGTGATATGGGGGTCGGCAAAACGACTTTCGTTAAATCATTGGTGAAGGCTTTAGGAAGTTCTGAAGCTGTTAGCAGCCCTACTTTTTCTATTGTGAATACTTACGAATTGACAGAGGGTTTACTATATCATTTTGATTTGTACCGAATAAAAGATGAGGATGAGGCATTGCAACTTGGGATTGAAGATTATCTGTCTTCCGACCATTGGATTGTGATGGAATGGCCAGAAAATATTTCTAATTTGCTGCATGAAAATGCAGATGTCATCGAAATTTTATTGAATGATGACCATTCCAGAACCCTCGAATTGAAAAAAAACAGAAACTTAACTAACAAATATGGCAAAAAACTGCAAAAACTGACTTGATCAGCAACATCCCACTACCAGTGGCTTTGCGAAGCGATTTACGGAAAAACCGTAATGTTTAAGGGGTACTTTCATTGAATTTTAACATTTGCTTATAACATTTAAAAATGATGTAGCAAGTATCTTTGGAGTATAATTAATTAATTAAATCCCTTGAATTATGAAAACAAGTAAAAAGTACATTATCGCAATCGCTTTGTTCGGTGGAATGTTATTTGCAGCAACTGCTACAAATTTAATTGACCTAAATGAGCAAAGTACTTCAAAAATTGAAAGATCCAAAGTTGTTATTCCTAAACACGGATAAGAGCAGCATTATCATTGGAACTTTAGTTGCAATATTTCTTGCAACTTCTCCTTACTTATTTTATTTTTATGAGAATGTCCCAGACGGTCCCGTGTGGGACAACTTTTTGTTTACATATCATAGTTTAGGTTTTAGTAGTGTAAAAACAACGGTTTGGCTATTAACAAGCAAGGTAATCCCTGTTCTTTTTTTAATAATATGGTTTTTTACATGTCGTCAATGGTGGTATCACGCCATATTAGTTCCTATTTCCATGTATGTATATCAGATTGCAGCTGTTTTCAATGAGGACAAAAGTTATGTAGATGAGTTTCAACTTTTGTATTTGGTGCCTATCATGGCGTTAATAATTCCTTCAATTTACCTTATTAGAGCTCAAATGTTTAACAAGCTTAATGATGCTAATAAGTCTTTTGAAGAATTAGAAGAGGAATTTATGATTAAGCCTACCTCTTTTTGGGATAAGGTCAGGCAGTATTTTTAAATCTATTTAGTCGTTCCTATTAAATGGCTATTTATAATCTTAGTTACCAATTATAAACCAATGATCAGATAGTTATCTCAGGTTACAAGAGCGCTATTACTTCCTAATAGAATGATTTTAAATTTT
>JBGTCT010000035.1:0-6778 GCA_041748695.1 Aquaticitalea sp. | reverse complement strand
TGATAATACTTTTATCCTCTTTATTTTATCATTACATGTTTTGAATTTTATTCGCACCAACATCTAAAAACGTACCCCAAAAATGCCTATTGGTATTGTCTTTTAGAATATCAAAACTCAATCAATTAGTCCATTTTACTCTCTGATGACGAAACAGTGTTTAGTACTAGCTGACTTAATTATTGCCGCTACTGCGTTTAATCTTACCACCATTGCTGCAATTGGTATGGAAACAACAGTAAAATATTACTAACATAAGGGCATCAATCTACTGCTGACATCACTTTATAACGACCAATGAAGATTATTTTTGTCTCCGCGAATAAAAGGTTCTCCAATCCAATTGGGGTGGACGTTTCCTCTTTTAATTCGGAGGTTTACAGAGTCATATTAAATAATGAAACTAACAAAGAAATTGTGGAGATTTAAAACATACTACAACGCACTTGACAGACTTTCGTAAATACAATAGAAACAATTAAAAAACACATTTGTAGTCGTTTTAAATTGAAATGATTAAATAATTAGCGGTAGTTAATTAATTTTATCTATTTTTATAATGTTTTATATCATTCACATAATGAAAAAGAAAATCTCGGACAACCAAATCACTAGAAACGAAGCCATAAAGAAAATGGGGAAATATGCTGCACTTACTGCTGTGGGTACGTTTCTTATCTTAAATCCTCAAAAAGCTCAAGCACAATCGCCTCCTCCAAATCCGGGTGGGGATCCATTTCCTGAACCTTAATTTTTTTTTCATCTATTGTTGCAATCAATCCCAAAGCACACGCAAAAGATTGGAAACAATTATGTACTATGGTTTGAGGAAACCAACAGTTATATAGTTCTCTCAAATAGCGCTTACCTTTTATTAAGCGACTATCTGGCTGCCAAAAACGAAGATGACTTCGTTCAAAATATTCAAAAAAATCATCTTTTTTCTAAAGAAGACTCAATCGCTTACAGTCGTGAATTAGCCTCATTTTTGCAAGAGGTGACTTCTATCCAACAACCATCCATTACAACATCATTTGTTGGGAAAGTCCCTGCGCCAAGCATCACAAAACACTATAATTTTGGAGACGTGAGCTTTACCATCCACTTTTCTTCAGAAAAGGTATTAAATCTTATCCATCCACAATTGCAGCATGCATCTGTGGACCAGCAATTGAATTCAGCAATTGTTTTTGATGTTTTCGAACAGGATGATGAACTGCACTTATTTAAAAATGCTATTCTAAAAGGCAGTTATGCAATACGTGATTTTCATCTATTGCAAGGAAAATTTGCTATGGAATTGGTGACATCCTTGTATAACAATACCGAAGCTGATTGGTTGGGAACCTTTCATGCTTCTAGTATTTGCAATGACACGGAGGCGATCATGATCATTGGTGATTCCGGAAATGGAAAAAGCACTTTGTCGGCCATATTGATGGCGCACGGTTGGGATCTATTGGCTGACGACATAACTCCTATGTTGGCCGAAAATCAAAATCTCTACCGCTATCCTGCGGGAATTTCCATTAAAGAAGGTGCTTTCCCAGTAATACAGTCCTTACATAAAGACTTTGATTCATTGGTAAATCAAATCAGCAGCTCAAAAAAGATCAAAGTAAAATATGTTCCTCCAATTCTACCATTTGGAAGTTCTCAAAAACATTTTGAATGCCATAAAATCGTTATGGTGAACTATGAAGTAAATTGCGATTCTGAATTACGAGAATGTCCTTCAGAAAAATTACTGCAAACATTTGTACCAGATTCATGGATTTCCCCAAATCCAGAACATTCCAAACAGTTTCTCAATTGGTTAAAAGATGTGAAATTCTATGAATTAAATTACAGCAGCAATGCAGTTGCAATTGCTAAATTTGAAGAATTGTTTGAGTTATAATCTTGAATTATCTTTCCTTTACATATATTAATCTTTATCAAAATCAAACCCATTTGGCTAATAACACTTATTCATTAAGGGAAACATTACAAATGATAGCCGATATCTTGAGTTTCGAGACATCGAATTCAGTTTTGGAAGATCTCTTATGCAGCAAAACAGTTAACTGGGATGCGGCTGTAGTTGTCGCGAGCAGACATTTGATGCTGCCTGCAGTGTTTTGCAGATTACAACAACGTGGTCTTTTGCTTTGCCTACCAGTTGATCTCATTGATTATTTAAAAGAACTTACTGAACTCAATCGAAACCGAAATCGCACTTTGCTTGAAGAAGCACAATCCATTTCAAAATTGTTCACAGAAAATGAAATCACCTTTGTCTTTCTGAAAGGCATAGCGATAATGGCGGGCCAATACTATAAAGATCTTGGAGAACGTATGATTGGGGATATTGATATTTTAGTAGCACCAGAACATTTGAATAAGGCGTTTGAGCTTCTTTCAACTGAAGGTTATACGCATACGTTGGAATTTAATTATGATGTGAAAAATTACAGGCATCGGCCTCGACAAATATCCGAAAAACACCTTGGCGCCATTGAGCTCCATGGACAATTACTTAAACATGGATTTAATCATTTATTACACACAGACACCGTCCTTAATAACAAAGAGATAATTAATGAGCTTCCACTACCGAAATCTGAACACCTTATTGCTCATGCTATTTATGCACAACAAATCAATGATAAGGGATATTATTATAACGTGTTGAACTTAAAAGGCGTTTATGATGTTCTCGTTTTAAATTTGAATCAAGAAATGAATTTCATTCAAAAACTATCTCAAGAAAAGTACAGTTTGCAATTTTTAAAAATTTCTTCAATATTTTTTCCAGAGATAAGCCCTTCAATAGAAAAATTTAATTCACGTTTAACCAATTTTTTATTCGTATTGACTTTAAAACATCCTAAAATGGGACTTCTACTATATAAAGTCAGACAAAATTACTCAAACGTTGTAGAAAGAATTCAACTCATTTTGTTTAATAAAAGTTACCGAAAGCATCTTCTTAAAAACAAAATACTTAAACAGAAAATATGAGATTTCATTTAAAATAATCGTTTTCTATGTTTGTTTTATTAAAGTAATAAACTACTTTTGAACCAAAGTATTTAATATGAAAAAGTTTATCGTTGTTTTATTTATATCATTTTTAGGAGCAGAATCTTATGCTCAAGGTCCTGGTACCGACTGGTTATTTAGTGCTGGTGTAAACACCGTGGCCAATTTCGGAACTAGAGATCCATTTAAAGATTTCAGAGAAAATTCAGATCGTTTTGCCTTTAAATATCCATTCGCAATTGCTATTGAACGCAAATGGACACAATCTTTATACATCGAGCAAGATTTTACTTTGAACGGTTTTAAGGAAGATGAATTTATTGATAATGGAGTGCCAACGAAGGATTTAACCTATTTCTCTACAAACACAACCTTAAAATATTATTTTGATGAGTTGTTGTTTAAAAATGCAGATTGGTTAAATCTATATGTAGGTGCCGGTATTGGTATCTTCAATATTGAAGAGCTTAATACTTCTGCTAATTTTGCTTTTGGAACGCTCGTATGGGTGAGTGATAATGTTGGTATTCGTTTGGGTGCAATGGGTAAATTTGCCTTTGAAGCAGACTCAAGAAAATATGATAATAATCACTATCAATTCATACTCCAAGGCGTTTTCCGTCTATAGTAATATTTAATGATTAGTCTTTTATACTTATAAACGACTTTTCAAAATATACCATTTATATAAATGGTAAAGCACTCAAGTCGACATTTCCACCAGAAAGGATAATGCCGATTTTTTTGCTTTTAAACAATTCCTTTTGTTTTAAAACTGCTGCGAATGCCACTGCGCTCGATGGTTCAACCACAATTTTGAGGCGCTCAAAGATAAGTCGCATAGCCTCTATAATTTCATGCTCCTCAACCGTGACTATAGAATGCACGTACTTTTGAATGATTGGGAAGTTGATAGAACCTAATTGAGTTCTTAATCCATCTGCAATTGTATAGGAAGTATTATTCGATTCTATTTTTCCACTCTCTAAAGAACGAAACGCATCATCCACTTCTTTGGGTTCTGCCCCTATGGTTTTGCAGTTCGAACCAAAATAATGCGCAGAAAGTGCGGTTCCCGCCAGAAGCCCTCCACCTCCAACAGAAGTAATTATAAACTCTAAATCGATATGGTCTTCCAAAAGTTCTACACAGGCAGTGCCATTGCCTAAAATCACATTCAAATCGTTTGAAGGATGTATAAAAGTGGCACCAGTTTCATCTATGATTTTGTTCGAAGCCGCTTCTCGTGCTTCTAGAGTTGATTCGCAATGCATAACAATCCCTCCGTAACCTTTTACCGCTTGGACTTTTACTTCTGGAGCATTATTGGGCATAACGATAGATGCTTTGACACCTAAATTGTTAGCAGCTAAAGATATGGCTTGTGCAAAATTACCAGATGAATGAGTCACAACTCCTTTAGATTTCTGATCTTCAGTCAACTGCATGATGGCATTGGCAGCACCTCGCATCTTAAAGGCTCCCATCTTTTGAAAGTTCTCACATTTAAAAACCAGATTTGCACCTGACATCTCATCCAACATACGAGATGAAAGCACTGGTGTTCTGTGAATTAATGGGCGAATGCGCTCGTGTGTTTCTAACAGTAATTTTTTAGTCATGTGATGATTGAGAGTAAAATCTTATTATTAATAACCTGCATAATTGAAATTCAACATTTGCTTGGTTTTATCATATACTTTTGGAAATTGTGATCGGAACTCTGATGGTGATTCTATAAATGTTTCGATTATAACTGCAACAAATTCATATTGATTGGTATAGGCATATTCCCTAAAATAACGCGATTCAATCAGCGACTTACGCAATTCTTCTTCATGGGATAATAAATCGGTCAATTCTTTAAATGAATCTGAAAAAATGGTCGAACTCACATCGCGTTCCTTGATACTATTGAGATGTATGGCATGTGCAAATTCATGAATCCCTAGATTGATATTATCGGAATGGCTCTCAAAACCTCTCATAAAATCCTTCCAAGACAAAACCAAAGTTTGCAATTTTGGATTAAATTCACCTTTGTGATAACTCTCATTGGCTACGGAGTAAAATTCATTCGGATAAATAAAAATATTCCCGATAAGTCCGATATAAAAGTCCCTAAACCCGAAAGTGAGCATCACTGCAGTGGCCGAAATCAAAACTTTCATTTCTTCGGTAACTACAAGCCCTTCCCTACCAATAAAATGCTTGTCCTTAATAAATAATGAAAGTCGATGCTCAAAATATTGCTGATGTTTAGGTGTGAGTTTTTTATAGAATCCAAATTGATTTTTCAAGATGTATTTTTGGGAAGGATTCAATTTCTTTAAAAAGAAAGGAGTATGCACATAAAACGGCTTCTTATTTCGGATTACATATCCCATCTCTATCATTTTGAGTGTAAAACTGATGAGCATTACACACAAGATGGCGAAAAAAACTCCTATAATAATTTTTCCTCCAAAAGTAAATTGTTCCAAAAGTATGATGACTGTCATTGATACATAACGTTGCTACAAACTAAACATTGTGAGGGATTTGGCCTTTGAGAGATTAAATATACAAAAGAAAAACGAGCGTCAGCAACACTCGTGTAAAAATTTGATTGTGACTGCGATAGGAGTCGAACCTACAACCGCTGGAGCCGAAATCCAGTGCTCTATCCAATTGAGCTACGCAGCCTTGATTTGTAAGGATTTAATTAGAGACGTTTTAAAAAATCTGATTATGACAATTTAGCTTTAACAATAATGGAAATTGTTTTTCCATCGGCTTTCCCAGCCAATTCCTGGTTGACGATTCCCATTACTCTACCCATGTCTTTCATGCCTTCTGCACCGACTTTTGCAATAGTATCAGCCACTACTCTTTCAATTTCGGCTTCGTTCAATTGCGCTGGTAAAAATTTACTGATGATTTCTGCTTGCGCCAATTCTGGTTCTGCTAAATCAAGACGATTTTGTTCTGTATAAATTGTAGCACTATCTTTACGTTGTTTTACAAGTTTGGAAAGGATTTTAATTTCCTGTTCTTTAGTAATCTCTTCCTTGGAACCAGTTTCAGTCTGTGCCAATAATAGTTCTGATTTCACTGCACGCAACGCTGCAAGAGCCATTTGATCTTTTTCTTTCATTGCTGCTTTCATGGCAGTCATTATGTCATCATGTAAACTCATTCCAATATTTTTTTTGATGCTGCGAAGATACTAAAAAGTAAGCATTTTTCTGTAGGGAGTCTTCAGTATTAATTCGAGTTCATTTGATTTATTCGGAAATAAATTTCCACTTTTTACAACCAACAATAAATCAAACATACATTCAAAATAACAAATAGGCTTCAGATTCTTCATAAAAAGCCCGAAAAACTTAAATGCTTCTCGGGCTTGGTAAAGGTGTGAGAACACTAACCTAAATTCTGCTATTAATCTACGTTGTCGTGTAAAAATGAGTTGTTGCTTCTTAATTGAATATCATCATTATCGTCAGTACCAACAGATAGTCTTGAAGCTTTTGTATCGGATGAATGTTGTGTATCATCCAAATTCACACCTTGTCTTTTATAGGCAGGAATTCTTTCGAATTCGTCAATTTTTGCTGTATTAAATTTATGATTAAAATCTTTCATTTTGCGCCTTCTTTCATCAGCACGATCCTTCAATAAATCTGAAATTGGGCTGTTCAACGGATCAATTTCCTGACGCTCCCTTTCATCAACCTTATTTGAAGCCATTACTTTTTTCTCAAAAACAATT
>JBGTCT010000034.1:0-17542 GCA_041748695.1 Aquaticitalea sp. | reverse complement strand
AGTCAGATGCTCTAACCAACTGAGCTAAGGAGGAAGGTATATCACCTTTTTTGCGGTTGCAAATATATTGTATTTTTTATTTTCAACAAATATATTATTGAAAAATTATCTTTATTTAAAAACAGCCTTAAAAATGTCGTTCCCATTGGCGAACAATACCAAAGCAATCAATATAAAGAATCCAACCATTTGTGCTTTCTCCAAAAACTTTTCGGATGGCTTGCGGCCCGATATGGCTTCGTAAAGTAAAAACATCACGTGACCACCGTCCAGCGCCGGTATTGGCAATAGATTCAAAACAGCCAACATGATGGATAGAAATGCAGTTATCTGCCAAAAGAACTCCCAGCTCCAAGTGTCTGGGAAGATGTCATAAATGGCCTTAAAACCACCTACACCTTTATAAGCTCCTGTGCTTGGGGTGAATATTTTCTTCAATTGTCCACCATAAGAACTGATCTGTCCTGTAAACTTTGTAAAACCAACCCCAACACTTTCTGCCAAGGTATATTCCTTTCTGACGATCTCGTAATAACCGACCTTTTCAATATCGACTAAACTTCCGGTTGGTACAATTCCAAACTTTCCGTTTTCATCTACTTTTAATTGACGTTCGGAAGTATTGCCATCCCTTAAGATTTGAACATTTACCGTTTGGCCAGCAAATGGTTTTAGGCGATCTCCAATTTGGTCGAAATACTTTAACCGCTCCCCATTAATGGAGGTAATAATATCTTTTGGTTTTAAATCGACAGATTTGTTTGCGGAAGAATCAGAGACCACCCCAATCACAAATGGAAATCGAAGTTCAAAAAAACTGCGATCGTCAGAAGTGCTCAACTTGCCTAAATAATCTTCTGGAAGCGTGACGGTCTTAATGCCTTGTTCGTTTTCGACTGTTATAGTTTCGGCTTCAACGATGTTCTTCCGAATGTCTGAATAATTGACGATCTTGTTGTCATTGATAGCAATGACCTTGTCTCCCGTTTGAATTCCCAAGTCGGTCAATATAGTATTGGACACATAATAACCATCGGCAATACTATCCGCATTGATATCAATATCGCCGTAAGCCCAGGAGGTGAATATATAAATAACATAGGCCAGAATAAAGTTGACCGTGACGCCACCCAACATAATAATAAGACGTTGCCAAGTTGGCTTCGAGCGGAACTCCCAAGGTTGCGGTGGTTGTGCCATTTGCTCCTTGTCCATACTCTCGTCAATCATACCGGCAATCTTTACATAACCGCCAAGTGGCAACCAGCCAATACCATAGACGGTTTCGCCAATCTTCTTCTTGAATAATGAAAATTTAATGTCAAAAAATAGATAGAACTTTTCTACCCGAGTTTTGAATAATTTTGCTGGAATGAAATGCCCCAACTCATGTAGCACAATCAATAGTGACAAACTCAATAAGAATTGAGATATTTTTATAACAAACTCCATGTATTTGTGGTCAAAAAAAATTATAGGCTGCAAAAGTAGTGTTTTAGCAGCATTTAGAAAACAATTCCGACTCTAATAGCTAATTTTTTAAAAGTGGTTTGGTAATGGTTCCAGAATTCGTGTCAAATTGCATAAACAATAGACCTGTAGAAAACCTAGAAACATCCATCATTGGAGCAAAGGTTCGTTGATCTAACAATTGCCCAAGGGCATTGTAAATGCGTATCTCACTAATCTGCAAGCTTTCTTGCTTTTGAATGTTAACTACGTGGGAAGACGGGTTGGGAAATAGCAACAATGTGACTGCCAATTCCTGTTCCTCAAGTCCCAATTGCACCGTATTGCTGGTGGAAATCAAATCGATTTCAGGGTCAAAGAGTACATCACTCACAGTAAAATTGACGGGATTGCTAAACATTTCTTGATTGCTGACATTGTTGAGCACAATATCCAATGTTTCACCTTGAGTTCCTAAAATCCGCAAGGGCACAGGTGCTTCAAAAAACGCTACTGACGCATGGCTTTGTGTCTGAAATATTTGAATGTTTATTTCATTTCCATTGGGTTGATTCCATTCAATCGTATAGCTAGGATGTCCTTGATTGAAAACCCAATCACTGAAAAACTCACTTAAATCATTACCACTAGCAGCCTCCATGATTAGCATAAGATCGTCTGTTTTGGCATATCCATAAGCGAGATCAGGGTGGGTTAAATAATTTTGAAGCCCTTGAAAAAAGGAAGCGTCTCCTAAATTTTTACGCAACATATGCAATACCATAGCGCCTTTATTGTAGGACAATCGGTTATTAAATATTCGGCTTACACTCAAAGTGTCGGCATCGGTAAGATATACGGAGCCTCCCGGTTGAGAAGTAATACTATTAACAGTTTGTTGTTTCCAGCTCTTAAAAGCGGTGTTTCCGTCTAAATTTTCGATGGTCAATCCCGACAAGTAGGTTGCGAAGCCTTCGTTAAGCCAAATGTCTTTCCAACTTCCACAGGTTACTTTGTTTCCAAACCATTGATGAGCCAGTTCATGGGCGATCAAACCGCGGCCAAAATTTCCCATAAAGGATACTGTTGTATGCTCCATACCACCTCCCCAACCAAACTGGGCATGACCGTATTTTTCATTTGCAAAAGGATATTCTTCAAACAGATTGGTAAACAGATTCATAATATCTACCGTCACAGGTGTGCTGTTTTGAGCAGATGCCAAATTCTCTGGATACACGTAATTAACAATGTCAAACGGATTTCCATTATTTGGCACTTGATGTGTATACACGGCATAATTGGTTACTGCAATGGCAATCAGATAGGCAGGAATTAAATATTCGTGCCTATAATGTGTTGTTTTATTGGAGCCGTTGATGACTTGGCTTAACTCCAACCCATTAGACACAGCAATATATTCATCGCCTGACGGATTAAATCGTGGTGTGGTAATGTAGACATCGATCTTGTCGATCTTATCGATCAAATCTTGCTTGCAAGGCCACCACCCTTTTGCGCCATAAGGTTCTGAAAGCGTCCAAAGTATGGGTTTTCCGCTATGTGTATTGACTTCAAAAGATCCAAAACCAGAGCTTACCGGATTTCCGGAATAACTAATGGTAAGGGAATCCAATACAGCTGTGTTCTGTATCTGTGGTAAAGTAATGACCAGCTCATCATTGACATTCTGTGAAAACGCTAATGAATTGCCTCGTTGTAGGACTTGAGATACCGTCATATTATCTGCCAAATCGAATATAATTTGATCCATTGGTGATTTAGCTGCAAAATAAGTAGTAACATCGCCACTGATTTGAGCCTGGATCGGATTCACATTGAATTCCAAGCGATGGTATTTCACATCGTAATTGCCTGTATTAGGATTGGCTCTAAACTGCATTTTGTTTAGAGCTGCTTTGGTTTCGGCTTCGCTAATGGAGGTGATATCATTAGTCTCTTGTGAAAAAGAAGCAAGGGTAAATAACCAACAAAATAGGGGTAAAATTCTTCTCATGGCAAATTCATTTAGCAGGTTAAAAATACCCTTTTTAATATTATTCTGTCGTATTTTTGCATTCTAATCTTACCTAACGCTTTAAATATTAATTGGATGTTTTCCTTTTTTAAGCAATTTAAATTTTTCTGGATCGGGTTTTTGATACTGTCCATCGTCATCATTTCTATATTCTATTCGATCTTAAAACCCCAAAAAGTATTGCCTATTTACCAGCCATCGAGGGTCAATGCCGAAATGGTGGACAGTACCATTCAACATGTTAGCAAATATCATAAAATTGCCGATTTTAGCCTCGTTAATCAGAATGGAAAAACAATCACCCAAGATGATTATGAAGGCAAAATTTATGTAGCAGATTTCTTTTTTACCACCTGTCAAACCATCTGCCCCATCATGACCGACCACATGCTACAAATACAAAACGCCACCATCGACGATGACGATGTGATGCTCTTGTCGCATTCTGTAACGCCACAAATAGACAACGTTGCCCAATTAAAAACCTATGCTCTGGAAAAAAACGTGAATGATACCAAATGGAATCTCGTAACTGGCGATAAACAACAGATTTATAAACTGGCACGTAAAAGTTACCTGGCCGTAAAAACAGATGGCACGGGTGACCAATACGATATGATCCACACCGAAAACTTTATGTTGATTGATAAAAAACGACAAATTCGAGGCTATTATGATGGTACCAACCCTGAAGATATGGAGCGATTGTTGGAGGATATTGCGATTTTGAAGAAAGAGTGATTTATTGATAGCTTTAGGTTTGTACGTTATTTAGTTGATCTAAACCTTGAGTTGAAACTGAAAACTGTGACTGCCACTGAAAACTATTCCCTAACAATTTTTTTACACTGAAATTTTACCCTATTTTTGCTTCTTTAAAATCAATCTAAATAAGCTTGTCAACTACATTAGCAAAATTAAAACGGGGAGAACGTGGCGTCATCATTGATGTGTCATCCATTCACATTCCACTAAAACTGCTTGAAATGGGTTGTTTACCTGGAAATTTTGTAGAACTCGTGCAGGTAGCACCTTTTGCAGACCCTATGTATTTAAATATCAACGGAACTCATTTAGCGATTAGAAAAGAAACTGCCATTCATATTGTAATCGATATTATTTTATGAGTAAGCAGATCAATGTGGCCTTAATTGGGAATCCCAATACCGGAAAGACTTCTGTATTCAACGCCTTGACCGGATTGAACCAAAAAGTGGGTAACTATCCTGGTATCACCGTAGAAAAAAAAGAAGGCATCTGCAAATTGCCTCGTGGAGTCAAAGCCCATATCATTGATTTACCCGGAACTTACAGCCTTAATGCGTCTTCCGTTGATGAAAACGTCGTCATCGAATTGCTCTTAAACAAAAACGATAAGGATTTCCCTGATGTGGCGGTAGTGGTAAGCGACGTCGAAAACCTCAAACGGAATCTTCTCTTATTCACTCAAATAAAAGATCTTGAAATTCCTACGATTCTTGTGATTAACATGTCCGACAGGATGAAATACAAGGGAATTAGCCTTGATGTAAATATTCTTGAAGAACGGCTCAAAACAAGGATTGCGTTGGTAAGCACGCGCAAGCGTCAGGGAACTGAAGAATTAAAAGAACTGATTTCAAATTATAAAGACCTATCAGTCGAACCATGCATGCACGCATCAGAAATAGATCAACCTTATTTTGATGGTTTACGGAAAGCTTTTCCGAATCAATTGCTTTACAAACTTTGGTTGGTCATTACCCAAGATGTGAATTTTGGAAAAACCGATAGAAACGAGATTGATCCTGTAGCGGAGTTCAAGACCAAATCAAAAAGTGATTTAAAACGTCTACAACAAAAGGAAACCATCAAACGCTATCAATTTATCAATGATACTTTAAAGATCGGACAAACGATTGATTTGAGTACAGCCAAAGATATACGGATTAGATTCGACCGCATTTTAACCCATAAGGTCTGGGGCTATGTTATTTTCTTCATCATTTTATTGACAATTTTTCAAGCCATTTATGATTGGTCGAGTGTTCCCATGGATTTTATTGATGGTGCTTTTGCCTCATTAAGCGAATGGGTGAAAAACGTACTTCCACAAGGCGCCTTTACTGATTTGCTAGCAGAAGGAATCATTCCAGGATTAAGTGGCATTGTTATTTTTATTCCGCAGATTGCCTTCCTGTTCTTGTTTATTTCCGTACTCGAAGAAAGTGGTTATATGAGTCGTGTAGTTTTTTTAATGGACCGTGTGATGCGTCGTTTTGGATTGAGTGGCAAAAGTGTGGTGCCATTGATTTCTGGAACAGCTTGTGCCATTCCAGCCATAATGGCGACCCGAAACATTGAAAGCTGGAAAGAACGTCTCATCACTATTTTAGTAACACCGTTCACAACTTGCTCGGCACGACTTCCCGTGTATTTGATCATCATTTCTTTGGTCATTCCAGAAGGACGTATTTTTGGCCTTGGATATCAAGCATTGACCTTAATGCTATTATATCTGATTGGTTTTGGAGCTGCTTTGGTATCCGCCATGATTCTCAATAAAATCCTTAAAATCAAAAGCAAAACTTTCTTTGTGGTAGAAATGCCAAATTATAAATGGCCTTTATTCAAAAATGTCGTCCTTACTGTGATTGAAAAAACAAAATCTTTTGTATTTGGCGCAGGAAAAATCATCCTGGCCATTTCCATTATTCTTTGGTTTTTAGCCTCTTATGGCCCTGGTGATGACTTTAACAAAGCAGAGGAGATAGTCTCAACACAATACGCTTCAGAGAATCTTGATGATGTTGTTTTGCAACAACAAATCGCCTCTCATAAACTAGAGCATTCTTTTATAGGAATTACAGGAAGGGCAATTGAACCCGCAATCCGTCCTCTGGGTTATGACTGGAAAATTGGCATTGCCATCGTAAGTTCTTTTGCTGCGAGAGAAGTGTTTGTTGGCACATTGGCAACTATTTATAGCGTAGGAAGCGACGATGAAGACACCATCAAAAACAGAATGGCTGGAGAAGTCAATCCAATTCTGGGCGGACCACTGTTTAACTTTGCCTCTGGCATTTCGTTACTGTTATTTTATGCCTTTGCCATGCAATGTATGAGTACGCTTGCCGTTGTCAAAAAAGAGACCAATACTTGGAAATGGCCCATCTTGCAACTTGTAATTATGAGCACATTTGCGTATATTGTAGCATTAGTGGCTTATCAGGTTTTGAAATAATCTCGACTAAACAGATATGAATACAGTTCTTCAAAATATATTAGTTTTTATGGCCCTTGCCTTTGCGCTTATCTTTTTAGTGCGCAAATTCTTTTGGAAAAAAGCCAAAACAGATAATGGTTGTGGCAGTGGTGATGACTGTGGCTGTCATTAATACATCTATTCTAAATTAAAAATCTTAAATCTTCTATAAATTCAGGTAGTTTTATATCAAAAATAACTAAAGAGCGTTATTTTTGAATTGTGATAGGTCAAATACGAAATAGCAAATTTTCTAAAATCCTTTGGGGACTGATGGGACTATACATGCTCAACATAAGTGTTGATAAAGCAGACGCAAATCCTGAGCACATTCCTGAAGATTTATCGATTAACGACCAAGAAAGTATTATTGAAATCCTCGTTGAGCAAGTTTTAGGTTTTGAAGACGCTTTCGAAGAATATGATGACCATGATGCAGAAGACCATAATAAAAAGAATGCAAATAAATTTGAATTAATAACTCATTTTATAATTGACTTAAAATTAAATAAAAATCCTATCATTACTTCAAATCAGAATTATTCTGACTATTCTTCCTTTTTAACAAGTGGCTATTATAAACTAGACTTACCTCCACCCAAAATTTGATTTGTTTTACGACTCGAGTAATCCCTACTGATATAGTGGGACAATTTCATAATGCTTAAAATCAAATCAAACATGAATATAAAAAAATTATTGATGCTGATAATTCTATTGGCATCTTCAACATCTGTAAATGCTCAATTCACAAATACTGAAAAAGATAGTATTTATATCCAACAGATAGAAGACCATAAAGAACCGTCAAAGGTTCTTCACGCAGAACCACTGTATATAGATCTGATTCGCGATTTGGGAGCGAGAAAAGGTGAAAAAGAATGGAATATCGGTTTAGGTTTAACAGATAATTTAAAGTTTGATTCATACGAAGCTCTCATTGAATATGAATGGGCCCCAATTGACAGATTGGGATTTGAAGTGGAATTACCCTTTACTTTTTATTCAACACAAAACGGAATAGAAAGGGATTCAATTCCTTCAAATAGTTTAAATAGTATAAAAATAGCGGCTCAATGGTCATTCTTTGTTAGCGAACCATTGGCGACTTCAATGGCAATAGGATATATTAATGAGTTTGAGTTGTCAGATTTCAGAAACTTTGGAGCGCCTTTTATTAAAGGAAACGTCTACAATCCATTTTTTGTAGTTGCCAAGCGTTGGGGCAATAACTTCCATTCGTTGATTTATACTGGGCCGATGATTGAACAGAATTTTCGCACTAAAAGATTTCATACCAACTATGACATCAATTCCAGTTTCCATTATATGATTTCAGGTACAAGAAATTTTATCGGTATTGAGTTTAATAAAACTTTTAACAATAAAGACTTTGACATGACTTTGCGCCCACAAATGCGATTAGGAATTGCCGAAAACCTATTAATCGGAATAGTCGCAGGAATTCCTGTTAATAGAGAAAATGAAAGATTAAGCTCTTTTATAAGACTAATTTGGGAACCAAATCACAAACATAAATAAAAATACAGTTGCCAACTATATGTACATATAAGCGATACAAGAATACATTGAAGAAGTTAAACTTGTTTCGAGTTCGTTCTTAATCGAAATTTGCGTGTTTCACATTCGTTCTATTTTTATACCCAAGCGTACTACATTTTTAATTAAACTTCCTAAACCAAGCCAAGGTATACACTACCTTGGCTATTAAATTACTTGGCTTACTAGCGATATTGTGGTAAGAATCTGGAATTTCCACCAAAACGGTTTCAATTTTTCGAAGTTTTAGGGCGTGGTATAACTGCTTTGCTTCACTTGGAGGTGTTCGTAAATCATTCATACCAACCATAACCATTGTTGGTGTTTCTATGTTTCCAACCAATGAAATTGGAGAAAACTTCCAATAGGTTTCAAAATTTTCCCAAGGTTGTCCTGGATAACGAGTATCAGCATATCCAAAATAGTTATCAGCAACCAAAGTTTTACTAATCCAATTCATTACTGGTTTGACAACAACAGCAGCTTTAAAACGATTGTTTTTTCCAATCATCCAAGCAGTCATAATACCACCAGCGCTTCCACCTGTGACGAATAATTTTTCGTTGTCCACAAGCCCTTTATTGACCAAATAATCAACACCATCCATCACATCATTATAATCATCACCTGGATAATTGTTTTTCAATAAGTTCCCAAATTCTTCGCCATAGCTTGTGCTACCTCTAGGATTCGGATAAAAAACCAAATAACCATCAGCCGCATATAACTGGATTTCTGCAGTGAATCGGTCACCATAGTTGAGAATGGGTCCTCCATGATTTTCTACCATCAAAGGATATTTTTTGGAAGCCTCATAAAAAGGTGGTTTTACAATCCATCCTTGAATATCGCGTCCATCGACAGATGATTTGTACCAAACTTCCTCAACTTTCCCAAGTTCGCGATACGAAAGGACATCAGCATTCAAATTGGTAATCAATTTAGCGTCTTTTTTATTTTGAATCACAGCCAATTCTGCAGGATATTCTGGTCGAGATTGCGTGTAAACGATGGCCCCATTTGTGGAAACCGAATATGAACCAGAAGCGTAAGGTCTTCCGATGGTTGTTCCGCCAACGTTATCAGCCAATTTTGTGATAGTTCCCGAAGTTGTGATATGACCTATTTTGGAATTGCCTTTTTGATCGTACATAAAGTATAATCCTTTTCCATGTTGGTCCCATTTTATATCTGATAAGCTTTCATCCAATTTTGTAGAAATAACTCCTTTATTGCTTCCATCAGAACTCATCAAATGCAATAAGGTGTTTTGATGGTCTTGAACTTTATCTTCATATCCTAAAAAAGCAATCATTTTTCCGTCGGGAGAGACAACTGGTGAATAATCTGGTCCTTCTTGAGATGTTAAGGCCGTTATAGTTTTTGTGGTCACATCCACCTTATAGACTTCACTATTTCTGAATCGGTATTCCCAATCCTCAAATCGGTTTGCTGAAAAATAAATCGTTTTTCCATCGGGAGAAAAGGATAAGCTACCACTATGGTTATAGTTATCAGTCGTGATTTGTCTCGGCGAACCACCTTCCGCTGGAATCATAAAAATATGGGTGAAACCAGGCTCCATATAACCACTTCCATCTGCTTCGTGTTTTAATCGATCTGTGATTCTCGCAGGTTCTGCCCATTTTGCACCTTTTGGTTTTTCTGGCATTTTAGCAACCACAGGCGGCTTTTCAGAAATGAACATTGTGAAAGCCAATGATTTTCCATCTGGTGACCACGTCAATGAACTTGGTGAATTCTCTAATTGTGAAAGTTTTGCTATTTGCCCTGTTGCTGTCCAATACATATAAATTTCGGAGCCTTCTTCCGTTGAGCTTGCAAATGCGATGCGATCTCCTAATGGTGACCAACTTGCTTGTGATTCATTGACTTCTCTTGAGGTTAATTTTCTATGCGACTTCCCATCCGAATTGAGAATCCAAAGATTCCCTCTTGAATTATCCTTCATAACGTCAAAACCGTTTCTTCTGTAAACTATCTGTGTTCCATCTGGTGATATTTGTGGGTCGGAAGCCCATTCTAATTCAAAAACATCTAAAGGTTGAAATGGTAGTTTTTGTTGTTGAGCTTGCGAAAAATTTACGAATGAAAAAATGAAGAAAAAGAAAACAAAACGATTCATCTGTTTGATTTTTATATTATTATGAAAGTTGGATGATTATCTCTTGATAATTTTTTAGACAAATGAATAAAAACTGTCTCACTAAACTTTTATTCTTCTTTTAAAAACAAATTTTTACTAACACTTTGAGAAACAGTAAGTTCTTTGCCATTCAATTTGATTTTTATAGATTGATCAAAGGGTTCTTTGTGTAAAACTTTGATATTAGATCCTAAAGCGATGTTGTGATTATCAAGATACTTCAAGAATTCCACTGAACTATCATTAACGCCGACACACACATAATTCAACTCTTCCTTAGCGTTTGAAAGACTCGTTTTTTCGATTTGTTCAAATTTACCGTTTTTATCAGGAATCGAATCTCCGTGCGGATCATATCTGGGAAAGCCCAAAAACGCATCCAACTCATCAATTAGTTTCTGTGATTTGATATGTTCCAATTGTTCGGCAACCTCATGTACTTGATCCCAAGTAAAATTGAGTTTTTCTACCAAAAACACTTCCCAAAGTCTATGTTTCCTAATAATATTTATCGCCACATTTTTCCCTTTGTCAGTTAACGAGACACCTTGATATTTTGTATAATTGATATAGTCCTTTTCTGAAAGTTTCTTAACCATATCAGTAACCGAAGACGCTTTGGTGTCCAAAGACTCGGCGATAGCATTGGTATTGACCAAGTCTTTTCCATATTTACCTAAATGATAAATCGCTTTGATATAATTCTCTTCTGTAAGTGTTAGCATAGATAAAGTGTATGTTACAAATATACACATATTGCGATATTATTTTATTTTTAGACTATTCTAAAAATTATTTTATATTTTTGTAATTTATTATTTGTATGAATCTAATTAACAGTTTGTTTCTATTTACAAGCTTAATTGCTATTGGTCAAGAATCGTTTCAAATAAATGGTCAAGTGGTCTCTGATGGAGAAGGCTTGCCCCTCGTTAGTGTTTACATCAATGGTACTACTATTGGCACTTCAACTGATGACCACGGAAATTTCAAATTATTGAACATATCTCAAGGAGACTATGAAATTGTTGCCTCATTTGTCGGTTATAAAACTGTCAAAAAAAAGATCGAAGTCAAACGAGATATCGACAATTTAACTATTGAAATGCAAAACGACGATTCCTTAGACGAAATCGTAATCACAGGTACACTCAAACCTGTGAGTCGTCTGGAAAGTGCAGTACCTGTTGAAATATATTCTTCCTCATTCTTAAAGAAAAACCCGACACCAAATATCTTTGAAGCACTTCAAAATGTGAATGGTGTGAGACCTCAACTTAATTGTAATGTTTGTAACACAGGAGATATTCACATTAATGGTCTTGAAGGCCCTTATACGCTCGTCTTGATTGATGGTATGCCCATTGTTAGCGGATTATCAACGGTTTATGGATTGTCAGGTATTCCCAATTCTTTGATTGAGCAAATAGAAATTGTTAAAGGTCCAGCATCATCTCTATATGGAAGTGAAGCGGTTGGTGGTTTAATCAATATCATTACTAAACTACCAGAAAATGCACCTATTTTTTTTGCAGATTCATTCGTTTCCGGTTGGGGAGAGCTCAATGTAGATGCTGGTTTTAAGGCTAAAGTGGGAGAAAAAGCCACATTGTTGTTCGGTACTAATTATTTCAACTACAGTAATAAAATTGACAATAACAACGATAACTTTACAGATCTTACTTTACAGGATCGAATTTCCTTCTTTCAAAAATGGACTTTCAAAAGAGCAGAAAACAGAAAATTCTCTCTCGCAGGTCGTTTCTTTTATGAAGATCGTTGGGGAGGTGAATTACAATGGAATAAAAGTTTTAGAGGTGGCGATGAAGTGTATGGCGAAAGCATTTACACAACCCGTTATGAATTTTTAGGTAATTATGAATTACCAATTACCGAAAAAGTTAATTTTCAATTTTCATATTCAGACCATGACCAAAATTCGGTTTATGGAAATACGCCATATCTCGCAAAGCAACGCATAGGATTTGGACAGCTGGTTTGGGATAAAACTTTGGAAAACCACGATTTGCTGTTTGGAGCAGCAGTGAGATATAATTATTATAATGATAATACAACTGCAACACTTGAAGCGAATAAAGTTGCAATTCCTTCTTTATTTGCACAGGACGAAATTAAATTGACAGACAAGCAAAATCTACTTTTAGGATTACGATATGATTATGACAAACGCCATGGTTCTATCATAACGCCAAGAATTGCTTATAAATACAAACCAAGCGAAGATGATATCATTCGATTAAATGCAGGAACTGGCTTTAGAGTGGTTAATTTATTCACAGAAGAACATGCAGCCTTAACAGGTGCAAGAGACGTTATTATTGAAGAAGAATTGAATCCCGAACAATCCTATAACGTCAATATCAACTATCTTAAAAAATTATATACCAAACAAGGGATGATTTTTACATTTGATGCGTCCTTTTGGTACACCCATTTTACAAACGCGATAATTCCAGATTATGACACAAATCCCAATCTGATTATTTACGATAATTTAGATGGGTATTCGACAACAAAAGGCATCAGTTTCAATGTTGATGGTGTTTTAGCCAACGGAATAAAAGGGTCAATTGGTGTCACATTTCAGGATGTATTACAGACCGAAAACGGTATTAAGACACGCCAAATCTTAACCGAACGTTTTACAGGTACATGGGGACTTTCATACAAATATTATCCGACCAATATTACTATAGATTACACAGGAAACATTTATGGACCCATGCGATTACCAACTTTAGGACCGCTTGATCCGAGACAAGAATATTCTACTGTTTGGAGTATTCAAAACATTCAATTTACGTATGATGGATTTAAGAATTTCGACCTCTATGGAGGTGTTAAAAATCTCTTGAACTGGACTCCAAATAGAGGAAATCCATTTATAATCGCCAGAGCTGACGATCCTTTTGACGAAAATGTTCAGTTTGATGCTCAAGGAAACGTGGTAGCAACTCCCGGTAATCCGTATGCATTGACCTTTGACCCTTCATACGTCTATGGGCCAAATCAAGGTATTAGGGCATTTATTGGCATAAGATATACTTTGAATTAATGGTAATTATTTTAAGTATCTTCGTAATAAATTTTTAGACTGATGAAAAAAACGTTTCTATTCCTGCTCTTTATAAGCACCCTATTCAGTTGCAAAAACGAAAAAAAAGATAACGGAAAACTAAACATCGTGTCTACAACAACCATGATTACCGACTTGGTGAAAAACATCGGCGGAGATTATGTGAATGCGGAAGGATTAATGGGAAGTGGTGTCGATCCGCATTTGTATAAAGCCAGTGAAGGCGATGTCACAAAACTGGTTAACGCCGATATTATTTTTTACAACGGACTGCATTTGGAAGGAAAACTTGTGGAAGTCTTTGAAAAGATGGGAAGCAATACCAAAACACCCATTGCCTTGGCCGAAGAAATTGATAAAAACACCTTGATAGGTTCCGATTATTTTGCATCCAATTATGATCCTCATGTGTGGTTCAATATCGACTATTTCAAGTTGTTTGCAAAAAAAGTCGCAGAAGTACTTTCGGAAAGAGACCCTGACAATTCAGTGAATTATAAAGCCAATGAAACCCGTTATTTGGCACAATTGGATGCTTTGCAAGAAAAAATAAAATTCACCATTGAAACACTTCCAAAAGAAAAACGGATATTGGTGACAGCCCACGATGCCTTTAATTACTTCGGTAAAAGTTATGGTTTTGAGGTGGTCGGTTTGCAAGGTTTGTCAACAGCGACCGAAGCTGGCGTACAAGATGTTCAAAAACTGTCGGCCTTTATAATTGAAAACAACGTGAAGGCGATTTTTGTCGAAAGTTCGGTGCCAAAACGTACCATTGAAGCCTTGCAAGCTGCTGTAAAGTCGAAGGGTCACAATGTAACGATTGGAGGAACCCTATATTCTGATGCGTTGGGAACAAAAGGAACTGCTGAAGGAACTTACATAGGTATGTTTGAGTACAATGTGAACACCATAGTAAATGCGCTTAAATAAGATTTTGAATGTTTTAAAACATATAGAAAAACATGAGTAATCAGAACCCCGATCATGATGCTCCCGCTTTCGCAGGGGTGATGGCAGTAAAAGTGGATGATTTAACGGTTGCCTATAATTACAAACCTGTTCTTTGGGATATTGATCTCGAAATTCCGGAAGGTGTATTGATGGCGATTGTTGGACCAAACGGAGCCGGAAAATCAACACTCATCAAAGCAATTTTGGGGATTTTAAAACCCATCGCAGGAAGTGTCAGTATCTATGGAAAACCCTATGAGAAACAACGTTCGCTTGTGGCCTATGTGCCGCAAAAAGGAAGTGTAGATTGGGATTTCCCAACCACTGCTTTAGATGTGGTCATGATGGGAACCTATGGAAGTCTGGGATGGATAAAACGTCCAGGACAAAAGGAAAAAAAAGCAGCCCTCGAAGCTTTGGAAAAGGTAAGTATGTTGCCTTTTAAAAGCAGGCAGATCAGTCAACTTTCGGGCGGTCAGCAACAACGGATTTTTTTAGCACGTGCCCTGGTACAAGATGCTTCTATTTATTTCATGGACGAACCGTTTCAAGGCGTTGATGCCACCACCGAAATCGCCATAATTAACATTCTGAAAGAACTTCGAAAAGCTGGCAAAACCGTCATTGTAGTGCATCATGATTTACAGACTGTTCCCGAATACTTTGATTGGGTCACCTTTTTAAATGTGAAAAAAATTGCCACAGGGCCAGTTAAGGATATTTTCAATGATGATAATTTGACGAAGACTTATGGGATTAATTATAAGGTGAGTATTCAGGAGTAAAAAGTCACAGTCTGCAGTCGCAGTTTTCAGTAATTACTCGAATTAAAAGATAAATAATTTGTCATTCTTTTTGTAGGGAAGATGATTGAATACAATAAAATTTGAAATAATACTCATGAGATTCTTGCCTTTGCAAGGGTAAATTATGGAAATACAAGAATACTTTTCATTAGTCTTCAGCGACTACACACTTCGAACCATCACCCTCGGAACAGCTATTCTCGGCGCCGTCACAGGGATGCTGGGAAGCTTTGCAGTGTTGCGAAAACAAAGTCTGTTGGGCGATGCCATTTCGCATGCGGCCTTGCCAGGCATTGCCATTGCATTTCTTATTACTGGAGCTAAAGACAGTAATACACTTCTCTTGGGCGCTTTGGTCAGCGGACTGATTGGAACATTTTGGATTCGAGGTATCATCACAAAAACACATCTTAAATCGGATACTGCCTTGGGACTGATTCTTTCATTGTTCTTCGGATTCGGAATGTTACTGCTCACATTTATCCAAAAACAGCCTAACGCCAATCAAGCTGGTTTGGACAAATATTTATTTGGACAGGCTGCAACCTTGGTGGAAAGTGATGTATGGTTAATAGCCATCGTCACCGGAATTTGTTTGATTACATTATTATTCTTCTGGAAAGAATTCAAACTTTTATTATTTGATAAGGATTATGCCCAAACTTTGGGATTCAATACAAAAACCATCGACATCATGATCACTAGTTTCATTGTCCTCGCCATTGTTTTAGGTTTGCAGACTGTAGGGGTGGTGCTTATGAGTGCTATGCTGTTGGCACCTGCCGCCGCGGCACGACAATGGACCAATAGTTTGGCGCGAATGGTGGTTCTGGCAGCAGTTTTTGGTGCCGTTACAGGCGTTATTGGAACAGCCATTAGCGCAAGTCAGAATAATTTGTCTACAGGACCAGTGATCGTTCTGGTTGCTTCCACATTTGTTGTGTTCTCTTTTATTTTTTCACCAAGCAGGGGATTATTATTTCGGCACATTCGATTTATCACCAATAGAAGAGATTTGGAATTGCAAAAAACCTTGACCTTAATGCACCATATTGCAAAAAATCACGAAAACATTTCACATCCGCATACCATAAAGATTTTAAACAATTTTCATGGATTTACACGAAAGACTTTACAAAAACTTGTAGACAAAAATTATGTAATTCTCGATGGAACCATGTGGAGTTTAACACAAAAAGGCTTCGATACAGCTTCCAATTTGTACAATCAACAGACAACAGATGAGTAACGCACAAATTGAAATACAGCTAATTGCGAGTTTGGTTGCTATTGCATGCGCCATCCCAGGAACCTTTTTGGTGCTCCGAAAAATGGCCATGATCAGTGATGCCATCAGTCACTCCATTTTACCAGGAATTGTTATTGGCTTTTTCATAACCCAAGACCTCAACTCGCCAGTATTGATTTTTCTTGCCGCTTTAACTGGAGTCATAACTGTTGTTTTGGTAGAGCGCATTCAAAAAACAGGTTTGGTAAAAGAAGACACGGCTATCGGTTTGGTGTTTCCGGCATTGTTCAGTATTGGTGTGATTATGATTGCCAAAAATGCGAATGACGTGCATCTCGATGTCGATGCCGTTTTGTTGGGCGAATTGGCCTTTGCTCCCTTCGACCGATTACTGATATTTGGGATGGATGTCGGACCAAAATCACTTTGGGTCATCGGTTCCATCTTGATACTGACCGTTGGTCTGCTCTTTGCCTTTTTTAAGGAATTAAAAATTAGCACCTTTGATGCCGGACTTGCGGCCTCATTGGGTTTTTCTCCATCCCTCATCCATTACGGATTAATGACCGTTTCGTCAGTGACGACAGTTGGCGCTTTTGATGCTGTTGGTGCCATATTAGTGGTAGCCTTAATGATCACGCCTGCGGCAAGCGCTTATTTACTGACTACAGATTTAAAGAAAATGCTAGGGTTGGCCATTCTATTTGGCGTTTTTAGTGCGATTTCAGGCTATTGGTTTGCACATTGGCTGGATGCATCCATTGCTGGTTCGATTACGACGATGTTGGGCGTTTTGTTTTTTATCGTCTATATGTTCGCTCCGAGCAAAGGTCTTATTGCAGTGATGTACCGAGAAAAGCAACAACGGATAGAAGTGTCTTTATTGACCTTTTTACTCCATTTAAAAAACCATAGCGAAGACCGCGAACGTCATGTGAACCACCTCAACGAACATATTAATTGGCAAAAAGTGCGCAG